>JBBSUF010000016.1:0-29875 GCA_038235185.1 Lysobacterales bacterium
GAAGAGCCGAGCGTGATCTTGAACAAGGTCGCCGATGGCAAGGGCAACTTCGGCTACAACGCGCAGACCGGCGAGTACGGCGACATGGTCGAGCTGGGCATCCTCGATCCGACCAAGGTCACGCGTTACGCGCTGCAGAACGCCGCATCGATCGCGGGTCTGATGATCACGACCGAAGCGATGGTTGCCGAAGCGCCGAAGAAGGAAGAAGCGCATAACCACGGTGGTGGCGGCGGCGGTGGTGGCATGGGCGGCATGGGCGGCATGGATTTCTGATCGCGCCGATCCGCAGGAAACAGAAAGCCCCGCTTCGGCGGGGCTTTTTTTTGCGATCGTCGCAAAGCTGCGCTATTCGATCCCGTGATGCTTGCCCTGCCACGGCCGGTAAAACGCACGCAGCTGTTCGATATCCGCGCGCATGTCGTCGCCGGGATGGAAGACCGCGCCGATGCCGATCACCTTGTCGGGGTAATGCAGGTACACCGGGACGATGGGGACGTTGTTGGCCTTGGCGATCTTCCAGAAACCGATCCGCCACCGCGGCACCTGCTTGCGCGTGCCTTCGGGTGCGATGCCATACCAGAGACGATCGGCATTGCGCAGCAGGGCACTCGCCTGGTCGAGCACCCGATCGTCGGGATCCTCGCTGGCCGGCAGTCCGCCATACCGTCGCAGGATGAACCCCAGTACCGGAATCTTGAACAGGACCGGTTTGCCGAGAATGCGGATGTCCAGGCCCATCGCGGTGGCGGCGAAATACACCCAGATGCCGTCCCAGTTGGACGAATGCGGCGCGCCGATGATCACCGCCTTGGGGATGTCAGGCAGTTCTCCCACCACGCGCCAACCGCCTCGGCGCAGCAACCAGTTCCCCAGCCGCCGCTCCCACGGCCGTGTCCGTGCGACGGGAGCCTGCGGTGGTAACAGGGGAACAACATCGGGATGGTGCGGTGAGGGCGAAACGGTCATTGCCGCACGATTCTGGCTGCTGTCGGCCGCGAGGATACGGCACGCGTGCAAGCTTGCGAGGATCCCCAGGCACGAAAGGCCTGCTTGCGCAGGCTTTCGTTAATGCTGTCAGGCCTACAGCGACCGCAGGAACGCCACCATGTCCCGCTTCTGGCTTGGGTTCATGTGGATGGCGAAGCGGGTGTCGTAGAAATTGATGACATCCATCAGTGACGCGGCGAAGCCATTGTGGAAATACGGTGGACGTGCCGCCAGGCCGCGCAGGACCGGGCCCTTGAAGCGCCCGATGTCCTTCCATTTGCCGGTGATCAGGGCCAGCCCGGGATCCGTGGTCTGCACGGTCGCACCCGTGCTCTTGTTGCGAAGCGTATACAGCGGCATGTCCGGTGTGCGCCGCGAAGCGTCGGTCAGCCCGATGTTCAACGGCAGGCCTACGGTGTGATTACCCACGTTCGGGGCGTTGTGGCAGGTGGTGCAGGTGCCCGCGATGGCCGGGACACCGAGCGCATCGTTGAGGCCACCCACGCCGGTAATGGTGATCGGCATGTGGTTGAACAGGGCTTCGCCGCGCGCCACCGATGCGCGTTCTCGGCTGCGCTCACCCCGGTTACCGGACTGTGCCCACGCTGCGAAAAGGCCCATCGAGCCCGAGTCGAATAATGCTCCGGTGGGATCGGCGCCGAGGGAGTCGTTGATGCCGAAATGGAAGCGTTGGGACGCCAACACGCGTGGTCCGCCGATGGCGTCGTCGGCGTTGAGGAACTGCGCCTCGTCGTCGAAGATCTGTGCGGTGGTGAGGCCGGTTTCAAACGATACGATCTCGGCCACTTCCTCTGGCGTGGGATCGAGCCCCTCCGCGTGCCCTACGGTAGCCGATGCCACCTGGTGGATGAGGGCCTTCGTCAAGGCGGTGTTGTCCTGGCCGGCGTCCATGGGCGGCAAGAATGGCGTGATCGTTTCGCGCCCGTCCCACATGATGCCGGTGAGGAAACCGAGGTTTGTCGACGGCAGCGGGCGCCGGAACAACGACAACTCCGATGCGCTGGCGTAGCCATACGGATCCTGCACATCGGCAAGGGTGAATTCCGCGGTGGCCGGGATGCCGATGCCCACCCGGATCACCCCGCGACGCAGCAGCATGCTGTAGGCATCGCGGCGCGCACTGACGGTGGCGACATTTGCGTTGGGGGAATTCGACCCATCATTGCGACGGAAGATTGGATCGGTACCGCCGGTTGCGACGAATCTCGCCTGCAGTTCCGGAGGCGTGATCGACCACGCTGCACTTTGCACATGGCAACTGGCGCACGAGCGGCCGTTGGTGCCAAGACTCTTGAAGAAAGCGTTGTTGATATTGACCCCGCCGTCCTGGCCAACGTCGTGGCTGATCGTGCGCACCCAGCCGGTCGCATCGCGCGTCGTCAATGGATCGTAGGAACGCTCACCCCTGGCGTTCTCTTGGGCGAATGCCGGTTGTGCTGGATGGACGGACTGCGTCTGGGCGGCTGCGGCCGTTTGGGCGCTCTCCCGATCCAGGCCCAGTGCTTGGCGAAATGCCAGCAGGGGATTCGAGAAGAACTGCCCGGACAACGCCAAGGACAGACCGATCACCCCTAGCCAGAACGCGACAACGGCCACGCCGGTCATGCCCCGGTGCTGCTTCATCCACAGTTTCATGCCCCACTCCATGCGATCGTTCGATCGCGGATGTCATTCTTCGAACTGCCTGGCCGCCGGTTTTACTGGTGCCATCAGTGCAGACAACGCGGACAGGCCACCCAAGCGGACAGGCAAAAGCGGCGGGCGACCCCAGCCCGCCTCGCAGCCCGGTCAGCACAGGGGCGTGGGCCAGTTGAGCGCGTGGATATACCGGATCTTCCGCTTCTGGTTATCCTCGCGGTCCATCCCGGATGAACAGCTCAATGCCGATGACCACGAGCGATGTCCTGATCATTGGCGGTGGGCACAACGGCCTGGTCTGTGCGGCGTACCTTGCAGGCGCCGGGCTGAAAGTGCGGGTGCTGGAGCGTCGAGGGATTGTCGGCGGCGCGGCGGTGACCGAGGAATTCTTCCCCGGGTTCCGCAATTCCACCGCCAGCTACACCGTCAGCCTGCTTAACCCGCAGGTGATCCGCGACCTGCGCCTGCACGACCATGGTCTGCGCGTAGTCGAGCGGCCATACGCCAACTTCCTGCCGCTGCCGGATGGGCGCGCGTTTCGACTTGGCGGCGAACACACGCAGGCCGAAGTCGCGAAATGGTCGACGCGCGATGCCGAGCGCCTGCCGCATTACTACGCGATGCTCGATCGCGTCGTGCATGTGCTGCGCGAATTGATGGTGCGCACACCGCCGAATGTGTCCGACCGCTTCGTGCTCGCCGACTGGCTGGCGTCGCTGGATGTTGGCAAAAAGCTCAAGCACCTGGACATGCGCGGGCGTCGTGACCTGCTCGACCTGTTCACCAAGTCCGCCGGTGAATTGCTCGATGCGTATTTCGAATCCGCGCCACTCAAGGCCGTGTTGGGCTGGGATTCGGTGGTCGGCAATTTCGCCAGTCCGTACACACCCGGCTCGGCTTACGTGTTGCTGCACCACGTGTTCGGCGAGGTCAACGGCAAGTCCGGCGTGTGGGGGCACGCGATCGGCGGCATGGGTGCAATCACGCAGGCGATTGCGAAAGAATGCGCCGCGCGCGGCGTGATCATCGACACGGATAGCGGCGTCGAACGCGTGCTGGTCGATGGCGTCAAAGCGGGCGGAAAAGCCATCGGCGTGCAGCTTTCGGACGGCCGCCAACTACACGCCGACACCATCGTTTCCAACCTCAATCCCAAACTTCTCTATCAGAAGCTCATCGCGCGCGAACACCTGGATGCCGATGTCGCCGAGCGCATGGATCGCTATCGCTGCGGCTCCGGCACCTTCCGCATGAATGTCGCGCTGTCGGAATTGCCGGACTTCACCGCCGCGCCCGGCACGCAGCTGCAACCGCACCATCAGTCCGGCATCCTGATCGGGCCGTCGCTGCAATACTTCGAGCAGGCATATTTCGACGCAAAATCGAAGGAACACAACGCCGGCTGGTCGCGTGCACCCATTGTCGAACTGGTGATTTCCTCCACGCTGGACGACACCCTGGCACCTGCGGGACAGCACGTCGCCAGCGTGTTCTGCCAGCACGTGCATCCGGAGGTCGACGGCGGCTGGGATGCGCACCGCGACACTGTCGCAAACCTGATGATCGACACGGTCGATGCTTACGCACCGAATTTCCGCAGCAGCGTGCTCGGATACAAGGCACTGTCGCCGCTGGACCTGGAGCGCGAATACGGCCTGGTCGGCGGCGACATCTTCCACGGATCGCTGGGGCTGGACCAACTGTTCAGCGCGCGACCGCTGCTGGGGCAGGGCAACTATCGCGGTGCATTGGCGAATCTTTATCTCTGCGGAGCGGGCACGCATCCGGGCGGCGGCGTTACCGGTCTGCCTGGACGCAACGCGGCCCGCGAAATATTGCGCGACTTGCGGCGAAGCCCTCGACCGGATTGAGCGCGGCCACGCACCGGACGTCCCCTGGCCGTGCGCGACGTTCTATTTCGTCAGGATGACGTGCGTCGCTTGGCGTGAGGCAACGTGCTCGGTGCACTTGAAGCCAAGCTCCGTCAGATCGATGCCTGTCAGCAAAGCCTCCCCTTGGCCCAGCAATGTGGGAGACAGCGCGAGGTGCACCTCGTCCACCAGTCCTGCCCGCAGGTATTGGCGGACAGTGTCCGCACCGCCGCCGATGCGCACGTCGCGATCGCCGGCGGCCTGCTTCGCCGCATCCAGGGCGGCATGGATGCCATCCGTGATGAAGTGGAAGGTCGTCCCGCCCTGCATCTCGATGGGATCCCGCGCGTGGTGCGTGAGCACGTAGACCGGCACGTGGTAGGGCGGCTCGTCGCCCCACCAGCCCTTCCACGAATCATCGGGCCAAGGGCCGCGGACGGGACCAAACATGTTGCGGCCCAAGACCCACGCACCGACGTTGACGAAGCCGCGCGCAGCAAAATCGTCGTCTATTCCCGTCTCACCGCCGTCACTTCCATGCATCTGCTGGAAGGTTTGCGTCGGAAACAGCCATTGCATCAACGACGGTCCACCAACGCCCAGTGGATCGTCGAGGCTCTGCCGCGGACCGGCGCTGAAGCCATCAATGGACATTCCGAAACCGGCAACCTTAACTTTGGACATGGGGAGTCACCCTTGCAAGTCGTGTCGACGCGATGCCTCGTGACCGGCGTCTAATCACTCCATTGAGCGACTGAAACACGCGGCCGACGAGCCTACGCATTGGTCGCGCCCCCGGCGCGCGCGGCATTGATCGCGGCGATGTCGATCTTTTTCATCTTCATCATCGCGACCATCACCCGCTTGGCGGCCGCTGGATCTGGGTCGGCCATCCCCGCCATCAGTGCACGGGGGACGATCTGCCAGGAAAAGCCCCAGCGATCCCTGCACCAGCTGCACATGCTCTCAGCGCCGCCGTTGTCGACGATCGCGTTCCAGTAGCGGTCGGTCTCTTCCTGGTCGTCGGTGAAGACCTGGAAGCTGACCGCCTCGTTGGGAGTGAAGTTGGAGCCGCCATTCAATCCGACGAACGACTGGCCGAGCACCGTGAAGTCGACGGTAATTTCCTCACCGCGCCTGGTCGAGGGATTGTCCGCTGGCGAATCGAGTGCCCGGCCGACATGGCTTTCGGGAAATACGCTCGCATAGAACTCGGCAGCCTCGCGGGCTTGGCCATGGTCGAACCACAGGCAGGTGGTGATATTTCCCATCGTATTTCTCCTTATCGGTCCGATTATTTGCGCGGACCGGTGAGCGCAAACATCACGCCCTGCGTGTCCTTGCCTTGAATGATGAAGCCGCCACCGGGCACTGCAACGGGGCCGTGCATCACGGAGCCGCCGCCTGCGTTAAGGCGCTCGTGCGCGGTGTCGATGTCGTCGACGCTGAAATAAGGCAGCCAGAAGCAGGGCGGCGAGAGCGGACTGTTCATCATCCCGCCAGCGTCGGCGCCGTCGACCGCAAAAAGGCGGTAAGTGCCCATCTCGCCCATATCGAAATCACGCGAATGGGTCCAGCCGAACTGTTGGCCATAGAAAGCGAGCGCGGCCTTGGAATCGGTCGTGTGAAGTTCGTTCCAGCCAACATGGCCCGGCGTATAGGGCGCGACCGGGGGTTGATCGGGGCCCGTGGGGTGGAGCAGCTTGAACAACGCGCCTTGTGGATCTGCGACGACGGCAAAGCGGCCGACGCCGGGGATGTCGTCCGGCCCGTAATGCACCGCGCCGCCCTTGGCGATGATCGCCTTGGCGGTGGCATCGACATCGTCGCTGTAGATGTAGCCGCTCCATGCCGGTTTGCTGCCGGGATTGGCGGCGGCGATGCCGCCGACTCCGCGGCCTGCGGCCTCGACAACGACGTAGCGAACCGGGCTGCCCGGCTGATCGACGGCGGTCCAGCCGACGACGTCGCAGTAGAATCTGGCCGCTGCGTCGATGTCGCTGGTGGCCAGTTCGAACCAGAAGAAATTGGGAGTGCGGGGCATTGTGTCTCTCCTTGGGTGTTGGGTTTTACGCGTCGATCAATCACTCAACGGCAGTGCGCACAAGGCCACACAGGTGGTGTTCGATCTAGCGACGAACGACGTTGCCGGGAAGCGAAAAATGCATCGATGAAGGTATGGATCAGGCGGCCACGGCGATGTCCGGGAGCGGCTCGCGCCAGGCTTCCAGTTCGTTCAATCGGTCGTGCCAGCGCCTAATCGCAGGGAATTCAACCAGCGGAATGTGCGCCTCGTCCGCAAACGGCAGCGCGATCGCGACCGAAAAATCGGCCACCGTGAGCGTGTCACCGACCAGCCAATGGCGCGCGGCGAGGTGTGCGTCCAGGACGGCGGCATGCTGACGGGACTGGCTGGTGGCCTGTGCGACGACATCCGTATCGACACTGCCGATGTTGAAGCGCGACTTGATGATGTATTCGAAATGCAGCGTGCCTGTCGCGCGATTGAAATGTTGGGCAGCCCAGCTCAGCCAGCGGATCACGTCGAACTGGCGCGCATCCTGGGGCCACAATTCCGAATCGCAGCGTGCGGACAAGTAGCACATGATCGCGTCGGCTTCCCACAGCGTGCTCGTGCCGTCAAGCAGCGTCGGCACCTTGCCGTTGGGGTTGAGTGCTAGATATTCAGGAGTTTTGTGCTCTCCACGGCCCATGTCGAGATACACGTACTCGACGGACGATTGAAGATATTTCGCAGCCACGCAGGTCTTGCGCGCCGACAGAACGTCGGACCAATAGAGCTTCAAGGCTTGGATTCCTTCAGTGTATGGAGCGATAGATCGGCGGGAAGGAGCATGTTGCATGGCCCGCCCGCGAGTCGGCGCAAACTCGCTGCGGCAGGTTCGCCGATGTCGTCGAGCAGGCGTTGCTGGGTCTTCCGCCATACCGGCAATGCGGCACGCAATGTGCGTGAACCTTTCGCAATGATGGTCGCGATCCGCGAGCGCGCGTCCTCGCGGCTGGCGCGCACCGACACCAGTCCCCGCTGCTCTGCGACGGCGAGGTTGCGCGTCAGCGTGGTGCGATCGGCAGACAGAAGCTCGGCCAGTTCGCCGATCGATTTCGGCCCGGACAGATGCAGCGCCGCAAGCAGCGTGAACTGCGTCGCACGCAGGCCTTGCGCACGCAAAGCCTGGTCGAATTCACGCGTGATGGTGCGCGCAGCACGGCGCGAGGCCAGGCACAGGCATTGGGTGGTTTCGAGGAGGGCGGCGTCGGAATTGATGTTAATCAGTGTATCTACACTTAAATACAAAGCAAGCCCCGCAGCGCGTGGCGTCCGGATGTCATCAATGAGGCGTGTGAGTCGGTCGGGAGGGGCGTCCGAACGTGCGTGATGAACAGCGTCCATCGTTCTTCGCAGTGCGCGATGCGGCGTCAGGCGGGATGGTTGAAGGTGATGTGGACACCGTTCGTTAAACCCTGACGCCGGTTCCAGGCGGCAGAACTGCTGACGAGATCGCGTTCTCCAAAGGCGTGCCGTGAACGACGGCTATGGAGTGGACTGGAGGCGCCATCTGCGGAATTGCCGTCCACTATCAGCTTGAATCCTGAAGCGCTCAGCATCTTGCTGCACTGCAGCGTGCATCAGGAATAACGATTCCTTCACGATGGCTTGGCACCCGACGTGGGGGAGGGAGCAGGCCCGCGCCGGTTCGTCCGGGGCGGGCTTTTTCTTTCAGGCGCCGGTCCGCATGCGCTCGCATGACAGAATCCCCGCGTGGAACTTGCCCCCGATCAGGCTGTCGACAACATCCAAAGCCGCGCAATCCGGACGCTGGTACGCCTGTCGGAGTCGTCCTCGACGTTGGCGTCCTTGCTGCAGGAAGCCGACGTCGCGCAGACCCTGCAGCGCATCGCCATCGTCAGCGATTTCGCCATCGCGACCTTCGCCCGCCAGCCGGCCCTGTTGCCGCTGTTGCTGCTTGACCATCCTGACGCCCTGCCACGGCTGTCCCACGACAACCGTGGTGACTGGGCCGCGCTCCTGCGACGGTATCGGGCGGCCCAATCCACCCGGCTGGTGTGGCGCGATGTGCTCGGCCTGGACAATGTCGACGCCACGCTTGCCGGCACCACGCGACTGGCCGATCAATGCCTGAACCTTGCACTGACTGCGCTGGAGGACGAGTTTGCCCAGCGCTTTGGCGTGGTCCGCGCACCAGATGGGAGCCCACTGCGCATGGTGGTCTTCGGCCTCGGCAAGCTTGGTGGCGGCGAGTTGAATTTCTCCTCTGACGTCGACCTTGTCTACGCGTTCGACTGCGATGGCAGCGCTACGTCCGATGGTGCGCGACCACTGGTCGCGGACGATTATTTCGCGCGACTGGGCCAGCAGCTGGCAAAGCTGCTGGACGAAGTCACGGCCGAGGGCTTCAGCCATCGCGTCGACCTGCGCCTGCGTCCGTTCGGCAATGCCGGTCGCGTGGCGTTGTCGTTTGCGGCCATGGAGCAGTACTTCCAGCGCGAGGGCCGCGACTGGGAACGCTACGCCTGGCTGAAAGCGCGACCGGTGGCCGGCGACATTGCGGCGGGCGAACGCTTCCTGTCGACATTGCGACCGTTCGTGTACCGGCGTTACCTGGATTACGGCGCGCTCGACGGCCTGCGCGAAATGAAAACCGCCATCGCCGCCGAAGTCGCCCGCAAGGAACTGGCCGACGATATCAAGCGCGGCCCGGGAGGGATCCGCGAAATCGAATTCCTGGTGCAGGCGTTGCAGTTGATTCGCGGCGGACGTGAAAAGCCACTGCGCGAACGTCGACTGTTGCCGGCTTTGCAGGCACTGGTCGATGCCGGGCACATCGCACCGCATGCCGGCGATGCACTGCGTGATGCCTATCGTTTCCTGCGCACGCTGGAGAATCGACTGCAGATGCTGCGTGATGCGCAGACACATGCCTTGCCGGACAGTGTCGAAGACCGCGCGCGGATTGCCCATGGATTGGGATATGCCGATTGGCTCGGGTTGCGCGCGGCACTGGATGCGCATCGCGCGCGCGTGGTTGGTGAATTCGACGCATTGCTGACCACCCGTCGCCGCAGTGTCGAGCCCACGGCGTTGTCCAACTATTGGCGTGCACTACCCGATGCAGGCAGTGTCGATGCCTTGGCCGACTCCGGCTTCCTCGACGCTGGCAATGCCGACGCCAGCCTGCGGGATTTTGCCCGGGCACCCGCGTTGCGGGCACTCTCCGACGCGGCGCGTGCGCGTCTGGATCGCGTCATGCCCGCACTGCTCAATGCCGCGGCGATTTCATCACAGCCCGATGCGGCAGTGCGGCGAGTGCTGCCGCTGATGCACAACATCCTGCGGCGCACCAGTTATCTGGCATTGCTGGACGAACAACCTGCGGCGCTGCAGCGTCTGGTCGACGTGGTGGCCCGCAGTGCGCTGCTCGCCGAGCGGCTGGCCGCATATCCGTTGCTGCTCGACGAATTGCTCGACGTGCGTGTCGCGGGACCGCTGCCTGGTCGTGACGAGATGATGTCGGCATGCCACGCGGCGCTCCTGGTGGACGATACCGAAGCCGCCTTGCAGATGCTCGGCGAGATGCGCCAGGCGTTGAGCTTTCGCATCGCCCTTGCCACCCTGGATGGGCGCCAGCCGGCACGCGACAGCGCCCGGCAACTGGCGTGGCTCGCCGATGCCGTATTGGCCGTGGTCGTGCCGTTGGCGACGCGCGAAATCGTTGCGGCGCATGGCGACATCGTCAATGCGCGTTTCGCGGTCATTGGCTACGGCAGCCTTGGAGGGGAAGAGCTCGGCTTCGGTTCGGACCTGGATGTCGTCTTCCTGCATGACGCTGCTGTCGACGCGCAATCCGATGGCGCACGACCGCTGGACGCCGCGCGCTGGTTTGCCCGGCTTGCGCAGAAGATCGTGGCATTGCTGGGAACCGTGACGGGTGCAGGTCGTCTTTACGACGTCGACGTGCGCTTGCGCCCGGATGGTGCGAAAGGCCTGTTGGTGTCGCCACTTCAGGGCTTTGCCGACTACCAGCGCGAGCGGGCATGGACCTGGGAGCACCAGGCGCTGGTGCGCGCACGTTGCGTGGCCGGCGACGCGGAACTGTGTGGGTCATTCAACCTTGTGCGCGAGCAGACGTTGTCGCGTGTGCGTGATGTCACACGATTGCGCGACGACGTCATCGCCATGCGCCGCAGGATGCGCACCGAGCTGGATCGCTCGGAGGCGTCTGTCGCGCGTTTCGATCTCAAGCAGGGCGAGGGAGGCCTGGTCGACCTGGAATTCCTGTTGCAATTCCTCGTGCTGCGCGACGCGAATGAGCTCCCCACTCTTTTGGCGCCGCGTGATACCACCAGCCTGCTGCACGCGCTATGCGAGGCGGGAAGCCTTGATGCGAACACCTGCACGGCCTTGCAGGCAGCGCATGCCGTGCTGCTGGATGCAGGATTGGGCTGCACGCTGGATCGGCGGCCACGCATCACGGTGCTGACCGCGGAGATCGCCGATGCGCGCGACGCCATCGCCACGGCAACACTCGCTTGCGGAATTGCTTTCGACAAATAGGCTTACGCCGGGAGTCCTAGCCTGGCCCGTACTTCGGCGGCCACGCGTGCGGTTTCGCGCAACGGTTCAACGTCGAATGCCGCCAACGTGGAGTCCACGGCGCGGATGCGGCCCCGTGCGAGCAGGGCGTCCACGAACACCCGCACGCGTCCACTGGCGCGTCCCGGGTCGAAGACAAACACCGGCACGTCCGTCGCGCAGGCTTCGGAAATCATGTTCACCGAGTCTGGCGAACACACGATGCGATCGGCCCATGCCAGCAGGCCTGGATAGGGGTTGACACCGTCGCTGGCATCCAGCCACGTCATTCCCGGCGTTTCGGTGTAACGGTTGCGCAACACATCCCGCAGTTCACGCGGGGTGCGCCGCGACGCACTCAGCAGCACGCTGCCGCCGTCGCGCGCCAGCACCGCTTCCAGCCTGGACGCCAGCACCTCGAATGCCATGCGGTCGAACCGCACATGCCGGCTGGAGCCGCCGATCAGCAGCGCGGTGCGTGGTCGCGGCAAGTCGGCGAACGATGCAAAGTCGGCGCGTGCCTGTGCCAGCCACAGGTCGTCTACTGGATGCAGGCTGCCGAGGGTGCAGATCACGTTGACGCCGCGCAGGCGGTCATGCTGCGGTGCAATCACCAGGTCCCAATGCGATGGATCGATGCGCGGATCGAGAATCTGCACGGCCTTCACGCCATGGCTGCGCAGCAATCGCGTTGCCAGCGCGGCCTGTCGTCCGCAACCTACCGCCAGCAGCGGTGGATCCGCCAAAGCGTTGGCAAATGCAGTGCCGAAGGCGTGTTCGCTTCCAGGTGCACGCAGCGGGGCCCATGCGCGCCATGGCAGTCGCGGGGAGAGAACATGGTGCAGCTGGGGATTGAGTCCCAGCGCCTGTGCCAGCGCATCGGCCTGGCGCATGTTGCCAGCCGTTCCGTCGCTGAGGGGCCAGGTGGCGACGGCTCGTGCCGCGCAGGCAGGCGATGCAGCGGCGGTAATCCCCGGTCGTTCCATGCGTGCGACCACTTCGTTCCGCTGCCCTGACGGTTGCCTGACGCACCACACTCTACACTGCGCCTCCGCCCGCTCCGGCGGCCGCTTGCGCTCAAATCCGGGCATGCGGCGCCTCCACAGGACAGACGATGACCGATTCGTTCCACGCTCCACTCGACGCGACCGTCCTTGACCGGTTGTTCCGGCAGGCCCGTACCTACAATGCGTTTTCCGGCGACGTCACCGATGCGCTGCTGTACGAGTTGTACGACCTGCTGAAATTCGGCCCGACCACGGCCAATACGTCCCCGGCGCGTTTTGTGTTCGTCCGCTCGGCGCATGGCAAGGCCAAACTCGGCCCCGCGCTGGACGCGGGCAACCATGACAAGACCATGGCCGCACCGGTGACCGTGATCGTCGCGCACGACCTGGCGTTTTACGAGAAATCACCCGTGCTGTTTCCGCATACCGAATCCAAGTCATGGTTCGACAGTAAATCCGATGCCGACCTGACCACCATCGCACTGCGCAATAGCAGCCTGCAGGGCGCCTACCTGCTGCTCGCCGCGCGCGCATTGGGCCTCGACTGCGGCCCGATGTCGGGGTTTGACAACGCCAAGGTAGACGCCGCGTTTTTCTCGGGTACCCGCATCTGCTCAAATTTCCTCATCAACCTGGGCCACGGTGATCGCGCCAGCATATTCGCGCGTTCACCGCGACTGGGGTTCGACGAAGCCTGTCGCATCGAGTAGTCCTCCCGCAATTTCCATCACCAATCCAGAAGGACGCGACATGCCCAACACGATGATCCGCCTGCTCGCTGCCGCTTCACTGTCAGTGGTTGCGAGTGCAGGCATTGCCGCACCGGTCACCTACGCGCTGGATCCGGGGCACACACATGTGTTTTTCAGCTGGACCCATTTCGGCTTCAGCCACCCGGCGGGCCGCTTCGACAAGATCGAAGGCGATTTCCAGTTCGACGCCGCCGATCCGACGAAGTCTTCCCTTACGGTGACGATCCCCATCAGCAGCATCGACACCGGCGTCGCCAGACTCGACGAGGATCTGCGCGGCGCTGATTTTTTTGATGCCGCCAAATTCCCGACGGCAACGTTCAAGAGCACGCGCGTGCGACGGATCGGTGCGCATGGACTCAAGGTCGACGGAACCCTGACCATCCATGGCGTCACCAAGCCTGCGATTCTGGACGTCACCATCAACAAAATCGGCGTGCATCCGATGGGCGGTCGCCCTGCCGCGGGGTTCGATGCCACGACCACCATCAAGCGCAGTGACTTCGGCATTGCCAAATACGTGCCGAACGTCAGCGACGAAATCGCGATCTCGATCTCGACCGAAGCGATGGGCCCCAAGGTCGCTGCGGCAGGACGAAACAAGCCATGATCATCGAGCGCCCGTCGGCGGCGCGCGGTACGGTGCAGACCGACTGGCTCGACAGCCGGCACACGTTTTCCTTCGGCCACTATCACGATCCGCAGTGGATGGGATTTGGTGCGCTGCGCGTGATCAACGAGGATCGTGTTGCTCCGGGCCGGGGCTTCGCACCGCACGGTCACGCCAACATGGAAATCCTGAGCTATGTGCTGTCCGGTGCGCTGTCGCATCGCGATAGTGCGTCAGGCAGCGCTGGACAGTTGCAGGATGAAGTGACAAAAACGCTTCGGTCAGGTGAGCTGCAATGGATGAGTGCGGGACACGGGATCGAGCACAGCGAGTTCAACGCGTCGGATAGCGAGCCGGTGCATTTCCTGCAGGTCTGGATCCAGCCCGATCGGGTGAACGCCCCGCCCGCACATTCGCAGCGGGCATTCGACCCTGCCGCCCGGCGTGCGCGTTGGGCGACACTTGTTTCGCCGGACGGTGCCGACGGCAGCCTGGCCATCCGCCAGCAGGCGTGGTTGCGCGGAACGTTGCTCGGTCACGATGACGCCGTGCAGTTCACGCTCGATGCATCGCGTCGTTACTGGCTGCATGTCGCATCCGGGGGAGTACTGCTGGATGGGCGTCGACTGGTCGCCGGAGATGCAGTGGGATTCGTCGAAGAGGCAGGCACGCATCATTTGGCTGGTGATGGCGTCGATATTGCCGATGTCTTGCTGTTCGATTTGCCGGGATAGTTTTCGGCAAACAACGGGACTTCGCACGCGAAGTGCCAGCCGCTTGGGTCGATCCGACGAATGGCGCGAATCAGTGCGCTTCCTGCAAGGCGTCCTCGTCGCAGTAGGCACGATTGAACCGCCCGATCGCTGCGATCACCGCTGACGCGGCCTCGCGTTCGACTTCGCTCAATCGAGGATCCCAGATGTCGAAGATCAGCACCGCACGATCTTCACCGGAATGATTCCACGCCTCATGCAGGAACGAATCATCGAAGACCAGGCAGCGTCCGACTGCCCAGCCCCGGGCTTCCTCGCCAACCTTCAGCGCGCCGCAATCGGCAGGCACGATCAATGGCAGGTGTACCGTCAGGCGGCCGTTCATCACGCCGGTATGCGATGGGATGCGTGTTCCGGCCTGTAGCAAGGAAAACACCGCTTCGGGCGAATGCTCCGGGATCCGCATCAGCGGGATCGATTCCAGCGCGGCGAGCGTGCGCGGACAGCGTTGGCAATGCGCGTCGACGCGCTCGCCATGTCGGAACAGATGATAGGAGCTCCAACGCGCCGAGCGGTTCAAGTCGCGCCACACCGCCATGGCCGGGGCAGCGTCGGGCATGTCGACATACGGCGACATTGCCGACGCTTCGGCAAGCACTGCGCGCAACTCGTCAACGATGGCGGCAGTGTGTTGTTCGATGTCAGCAAGGAACGGGAATTCCTCGCGTTCGAACCATGGTTGCGGCTCCAGGCCCGGGATCAGCAGGAAGGTCGGTCGCTGCATGGGATTCGGCCATGCGATTTCGATGTCCCCCAGGCACATGCCCGCCGCTTGCTCGATGCGGGAGATCGCCGCGCTGCCGTGGCATGCACGGATCGGCGCCAAAGCCTGTTCGACTGCTGCTGCGCGCGCGTTGTCGATGACCATTGCTGCGTGCTCGATGCGCTGTCGGGCATCGACGGATAACGGTATCGCGTCATCGAACGCACCGACGCACTGTGCAAGGTTCAGCGCACGTTGATAGGTGCGCAGCTGGGCGTCAGCCATCCCCATCGCTTCTTCCTGGGCACCTTGGCTGAAGAGCGCCAGGAACATCCGATCATCCAGCGCGTGGGCCTGTGCAAAGGCAGCACGCGCTGGCTCACGCGCACCCATTGCCTCCAGTGCGCATGCATGCAGGAAATGCAGCTGGGCGATCAACGCTTGTCCCGCTGACGCGGGAGCCCGGTCGATTGCCTGTAGCGCAAGATCACGCGCACGCTGAGGATTGCGCGCCGGATTGCCGGGGTCCAGTGCCTGTGAAATCAGGAATTGCGAGGCAGCCGTCTGGCCGGGATCAAGCGCCAGCACGCTGGCGCAGAGTTGCCCGGCAGCCTCCAGGTCGCCACGGCGCGCGGCCTGCTGCGCAAGATTGAAAAAATGTGCGGCGACCGGATGTGGCGCGCCTGCCGGGGCTGAAGCCGCCACGGTCGTCTCCTGCAAACACTGTAGGCATTGGAGTGTCGATCAGCATGGGTGGCAACTCAACCTTGCTCGCATGGACTTGCAGGTGCCGACGCTATAATCAGGCTGCCTTCACAAGGCAATCCCCTCGCAACCGCAGCAGGCAGCCTCCATGAGCGCCCAGACCCAGACCCGACCGCCCAATCTGGGCATGCAGGTGACCACGTTCGAGAACCCGATGGGGATCGACGGCTTCGAATTCGTCGAATTCGCCGCGCCGCACGGGCAGGGTGACCTGCTGCGCGACTATTTCACTCGCATGGGATTCACCGCCGTGCTGCAGCACAAGACGCGCGCGATCACGGTGTATCGGCAGAACGGTGTCAATTTCCTCGTCAACGAAGATCCCGATTCGTTCGCTGCCGACTTCGCCCGATCGCACGGACCCAGTGCCTGCGGTTTTGCGATCCGATTCAACAAGCCGGCCGATGAGGTCTGCTCGATGGTGATCGCCAACGGCGGTGAGGCGATCGACCATAAACCCGAAAGCAAGGCAGTCGATGCACCCGTGGTCAAGGGCATTGGCGACTGCATGCTGTACCTGGTCGATCGCTATGGCGACAACGGGCACATGTATGAAGACTTCCTTCCGGTGCAGGGCGCCGACCCGAATCCCCAGGGGTTCGGGCTGACGTTCATCGACCACCTCACCCACAACCTGTATTTCGGCAACATGCAGAAGTGGTCGGACTACTACGAGCGCCTGTTCAATTTTCGCGAAATCCGTTATTTCGACATCAAGGGCGCCAAGACAGGGCTGGTGTCGAAGGCGATGACCGCGCCCGACGGCGTCGTGCGAATCCCGCTCAACGAGAGCAGCGATCCCAAGTCGCAGATCAACGAATACCTCGACGCCTACCAGGGGGAAGGCATCCAGCACATCGCCTGCTTCACCGACGACATCTATTCGACAGTTGAGCGGATGCGTGAAGCGGGCATCGAATTCCTTGACACGCCCGAGGCCTATTTCGAAGTGATCGACGAGCGCGTGCCCAATCACGGCGAAGACGTTCCGCGGCTGGCAAAAAACCGGATCCTGATCGACGCGGATCTGGAAACCAAGCAGCGCAAACTGCTGCAGATCTTCACCACCAATGCGATCGGGCCGATCTTCTTCGAGATCATCCAGCGCAAGGGCAACGAAGGTTTCGGCGAAGGCAACTTCCAGGCATTGTTCGAGAGCATTGAACGCGACCAGATGAAACGCGGCGTGTTGTGATCGCAGGCGCACGATGAAATCGAACGGCTACCAATCGGGCTTCGGCAACAGCTTCGCGACCGAAGCGGTTGCGGGCACGTTGCCGGTTGGCCGCAACTCGCCGCAGCGCGTCGCGCACGGCTTGTATGCGGAGCAGTTGTCCGGCACCGCGTTCACTGCGCCGCGCAGTGAAAACCGTCGTAGCTGGTTGTACCGCATTCGCCCGGCGGCGATGCATGGGGCGTTCGCATTGCTGGAACAGTCGCGGTTCCACAACGATTTTGGCACCGGTCCGATCACACCAGACCAGCTGCGCTGGAACCCACAGCCGTTTCCCGATGCGCCCACCGATTTCGTCGACGGCCTGCTGACCATGGCGGGCAACGGCTCGCCGGCGGCACTGCATGGCATCGGCATTCACCTGTATGCCGCCAATCGCGACATGTCGGGTCGTTACTTCTACGATGCCGATGGCGAGTTGCTGATCGTCCCGCAGCAGGGCCGTTTGCACATCGAGACGGAGCTGGGCGTGCTCGAGATCGAGCCGCAGGAAGTCGCAGTGATCCCGCGCGGCGTGCGCTTCCGCGTGGCGTTGCCCGATGGCAGCGCGCGCGGTTACGTCTGCGAGAACTTCGGCGCATTGATGCGGTTGCCGGATCTGGGTCCGATCGGCAGCAATGGCCTGGCCAATCCGCGCGATTTCCTGTCGCCACAGGCGGCCTTCGAGGAAAGCGAAGGCACGTTCGAGCTGATCGCAAAATTCCAGGGCTACCTGTGGCGCGCCGACATCGGCCATTCGCCGCTGGACGTCGTCGCCTGGCATGGCAACTACGCACCTTACAAATACGATCTACGCCGCTTCAACACCATCGGTTCGATCAGTTTCGATCACCCCGATCCCTCGATCTTCCTGGTGCTGACATCTCCGAGCGATACGCCAGGCGTCGGCAACCTGGATGTCGCGATCTTCCCGCCACGCTGGCTGGTGGCGCAGGACACGTTCCGGCCGCCATGGTTCCATCGCAATGTCGCCAGCGAGTTCATGGGCTTGATCCACGGAACCTACGACGCCAAGGCTGAAGGCTTCGCGCCCGGCGGCGCCAGCCTGCACAACTGCATGACGGGGCATGGGCCGGATGCCGCGACGTTCGAGAAGGCCAGCAATGCCGATTTGTCCAAGCCCGATGTCATCACCGACACCATGGCCTTCATGTTCGAGTCGCGTGCGGTGATCCGGCCGACGTTGCAGGCGATCGATGCGGCACACCGACAACGTGATTACCAGGCGTGCTGGACGGGGTTGCAAAAGCATTTCCAGGCGCCTCGTTGAGTGGTTTCGCAACGCATTAACGGAGTCGCGTTAGGCTCCTCACTTCTTGCATTCATACCATTGGAACCCCCATGCTGCGCAAACTCCCGATCCTGCTGCTATGCGTGGCCTTCGTGGCCTGCAAGCGTGAGCCTTCGCCCGCGCCTGCAGCGACCACGCCCGCCCCGGCAGCCGCAACATCCGCCCATCCAGCCAGCGTGGCCCGTCCCCCTGCTGCGTCAGCGTTGACGCAAACCGGCGATGCCCACATCAACGGCTATGGACACCTGCATTTCGGGATGAACGCTGATGAGGTAAAGAAGGCCTGGGATGGAGAATTGAACGGCAAACCCGCGCCCGGCGTCATCTGCTACTACCTCACGCCCAGCTCAGCGAAGGCGCCGGGCGATTTCGGTTTGATGATGGAGTCCGACAAATTCGTCCGCTATGACGTCGGCACCGATAAGGAAACGGCACCGGGCGGCGGCAAGCTTGGGATGGACATCGCCGAGATCCGCAAGCTGTATGCCGGTCACGTGACTGAGACGCCACACAAATACATCAAAGGCGGCATGGTCCTGCGTGTGGAATCCAGCGATGACGCCGGCGGCGTGGTGGTGTTCGAAACCGATGCCACCGGCAAGGTCACCGCGTGGCGCGTCGGACAGGTTCCGCAGATCGACTATGTCGAGCGTTGCGGGTGAACAGTGCGAGAGTGGACTGCAAAGATTGACTGAAACGCGGAGCTTGTAGTTGTCGGCTCACTTGCGCACGGTCCTGCAGGCAGATAGCTGATGCGCGAGGCACTTGTGTTCGGCGCCAGCGGCCAGATCGGCGCGCCGTTGATTGCACGGCTACAGGACGCTGGCTGGCGCGTGGTCGCGGTGTCGCGCAATGCGCACGTGGACGCGCATGGCGTGAACTGGCTGCGCGGCGACCTGGCACATGTCGATGGATTGCCTGGTTCGGTCGAGGCGATCTTCAGCTGCGGACCACTCGACCTGTTCGCCGACTGGTATGCACGGTCAACCATCACTTCATCGCGGGTGATTGCATTCGGATCCACCAGCATTGAAGTCAAGTCCGCTTCCAGTGACTTGGCGGAACGTGATGTTGCCTCGCGGCTGGCGAAGGGCGAACGCGCGCTGTTTGCGGCCGCAGCTGCGCGCGACGCCTGCGCCACCTTGCTGCGGCCGACGCTGGTGTATGGCGCCGGCCGTGATCGCACGCTCACGCGGGTCGTGGCGCTTGCGGCCAAGTGGGGATGGTTCGTATTGCCGCGCAACGCCTGCGGGCTGCGCCAGCCAGTGCATGTCGATGATCTCGCAGCGGCCGCGCTGCTGGCCTGCGATGCAACAGCTGCGCATGGACAGATCTACGCGTTGCCCGGCGGGGAAACGCTCACCTATCGCGAAATGATCATGCGCACGCTCAATGTGTTGCAGCCGCGTCCACGGCTTGTCGAAATACCGCGGTGGGTGTTTGGGGCAGCGCTTGGAGTTGCGCCGTTGGGCGGATACGGCAGCCTTGGCAAGGCTGTAATCGCGCGAATGGGGAGCGACCTGGTGTTCGATGCGACTCCGGCACGTCGGGATTTTGGCTACGCGCCGCGACTCTTCCAGCCTGACGCGCAGATGTTCAGCCCGCGTTGACGTGGTGTGGGCATGCTGGCGTCATGAACAGACTTCGAAGCGCTTGGCTGGTGTTCGTATTTTCGCTGGTTGCCCCGATGCTGGCATCAGCCGCAGTGAACACACAAAGCCCAGACATCGACGCGTTGATTTCACGCGTCGCGCATTCGCGCGACGTTGTATTCATCCGGAATGGCAGTGAACACACGGCAGCCGAAGCGGCCGCGCATCTGAAGCGCAAACTTTCCGCAGCACATGGCCGCATCACCACCGCAGAACAATTCATCGACGTCCTGGCGACCCGATCTTCGTGGACGGGCATTGCTTATCGCGTCCGTTTTACCGATGGCCGCGAAGTGGAAAGCGCGGTGTGGTTGCGACAGTTGTTGCGCGAGATCCGCGCGGTTCGACCCACTGCGCCAGCGCCAACGGCACACTGAGGCGTCCTGGTCAGTAGGACCAGCCGAGCTTGCGATACAGCTTTGCCAACACCCATGCCGGACCGATCAGCAGGTAGGTGAGGTCGGTGAGGAAGCTCGGCTTGCGGCCCTCGATCCGATGGCCGATGAATTGTGCGATCCAGGCCACGACGAAGATTCCAATTCCCACAAACAGAAGATGCTGTTGGCCCAGCAATGCATACAACCAGCGCATCGTCCACGCCATCGCGACGAAAATCGCGAGCATTCCGTAGCCGAGTTTGCGTGATGCACGGTTGTAAAACACCCACGCAATGAACATGGCCAGCGCCGCCCACAGGCCCGGCTGGAACAGCGTTCCAGGCACTGGAACGCACCACAACATCGCCACCGCACTCCACAGGATCGCTGGCACCGCGAACACATGGATCCACTGGTTGGTATCGTTGCGATGATCGTCGGAATAATGCGCGAACCAGCGATCTATCGGCCGTTCGTGGGTGGTGCGGATGCTGTCGGTGGACATGTTCATTGGCTGCCGCTCAGTCGACAGAAATTTCCGCCAGGCGCTGCAATGCCTCGGCGTATTTTTCGCGGGTGCGCTCGATGACGTCGGCAGGCAGGCGTGGGCCGGGTGCGGTTTTATTCCAGCCGAGAGTTTCCAGGTAGTCGCGCACGAACTGCTTGTCGAAACTCGGCGGGCTGCTCCCGACCGAATACGCCACCATTGGCCAGTAGCGTGACGAATCTGGCGTCAGCATTTCGTCCATCACGTACAAACGGCCATCGGCGTCGGTGCCGAACTCGAATTTTGTATCGGCCAAAATGATGCCGCGTTGCGCCGCATAGTCGCGCGCGAACGTGTAGAGCCGCAGCGTGGCGTCGCGCACCTGTTCGGCAAGCTCCGCGCCCACCGTGCGCACCATCGTGTCGAAGTCGATGTTCTCGTCATGGTCGCCGACCGCGGCTTTGGTCGACGGGGTGAAGATCGGCTGCGGAAGTTGTTCGGCCTGCTGCAGGCCGTCGGGCAGGGTGATGCCGCTGACCCGGCCGGTACGCTGGTAATCCTTCCAGCCGCTGCCGATCAGGTAACCACGCGCGATGGCTTCCACCGGCACGGGCTTGAGTTTCTTCGTCACCACCGAACGCCTGGCATACAGAGTTGTATCCACGCCTGCCGGCAGCACGCTGGCGACATCGATGCCGGTGAGGTGGTTGGGGACCAGATGGGCAGTTCGGGCAAACCAGAAATTACTGATCTGGCACAACATCTCGCCCTTGCCCGGGATCGGGTCCGGCAGCACCACATCGAACGCACTGAGCCGGTCGGTGGCGACGATCAGCAGTAATGGCTCCTGGCTGGACGGCAGTTCGAACACATCGCGCACCTTGCCGCGATGGCGCAGCGGCAGGCCAGGAAGGTCGGACTCAAGCAGGTAAGGTCGCAGTTGATTCGCCACACGAATCCAGCAGGAAGTACCAAAGGCCGCCTAGTGTAACGATGCGCCGGCCACCGCCTGTAAACTGCCCCGATGAAGAACAGCGCATCGCCCAGCCGCTGGAACGGCAAGATGATCGGCATTGTCGCGGGCATCGTGCTGCTGCGCTCCGATTCTCTGCTGGGTGCGCTGCTGGGCCTGTTGATCGGCCATGCCGTGGATGAGGGATGGTTCGACGCGCGCCGTGATGACCCGTATCACCAGCTGGGGCTCACGGCGGGAGCGAGCGCCGCGGAGGTCGATCTCGCGCGGCGCTGCCTGCTCGCGCAGCATCATCCAGACCGGGTGGCCGGCGACGAGCCGAAACGTCAAGCCGAACGCAGGACCCGCGAAGTCAATGCCGCCTACGCACGCATCCGCAAACGCCGCACCTGAAAACAAAAACCGAGCCTGAAGCGACGCAATCCGGGATCCACATGCAACCTACCGTCATCGCACCGTCCATTCTTTCCGCCGATTTCGCCCGGCTTGGCGATGAAGTCGACAACGTCATCGCCGCTGGCGCCGACTGGGTGCATTTCGATGTGATGGACAACCATTACGTACCCAACCTCACCATCGGCCCGATGGTTTGCGAAGCGCTGCGCAAGCACGGTGTCACCGCTCCGATCGACGTGCACCTGATGGTCGAGCCGGTGGATCGCATCATTCCCGACTTCGCCAATGCCGGTGCCACCGACATCAGCTTCCATCCGGAAGCCAGCCGCCACGTGCATCGCACCATCCAGTTGATCAAGTCGCACGGTTGCCGCGCTGGATTGGTGTTGAATCCGGCGACGCCGGTGGATGTGCTGGACTGGGTGCTGGAAGACCTGGACATGGTGCTGCTGATGTCGGTGAATCCCGGCTTCGGCGGGCAGTCGTTCATTCCATCCACGCTCGATAAACTGCGCCGCGTGCGCGAGATGATCGACATCGCCTGCAACAGTCGCAGCGGCAAGATCATCCGGCTGGAGATCGATGGCGGCGTCAAACCCGACAACATCGGCGCGATTGCGGCGGCCGGTGCGGACACCTTCGTCGCGGGGTCGGCGATTTTCGGCCACGCCGATTACGCCCAGGTCATCCGCGAGATGAAGGGCGCGGTTGCCGCTGCATGTCGCTGAAGCAACGATGCCAATGAAAAGATCGATGCGGATGACACCGCATCGGCCCGCGAAAAATGCTCCGCCGTCTTGATTGAAGGACCTGCCGCGTGAAAACGCCTTCCGAATCCGCACATCCCCAGGAACTCTTCCAGCAACACGCCGCCGACGGCCATACCCGCATCCCGGTGGTGCGCGAGGTGCTGTCGGACCTGGACACGCCGCTGTCGGTATACCTGAAGCTCGCCGATGGCCCGCACACCTATCTGTTCGAATCGGTGGAAGGTGGCGAGCGCTTCGGTCGCTATTCGATCATCGGGTTACCGGCCAAACGCGTGTACGCATTCGCCGGCCACACGTTGTATGTCACCGAACATGGCGAACTGGTCGAAGCGCGCGAAGTGGCCGATCCATTTGCCGAGGTCGAGCGTTTGCGTGCGGAGCATTCGGTGCCGAAACTCGAAGGGCTGCCGGGATTCACCGGTGGACTGGTGGGCTGGTTCGGTTTCGAGTGCATCCAGTACATCGAGCCGCGCCTGGCCGGTGGCGACAAGCCCGACGAGCTGGGTACCCCCGACATCCTGCTGATGCTCAGCGAGGAAGTCGCGGTGTTCGACAACCTCAAGGGCCGCCTGTACCTGATCGTGCACGCCGATCCGCGCGAGCCGCAGGCGTGGGCGCGCGCCAACCGACGGCTGGACGAACTCACCCATCGCCTGCGCCACGCTGGCGCCGGTTATCCCGAGACATTGCTGCCCGCGGCACTGGACGAAAGCGATTTTGTCTCTGGATTCACGCGCGAAGGATTCATTGCCGCGGTCGAGCAGTCAAAGGAATACATTGCCGCCGGCGACATCTTCCAGGTCGTGTTGTCACAACGGCTGAGCGTGCCCTTCCACGCGCGCCCAGTCGACGTCTATCGCGCGCTACGCGCACTGAATCCTTCGCCGTACATGTACTTCCTTGATGTCGGCGACATGCAGGTCGTCGGCAGCTCCCCGGAAATCCTCGTGCGGCTGCAGGATGGAGTCGTCACTGTCCGCCCGATCGCCGGCACCCGGCCACGCGGCAAGACGCCGGAAGAAGACGCCGCGCTTGAAGCCGAACTGTTGGCCGACCCGAAGGAGCGCGCCGAGCACCTGATGCTGATCGACCTCGGCCGCAACGACGTCGGTCGCGTCAGCGAACCCGGTACGGTGGAAGTTGGCGAGCAGTTCGTGATCGAACGCTACAGCCACGTCATGCACATCGTCAGCGAAGTCACCGGCACATTGAAGACCGGCCTGAGCTATGCCGACGTGCTACGCGCAACGTTCCCTGCGGGCACCGTCAGCGGTGCGCCCAAGATCCGCGCGCTGGAAGTCATCCGCGAACTCGAACCGATCAAGCGCAATGTCTATGCAGGCTCCATCGGCTACCTGGGCTGGCATGGCGACGCGGACACCGCGATCGCCATCCGCACGGCGGTGATCCAGGACGGCAAGCTGCACGTGCAGGCTGGCGCCGGGATTGTCCACGACTCGGATCCGGCAAAAGAGTGGGAAGAAACAATGAACAAGGGGCGCGCTTTGTTCCGTGCGGTGGCAGAGGCTGCCCGGGGCCTGTGATGCACCGGTCACCCTGCACGTGTTTTTTACAAAGATCAGTGCACGGTGGCGGGGCGATCATCCCTTTGTCGCAACCTGCTGACCACCTCCGGGAGCTTTCCATGACCACACTTTTCTCCTTGCGCACGACGTTGCTGGGGCTCGGCCTTGCATTGGCCGCTGGTTCTGCTTTTGCATTCCCGCCACCGCCACCGCCGCCACCTGTCCCGTCCGAAGTTGCACATGACGTGCGTAACGGGGTTGATGCCGTCGTGCACCCGCGTCGCCATTGGCGTCGCAATCATTATCGTGGGCACCACCGCTGCATGCGCCGCAGTCGTCATGGGCATTGCATGCGATGGGCGCGTTATCGCTAATCGGCCCGGCTGAATAAATCCGGTTGAAAAACCGGGCCTGTACGAAAGTCCTCCATGCCGCTGCCATGCGGCGGCTTGGATGACTGTCGATGACCCCGGGACAATGCCCGTGTCGTCCCAGGTTCTTTTGTCTCGTCAGCGTTCCTGCTGCCCATTCATTACCAAAATTTCATCCGGCCACCATGCCTTTCATGGGATGGCCCGGCGCAGGCTGCCCGTGGGCTGGGCGTATCCCGGTCCGATGGACACTTTCGTCGACAAAGGAATCCAAAATGAAGATCACGCAAATCGCACTGGCCCTGGGCCTGGCTATCGGCACCACCGCAGCGTTCGCCCAGACTCCTGCGCCTGCCGCCGCGGCTCCGGCCGCCGCTCCCACGACAGCGACGACTACGACCACCACCACGTCCACCAGCAAGACCGTTTATCACCGCCATCACCGCCATCACCACGCACGTCACCACGCGCATCACCACATGGCGAAGAAGGCCGATCACGACGCGGACGACATGAAGAAGTCCGACGACGCCACCGCGACGCCGCCCAAGCCGTAAGGTCAAGCTGCCTCAAAGCCGAGCTTGCCGTTGTATTGACGGGCCGGCGTTGAGAGGTGATCCGTACCCCGTCGGCAGTCATGCCGGCGGGGTATTCTTTTGTGAGTCTCTGGAGAGCGCATGCGCATTCTGCTGGTCGAAGACGATCCCCACACCGCAGGCTTCATCGCCAAGGGGTTGCGGGAGGATGGGCACAGCGTCGACCACGCCGATAACGGCAAGGACGGCCTGTTCCTGGCGACTACCGAAACCTACGACGCCATCGTACTGGACCGCATGCTGCCGCAACTCGACGGCATGACTGTGCTGAAAACCCTGCGCGGCGCGGAAAATCGCACGCCGGCGTTGTTGCTGACTGCATTGGGCGATGTCGAGCATCGGGTCGAAGGCCTGCGCGCGGGGGCCGACGATTACCTGGTCAAGCCGTTTGCCTACGCCGAGTTGAGTGCGCGTCTTGACACCCTTGCCCGCCGGGGTACCGGTGGCAGCGGGGAACCCGTGCGGCTGCGCGTGGATGACCTGGAGCTGGACCTGCTCAAGCGCGAGGCCGTGCGCAGCGGCAAGACCATCGAACTGCAGCCGCGCGAATTCCGGCTGTTGGAATACCTGATGCGTCATGCCGGCCGCGTCGTGACCCGCACCATGCTGCTCGAAGCCGTGTGGGATTATCACTTCGACCCGCAGACCAATGTCATCGACGTGCATATCAGCCGTCTTCGGCAAAAGATCGACCAGGGCTTTTCCGTGCCACTGCTGCATACCGTGCGTGGCGCAGGCTATCGTTTGGGTTCTTGAGCAGGCGGCATGAGAAGGCTATCAATGTGACCAGACGCCCGGCGTTGGCCACGCTGCAATCCACCAGTGCACGGCTGGCGTTGGCGGTGACGGGCTCCTTCCTGCTGGCCATCGTCCTGCTGGGTGCTGGCGTTTACTTTGCGGTGTCGACGCTGCTGACCAATGACGCGCGGGAAGTCGTGCGCGCGGATGTCGGCGGGCTGCTGCAGATCTATCACGACGGGGGACGCAAGGAACTCATCGCCGAGGTGCGCGACCGCGTCGACTCCGCCGACGATCCGGATGCCGAATATGCGGTGGTCAGCCGCGAGGGCAAAATCCTGGCGGGCACGTTCTCATTGCTTCCGCCGGGGGTCACGAAGGCTCCGCGTTGGATCGAGCTGCGGGAACGTGACGTGGACGACAGCGTGTCGCGGGTCATCGCCAATGTGCAGCCGCTGGACTCTGGCGATGTACTGGTCACCGGATTGCGTACGCGCAGCCAGGACGGATTCCTCGCATTGATGCTGCGCACCGCACTGGTAGGGTTGCTGGTCGCGACCACACTTGGCGTCCTGGTCGGCGGATTGACCGCCAAATGGGTGGCCGGGCGGCTGAGCAGCCTTGACGACACCGCCGCCCAGGTCGGCGCGGGTGAACTGGCCTTGCGCGCGCGCGTGGATGGCAGCGATGACGCGTTCGACCGACTGGCACGACGCTTCAACGGCATGCTCGATCGTATCGGTGAACTGCTCGATGGCGTGCGTCATGCCACCGACCACATTGCCCACGATCTGCGCACGCCATTGACCCGATTGCGCAATCGGCTTGATCGCATGCGCGTGGAGGGCGTCCATGCAACATCCGCACAAACGCAGATGCTTGATGCGGCCATCGCGGAAACCGACCAGCTGCTGCAAACGTTCGGTGCGTTGCTGCGACTGGCGCGGATCGAGGCACAATCGCCGCCCGGACACAATGCGCCGGTCGAGCTGGACAAACTGGTGGGAGACGTGATCGATCTCTATGCCCCCATCGCCGGCGAACGGGGCATCACGCTGCTCGCCGACACGATCCCGACGCAGGTGCATGGCGATGCCGACCAGCTGTTCCAATTGCTGGTGAACCTGCTGGACAACGCCGTCAAATTCGCGCCCGCCGACAGTGCGGTGCACCTGCGATTGCACGGGACGCCGCAGGCAGTGGAGTTGGAGGTTGCCGACCACGGCGCAGGTGTTCCAGAAGCCGAACGCCAGCGGGTCTTCGACCGCTTCGCGCGGATGGAGGCCCATCGCGCATCACCAGGCACCGGCCTGGGCCTGAGCTTGGTGCGCGCGATTGTCGTGCGTCATGAAGGCCGCATCGAACTGCTCGACAATGAGCCGGGCCTGCGGGTGAGGGTGACGCTGAAACCGGCCACAGGCGACGTTTGCTGAACCCGCTCGCGTGGGTGGTGCGGGGTTTGTGGAACGTGTGGCTCGGCGGCCTATAGTTGGTCCATGACCGGCCCACTTAAATTGATGCCGACGACGCACACGACGGGAGTCATCTCGGCCAGTCTTGTGCTGGCGCTCGCGGCATCCACCCTGGCCGGCTGGGCATTGCATATCCCCGTGATGGTGCAGCTGCATGCGGGCTGGACGCCGATGGTGGTCAATACCGGAATCGGATTCGCACTCGCAGGGCTCGCGCTGCTGGCAGGAGCCAGTGATCGACATCTTGGCCGTGTGGTTTCGGCGATCCTCGGTGGACTCGTCGCGCTGTTGGCCATCGAAGAGCTGGTGGTGCTGTGGCTGGACCTGAGCCCGGCATTCTCGCTGCCCGAGTTGCATCGACCGCTGCAGCCTGAGTACCCGCATCCCGGACGGATGGCGCCGAACACCGCGCTGGCGTTTTTGATGTTCGGCGCAGGCGTCTGTGTGCTCTCCACCCGATCTGCGAGGGCGAATCGGTTTGCCCGTAGTTCCGCCGCTGGAGTCCTCACACTCGGTGCAATGGGCATGCTGGGGTATGCCCTGCAACTGGAGTATCTCTACGGCTGGGCTGGCGTCGTGCGGATGGCGATGCACACAGCAGCCGGCATGTTGGTGTTGGGCACGGGTTTGCTCGCCCTGGCCGGCGCGGGTCACGCGCGGCTGCAACCGGAGGAGGAGGGGGAGGCGCAGATCGGCCACGTGTTCCTGACGGCGGCCGTTCTGTTGCTCGTCACCTCGCTCTGCGCCGGCATCGCCGGATTCGCCTTCCTGCAGTCGCAGGTCGAGGCAGAGGCGCGCCGCGGTCTACTGCAGGTGACGCGCGATCGTGTGCTGATGTTCGAATTGAACCTCCCCAACCGCAGCGTTCACGCGCAGCTCGCACTGGACGACATCGGCAACCTGCTGGCGAGTGAGTCGGGGATGGATGCGCCATCGCGCGATGCCTTGCTGCAGGCGCGTGCGAAGAAGTTGGCGGAGAACGGTTTTTCGTTCCTGGCGTTGCGGCATGGCGCCATCGAGCACACGCTGGCCGGCACCCCGGTCCCCCGGGCACGCTTCCGCGTTCCAATCAGCGGGCGTTACCCGGGCGAGCTGATCTGGGACGGGAAATTCATCCTGCGACGCGTCCTGAGCCTGGACGCGAGCGGGCTGGCCGATACGGCACTGGTCACCGAGCAGCCGCTGCCGATACTCACCAAGATCGACGCTGAAACAAATGCACTTGGTGAGACGACCGAGATGATCGTCTGCACGCCTGCCGGGACAGGTGTGCGCTGCTTCCCGGCGCGCCACCAGCGACAACCCTTCCGCGCGCCCCGCATAGTCAGTGGCCAGCGGCTGCCGATGGAGCTTGCGTTGCACGGCGAGATCGGCACGATGGTCGGCCTGGACTATCTCGGGCATCGCGTGCTTGCGAGCTACAGTCCGGTCGGCGATACCGGCCTTGGCCTGGTCACAAAACGCGACGTCGCCGAGATCTATGCACCTATCCGCCAGCAATTCGAGCGCATCCTGCTGTTCCTGCTGGCGCTGCTCGGTGCCAGCTTGTGGATCCTGCGCAAGGAGCTGGTACCGCTCCTGGCCGCGCTGGATCATTCGCGCCGCACCGCGATAGCCGGCATGGCCAAGGCGGAAGCCGCGATGGAATCCAACATCGACGGTTTCTTCATTTTGGAATGCATGCGCGACGAGGCCGGAGAAATCGTTGATATGCGCTACGCCATGATGAATGCCGCTGCCGAAAAGATCCTCGGCCGGCCGCGCGCCGAGGTCATCGGTCGCGGCATGTGCGAGTGCTACCCGCCGCTCCGCGACGATGGGATGCTCGCCGCCTGCAAGAAAGTCGTCTCCAAGGGCGGCACACTGCTTTTGGAGCGAGCGTCCGTCGTCCGGGCGATGCACTGGTACGAGTCGCAGCTGACCAAGCTTGGGGATGGTGTTTCCTTGGGCATGCGCGATGTCACCACCGCCCGCGACGCCGTCGCGCTGATCCGTCATCAGTCCCTGCACGATCCGCTGACGGGCGCGGTGAACCGCATCGGGTTCAATGCGGCACTGGCAGCGGCGCTGGCGGACGCCGAACGCACTGGCGAAATGGTGGCGATCGGGATCATGGATATCGATCACTTCAAGGCTCTCAACGATCGGCGTGGACATCTTGCCGGAGATCAGCTGCTGGAGGTTGTAGCATCGCGCCTCAAAGGCTGCCTGCGACCGCTGGACACGGTGGCCCGCTTCGGCGGCGATGA
>JBBSUF010000017.1:0-28518 GCA_038235185.1 Lysobacterales bacterium
AGGAAGCGTTCCTGCCGCATTACGGCCTGACGCCAGATCACGCGACGGTGCTGGGTGTGCTGTCGCTGATCTTCTGGGCGCTGATGTTCGTGGTGACGCTCAAGTACGTCACGATCATCATGCGCGCCGACAACGAAGGCGAGGGCGGCATCATGGCGTTGATGGCGCTCGTCCAGCGCACGTTGCCCAAGACAGCACGTTCGAGCTATATCGTCGGCGTCCTCGGCATCTTCGGCGCGTCGCTGTTCTTTGGTGATGGCGTCATTACTCCAGCGGTTTCCGTGCTCAGCGCGTTGGAGGGCATCCAGGTCGTCGCGCCAGCGTTCCACCACTGGATCGTGCCGCTGGCGGTCGTGATCATGCTTGTGCTATTCATCGGACAACGATTCGGCACCGCCAAGGTCGGTCGCGTGTTCAGTCCGATCACCATTGCGTGGTTCCTGTCGATTGCCGCGATCGGTGCATTCAACATCAGTCACTATCCCGCGGTCCTGCAAGCTTTCAATCCGTGGTGGGCGGTCAAGTTTTTTGTCATCCACGGTTGGCATGGCATCTTCATCCTCGGCGCGGTAGTGCTCGCCATTACAGGCGGTGAAGCCCTCTATGCGGACATGGGTCATTTCGGCGCCAAGCCCATTCGCATTTCATGGACGTTCTTCGTCCTGCCCGCGCTGATGCTCAACTACATGGGGCAAGGCGCGCTCGTTCTTCAGGATCCGGCGTCGGTCACGAATCCATTCTTCATCGGCGTCCCGGGATGGGCGCGCTATCCGATGATCGGACTGGCAACGGCTGCAGCCGTCATCGCATCGCAGGCGGTGATCACCGGTGCCTTTTCAGTGGCGCGACAGGCCATGCAGTTGGGCTACATCCCGCGCATGGAGATCAAGCACACCTCGCACGAGACCATCGGCCAGATCTATATCCCCGGCATCAACTGGGGGCTGATGGTGGCCGTCATCGCCCTTGTGCTGGCGTTCCGTAGTTCGACTGCACTGGCGGCGGCGTATGGCGTTTCAGTGTCCGGCACGATGCTCATCGATACATTGCTGCTCGCCCTGCTCGCCCGTGCGCGCTGGACGAAAGCGCGCTGGTGGGTACTTCCGCTGTGTGCCGTGTTCGCCGTGATCGACGTCGCGTTCCTCGTCGCCAATGGCGTCAAGTTCCTCGATGGCGCCTGGGTGCCCATCGCGATTGGCGTCATCGCATTTGCATTGATGCGTACCTGGCGCCGCGGCCGCGAGTTGCTACATGCCGAGGTACAGAAGGAAGGCATCAAGCTCGACACCTTCCTGCCTGGCCTGATGCTGGCGCCGCCAGTTCGCGTGCCGGGTACCGCGGTTTTCCTGACCGCCGACAAGGGCGTCGTCCCGCATGCGCTGTTACACAACCTCAAGCACAACAAAGTGCTGCACGAGCGCAATGTGTTCCTCACGGTGGAGACTTTGAGCGTGCCCATTGCGCCCAAGGACAAACGGTTGAAGATCGAGCCGATCGGCGACGATTTCTACCGTGTGCTGGTACGGTTCGGTTTTGTCGAGATGCCTGACGTGCCATTGGCACTGATGCGCTCGTGCGACGCGGGCGGAGTGTATTTCGATCCGATGGACACCACGTATTTCGCCAGTCGCGAGACTATCGTCGCCACCCCGCACCGGAACATGCCTGCCTGGCGCGACAAACTGTTCGCGATGATGCATCGCAATGCAGCACCGGCGACGAACTTCTTCCGGATCCCCGGCAACCGGCTGGTGGAACTCGGGGCGCAAGTCGAGATCTAGCAGCTGTCCGCTTCGGCGAAGCAGGAGCCCGTTGACGGGATGGATGCGAGCCTGTTCGGGAATAGGCCATTAGAAGCGTCGTGTAAGCTCGCCCAACTTTCGTACGCTGCCGATCCCATGTCCAATCCAGCAATCGCCTCGACCCGCCGAGGCCTTCCGCTCCACGTCAAGGTGCTTCTCGGATTCGTCGCGGGTGCATTGCTGGGCTTGGCCGCGCATTTCTATGCGGCAGATGCGACGTGGACCCACGACGTCATCACCTACGGCACCAAACCCCTCGGACAGATCTTCCTCAACCTGTTGTTCATGCTGGTGATTCCGCTGATGTTCTCGGCGCTGGTACTAGGCGTGGCGGAGCTGGGCGATATCGCCAGTCTCGGCCGGTTGGGGTGGAGGACGTTGCTGTACACCGCGGGACTGACCGGCATCGCGGTGGCAATCGGCCTGCTGATGGTCAACCTGATCCAGCCCGGGCTGCATCTGGACCCGGCGCTGGTGCAGCAGGCGATGGCCAGCAATGCGACCAAAGCCGGCGACATCGTCAGTAGCGGCCGTCAGCTCGATGCCATGCAGCTGCTGGTCAACATCGTCCCGCACAACGTGTTTGCCGCCGCGGTCGACGACAAGCAGACGCTCGGCGTCGTCTTCTTCGCGTTGATGGTCGGCATCGGGCTGGTGATGACGCCGAGCGCGGCAACGAATGCCTTCAAACATGCGCTGCAGGGTTTGCTTGAAGTGAGCATGCGCCTGATCGGATTGTTCATCCTGCTGGCGCCGTACGCAGTCGCCTGTTTCATGTTCACCCTATGCGCGCAGCTGGGCTGGGGCGTCCTGGTGGGCCTGAGCTGGTTCGTGGTGACCGTGATGTTGGCGATCGGGCTGCACATGTTCGTGGTGCTGCCGCTGTGGGTGCGCTTCATGGGCGGCATGCCGATCCGTACGTTCTTCCGCGGCAGCCAGGAAGCCACGCTGACGGCATTCGCGACGGCCTCATCAACGGCCACGCTCCCGGTGACGCTGAGGGTGGCGGAGGAAAACCTGCACCTGCCGCGCAAGGTCTCGCGCTTCGTACTGACGGTGGGTGCGTCGGCCAACCACCATGGCACTGCATTGTTCGAAGGCGTGACGGTGTTATTCCTGGCCCAGGTGTTCGGTCTGCATCTTGGTTTGGGACAACAGGTCATGGTGCTGATCCTGTGCATCCTCGGCGGTATCGGCACTGCCGGAATCCCGTCGGGTTCGTTGCCGGTGATCGCGATGATCTGCGGCATCATCGGCCTGCGCCCCGAAGGCATCGCCATCATCCTGGGGGTCAACACGTTCCTGGACATGTGTCGCACGGCGCTGAATGTCACCGGCGACCTGGCCACCGCGGTGGTGGTGTCGCATCGCAGTGGCGAGATCAACATCCCGGATATCGAACTCGAGCGCGCCGATGCACAGCGCGATTTGCTTTAATCCTCCACATCCGGAAACCATCGAATGCGAATACACACATTGCGCGTTGCTGTCCTGCTGCTCTCGCTCTCCACTGCAACGGCCTGGGCAGGCGAACGCGGGTATTTCGGGTTCGGGCTTGCCGTCAGCACCAAGGGGTTTTTCCTCAATCCGGATGTGGAGTGGTTGAAGATCGATTCTGTCGTCCCCGGCACCCCAGCCGCGCGTGCCGGCATTGTTCCCGGCGACCTGATCATGAAGGTCGACGACCTGGTCGTCCCTGGTAGCAAGGCGTTGACGCTGAAATCGCACGCGACGCGAGACGTCGGCCAAAGCGTGCGGTTGCAACTCAAGCATGCAAACGGGTCGGTATACGTCGCCACCATGGTCGCAGTCGCCAAGCCCTGATCGCCGCGTAAGAATGCCGATGCCTCTGGCGTCTGGACTAGTGTTTGCGGCCAACGCTGCAAAAACAACGCAAAGCGTCCGGTCTCCGGGCTGGCGTGGGCGCGACAGGCGCCCATGCCGGATGGGACAATACGATCCGCCTCCGGGCCGACTCGCCCGCTACCGCCGCCACTGTCTTCTCCCGCGCAGGAGAAGCCCTACCGTCACGGATCCATGCCTACGCCCGCTCCCCATCAGCCAACCCGCCGCGAGCTTGCCAACGCGCTCCGATTCCTGGCCATCGACGCAGTTGAAGCAGCGAAATCCGGCCATCCCGGCATGCCAATGGGCATGGCCGATATCGCCGAGGTGCTGTGGAACGATGTCCTCAACCACAATCCCAATAATCCGAAGTGGTTCAACCGCGACCGCTTCGTGCTGTCCAACGGCCATGGTTCGATGCTGCAGTACGCGCTGCTGCATCTGTCCGGCTACGACCTGTCGCTGGATGAGCTGAAACACTTTCGACAACTGGATTCAAGGACGCCCGGGCATCCGGAAAACTTCATGACGCCCGGCGTGGAAACCACCACGGGGCCGCTCGGCCAGGGTTTCGCCAATGCGGTGGGCATGGCGCTGGCGGAAAAGTTGCTGGCGCAGCGCTTCAACCGGCCCGAGTACGCGGTCGTCGACCACCGCACCTACGTGTTCATGGGCGACGGCTGCCTGATGGAAGGCATCTCGCACGAGGCCGCGTCGCTGGCCGGCACCTGGGGCCTGCACAAGCTGGTGGCGTTCTGGGATGACAACCACATCAGCATCGATGGCAATGTCGAAGGTTGGTTCACCGACGACACCCCGGCACGTTTCGAGGCTTATGGCTGGAACGTGATCCGCAACGTCGATGGTCATGACGCGGTCGAGATCAAAACCGCGATCGAGACTGCCCTGAAGTCGACCGACAAGCCGACGCTGGTGTGTTGCCGCACCACGATCGGATTTGGATCGCCCGGCAAGGGCGGCAAGGAATCGTCGCACGGCGCGCCACTGGGCAAGGATGAAGTCGCCGCGACGCGCGTGGCGTTGAACTGGCCGCACGCACCGTTCGAAATCCCGCAGGAGATCCGCGACGCTTGGCGCGCGGCCAATGCCGGCCTGGTGCGCGAGCATCAATGGGGCGACCTGTTTGATGCCTATGCGGTGCAGTACCCGCAACTGGCCGAGGAGCTGGTGCGGCGATCCGCGGGCGAACTGCCTGAGGATTTCGCCCGCGATGCCGATGCCTATGTCGCCAAGCTGCAAGCCGAAGGTCCGGTGATCGCATCGCGCAAGGCCTCGCAACTGGCGATCGAAGCCTTCGCGCCCCTGCTGCCAGAGCTGATTGGTGGGTCGGCGGATCTTGCGCATTCCAACCTGACGTTGTGGAAAGGCAGCAAGTCGGTGGCAACCGACGACGCCGACGCCAACTACATCTACTTTGGCGTGCGCGAATTCGCGATGACCGCGATCAGTAACGGGCTGGCATTGCACGGCTGCTTCATTCCCTACGATGCTACCTTCCTGGTGTTCAGCGACTACGCGCGCAATGCGGTGCGCATGAGTGCGCTGATGGGCGCGCGTGCGATCCATGTCTATACGCATGACTCCATCGGACTTGGCGAGGATGGCCCAACCCATCAGCCGATCGAGCATCTCGCATCCTTGCGCTACATCCCGCACAACGATGTCTGGCGTCCCTGCGATGCGGTCGAGTCCGCGGTGTCGTGGCGCCGGGCGATCGAGCGCAGGGATGGCCCGAGTTGCCTGGTGTTTTCGCGCCAGAACCTTGCACACCAGCAGCGCGATAACGAGCAACTTGCAGACATCACGCGCGGCGGCTACGTGTTGAAGGACGCGATTGGCATGCCGGACCTGATCCTGATCGCCACCGGTTCCGAAGTTGATCTGGCCATGCAGGCCGCGGTGCAGCTTGGCGACAGCGTGCGCGTGGTGTCCATGCCGTCGACCGATGTGTTCGACCGGCAGGATGCGGCCTATCGCGAATCCGTGTTGCCCAATGCCTGCCGCAAGCGCGTCGCGATCGAAGCGGGCGTCACCGATTTCTGGCGCAAGTATGTTGGCCTCGATGGTGCGGTGGTTGGCATCGATACGTTCGGCGCATCGGCACCGATCGAAGCCTTGCTGCCGCATTTCGGCTTCACCGTCGAACATGTCGTGGCGGTAGCGCAGTCGCTGCAGTGACCGTGCCGCGCGTCGGCAAACGCCTGTCACGCGCGTTCTACCGGCGCGATCCGCGAGTGGTGGCGCCGGAACTCCTGAACAAGGTGCTGGTGGCCGACGACGGTCGGCGGGCGCGCATCGTGGAAACCGAAGCGTACTGCGGCGCGGTCGATGCCGCCGCACATACCTATCGCGGGCAGACTGCACGCAACGCGACGATGTTCGGGCCAGCGGGCAGGCTCTATGTGTATTTCACCTACGGCATGCACTGGTGTGCGAACACTTCATGCGGCGAAGTCGGTGAGGGCGTGGGTGTATTGCTGCGCGCCGCCGAGCCGGTCGCGTGTCTGGAACTGATGTATGCGCAACGGCGCGCGGCCAAACGCGATCGCGATCTCTGCAGCGGTCCTGCGCGGTTATGCCAGGCCTTCGGGATTACCGGCGCTCAGAATGGCCACGACTTGGTGACAGGCGTGGAAGGGCTGACCATTGTCGATGACGGCATCGCGCCGCCGGTGGATCCGGTCATCACCACACGCATCGGCATCCGTCATGCCGCACACGAGCCGTGGCGCTGGTACGTGCGCGGAAACCCGAATGTGTCGAAGCCCTGACGTAGCGCGAATGATCCGTTACGCCAACAGCAGCTTGCTCGACGCGATCACCAGGACGAGAGATAGCGCATAACGCAGACTCTTCACCGGCAACCAGCGCAATCCGAACTGGGTGCCGACCAGGGCGCCTATTGCAACGATTCCCAGCCAGAGCGGCAACGCCTGCGGCAGCGTGCCGGTCACGTGCAGCAGGCCAGCAAGTCCGGTCAGGGAATTGATCCAGACGAATGCAACCGATGTGCCACTGGCGTCACGCGTCGGCATCCACCGTGCGAACAGCAACAAAGGCGTCAGGAAGATCGCTCCACCGGTGCCAGTCAAACCAGACAGCATGCCGATCGCCGCGCCCACCAGCAAACCGATCAACCATGGCACCTTGCGTCCGATCGCTTCTGCATCCGTCACCAAAGCGCGCGATGCACTTCGGAATACTCCGACTGCTGCCACCAGCAGTACGAGTCCAAGCAGCAGTGAATAACTTTCCCTAGGCAACTTGACCTGCGCTGCGAAGAATGCCGCCGGCGCTGACGCCAGCACGAAAGGCAGGACGTTGCGCCAGCGCACATGCCCTTCGCGCCAGAAGCGGAACAAACCGATGCCACCGACCAGCAGGTTCAAGGCGAGTGCCGTGGGACGTACGGCATCAGGTGCGAAGCCGAGCAGCGCCATCGCCGCGATATAGCCGCTGGCGCCAGCGTGGCCGACTGACGAATACAGGACAGCGACGACGAAAAAAAGCACGCCGAGCAGGAGTTCGGTTTCGGTCATCTGCTGCGGTCAATGCTCATGGCAAACCGGGCCCAGGAAGTGATCATGGATGGACGGATGGCTTCGTCATGAGTACCGTCATTTGCGCCTACCCAACGCATCATCCAGCAGTCGTCCCAGTCGATATGCCGCGAGGCGGATCCGCTGTTCAGCCAGCGGGCGCTGCGCGTCGAGATAACTACGATCCATGGCGTGCACCGATGGATAGAGTGCATGTGCATCGACCACGCCGCAGGATTCGCTTGCCCACGCAGCCGGGTCGCCCATGGCGGTGGCCGGCGATGGCCATGGAATGCCGGCGAGACGATTTGCATACTGGGCTTCGGTCAGGTTCGCACTTGCCAGGATGTAGTAGTCCCACACCGCGTGCAGGTTGGTCCCCATGACGCCAATGCCATAACGATTGCGTGCGTAGGTTTCGGGTGCGATGTCGGTGCGCAGGCTGACCTGGTACTTGTTGCCGCCCTTGTCATCGTGATTCCCGGCGTGCAACGGCTGGTGCACATCACCCACCAGGTGCACCAGGAATTTCAATGCATCACGGCGGGCCTCAAGAGGCTGGCTGCGATCGGAAAGGATCATGCGTTGTGTCTTGATGGCTTCGACCACGCATTGCCCATCGGCACAATCGCGCGCCATGTCATAGCGGCACGAATTTCCAGGCAAGTTGACGTAGTGCCAGCGCGAGGTCTGCCTGAAACGGTCAGGATCGTTCGCGCGCAGGCTGTCCGCCCAGTTGGCCACTCCGGCGAGTGTCGGCTCCGGCTCGCCAGCAAGCAGATCGCGCACTGCACGCTCGGTCGAGGGTTGCAGGTGGCGTTCGGCCAAGTTACCCACAAGGCGGTGTCCCAGCGCGCCCCAGCCCATGGCGCCGGGGCTGGCAATCACCAACACCAGCGCAAAAACGTATCGACGATGGGACCGCTGGCGCATGGATAAGTAGGCCATCACTGGAGAGCGGTTAAAATACCCGCCTTCCCCGTCTTTCGTGCAGGAGTGGTCCATGGCGATCAAGGTTGGCATCAATGGGTTCGGCCGGATCGGGCGCAACGTCTTGCGTGCAGCGGTGCAGGGCTTCGCGGACGACATCCAGATCGTCGCCATCAATGACCTGCTGGAGCCGGAGTATCTGGCGTACATGTTGCAGTACGACTCCGTGCATGGCCGCTTCAAGGGCGAAGTCGCGATCGATGGCAACGACCTGGTCGTCAACGGAAAAAGAATACGGCTGACGCAGGAACGCGATCCGGCCAACCTGAAATGGAACGCGGTCGGCGCCGAAGTCGTCATCGAGTCCACCGGCCTGTTCCTGGACAAGGCCACGGCGCAGAAGCATCTCGATGCGGGCGCGAAGAAGGTCATTCTCTCGGCACCGTCGAAGGACGACACGCCGATGTTCGTCTTCGGTGTCAACCACAAGAAATATGCTGGCGAAGCGATCATCTCCAATGCGTCGTGCACCACCAACTGCCTGGCGCCGCTGGCCAAGGTGATCAACGACAAGTGGGGCATCAAGCGTGGCCTGATGACCACCGTGCACGCGGCGACCGCGACGCAGAAGACTGTGGATGGTCCAAGCAACAAGGACTGGCGTGGCGGTCGCGGCATCCTTGAGAACATCATTCCATCGAGCACCGGCGCGGCGAAAGCCGTCGGCGTCGTCATCCCCGAACTCAACAAGAAACTCACCGGCATGTCGTTCCGCGTCCCGACCTCCGATGTCTCCGTGGTCGATCTCACCTGCGAACTTGAAAAGCCCGCGACTTACGCGGAAATCTGCGCAGAGATGAAGGCGCAATCCGAAGGCGAGTTGAAGGGCATTCTCGGCTACACCGAGGACAAGGTGGTCGCCACCGATTTCCGCGGCGATCCACGCACGTCGATCTTCGACGCAGGAGCCGGCATTGCGCTGGACGATACCTTCGTCAAGCTGGTGAGCTGGTACGACAACGAGTGGGGCTACTCGAGCAAATGCCTGGAGATGGTGCGTGTCGTCGCTGCATGAACGAGGGCGATATCGTCAACCGCTAGGCGGGCAGGCGCAGCTTTACCAATAGATCCGCATAGCGCGCGTCTTGGCGAAGGCCGCGCAGCGCAGGATCGTATTTGAGGTATTGCAGGCCGGCGTCGCGCTGCTCGAACGCGCGCTGCAGCCATTCGAATGCGGCGTCATTCTCGCCGCGCCACGCGAACACGCTGGCGACCTGATAGGCGGCGTGGTGGGCATCCGCGTCGATCAAGGCCTGCAGGCTGTCGTGCGAGTTCCGTGCATCATCGAGGCCATGAAACGCCATCGCTTCGCCCATCAACCGGAAGGTGCTGTTCTCGGTTCGCCCATACCAGTCCAGTGCCGCGGCTGCATCCGTCTCCAGCAGGCAGATCATCCCCATGCCGACAGGCGCGCGTCCATGCTCGGGCGCGATGTCCAGTGCGAGTTGTAGCGACTGCCGTGCGCTGGCGAGGTCACCCATCGCGATCTGATAGCGCGCCAGGATTTCCCATGCCTGCGCAGAGAGTGGATCGAGATCGGTTGCGGTTCGCGCAGCGTCCAATGCTTCCGGCAGCCGGCCCAGTGCCGCCAGCAGGCGGCTACGTTGCCAATGCGTCATGACGTCGCCCGGATTGAACTTGAGCGCTTGCGAGAAATCGGCGTCGCCACCGTTCCAGTCCTGCTCGAAGACGAAACGCAGCACCGCTCGCGCCGTGTAGGCCTCCCCGAGCGCCGGGTCCAGCTCGACCGCACGCTCGGCCCATTCTCCAGCACGCTGGCGGCCATGCAGCATTGCTTCGTCCGACTCGGTGTCGTCCGATGCGTACGCTTCGGCCAGCGCCAGCCCGGAGAGGGCGGCGGCGTAATCAGGTTCCAACGCGACCGCCTTGTTATAGGCCACCACCGCGCGCTTGAATCCATCCGCAGTCGCGCGATTGAGGAACTGCCGCCCCAGCAGGAAGTGATTGTGCGCGGCCGGACTCGGTACATGGTGACCAGCATGGCTGGGTTGTTGCGCGGGTAACAACTTGAGCTTGAGAGCAGCGACCACGGCCCCGGCGATTTCATCCTGCACTTCGAAGATGTCGGTGAGTTCGCGGTCGTAGGTCTGCGACCACAGGTGATAGCCATCCTGCGATTTGATCAGCTGCGCGGTAATGCGGATGCGGTCGCCGGACTTGCGCACGCTGCCCTCAAGGACCGTGGCGACATTGAGTGCGCTGCCGATCTCGGCGATGGTCGCGTGCTTGTCCTTGAAGGAGAACGACGAGGTGCGTCCTGCGACGTGCAGGCCGGGGATCTGCGCCAGCAGGTTGAGCAATTCCTCGGACAGACCATCGGAGAAATAGTCCTGTTCCTTGTCCGAGCTCATGTTGACCAGCGGCAGCACGGCAATCGAGGCCGGATTAGGTGTTGCGGCGGGTAGCGTCACCGTTGATTCGGTGGGTGGTGCCACGATCTCCCTGATCGCCAGTGGTGTGGGAACCCCGTCCGATTCCAGGCGTGGCCCGTCCGCCGTCGCCACGTAGGTCCATGACATCATCAGGGCGAACGGAAAGCCGATCGCGAGCAGCAGGACCAGTAGCCGCAAGGTCCATATCGGGATGTCGAAGGCCGGGATCAGCGTCGACGCCACCTGGACGAGGAGCCAGCTCAGCGCGCAATAGCCGATCGCCACGCGGATCACCTTGCGGCGTTTGAGCTGTTCCCAGAATGCCCCCATCAGTGCTCCCCAATGGTGTCGCCGGCAGGCGCCACATTGCCGATGCATGTTAGCCGATGCCGAAGACGGCCCGGTTTGCGTCTTGTAGCAGGTGTTCACCTCTCGCGACATTGTGCGGCTGGTGAACCGCGCTGAAAAAAGCCCAATTTTCGTGGCCTTTTTGTCAACCGAAGCTCTGCATGTGCGGCCAGGCCTTCGCCCAATCGATGCGGAGGTCGCGGCAGAGGTAGATGTCGGGATGACTGCTTTCCTCGTTCTCGACCCCGTATGGGATACGTATCCTGCCGACAAGCGTGCAGGTGGCGGGCGTGTCGCTGATACCTTCGGCATCGTCGCCCAGCACGATCACCGTGGTCGGCGGCGGCGTGCCATAGCCGCGATACCAGTAGGAGTTGATGCCGCTGATCGCAGGCGGTAATCCGTAGTGCGCACCATAGCGGTCAATCGCACCCGCCTCGCCGTAATTGTTGGCGTAGATCGCGGTGCGCACGCGTTCGGCCGGCGGCAGTGCACGGTACACGCCGGCAACCTGTGCGACGAGTTGCGGCCAACCGATCTGCTCGGTGAACTCGTGGTGGTACTTGCGGGCGATGTTCCAGCCCTGGGAGTTCACCGGCCACACCGGCAGCATGATCAGCGCCGTGCTTGCCCCAGCGGCGAGCAGCACCAGGGCGACGGTCGCACGTGCAAGGATCGAAACCCATGGACGCAGGCGTGCGATTCCCGCTTCCATCGCCACCGCACCAGCAGCCAGCAGGATCGGATAAGCCGGTGCCATGTAGTAGTCGCGCGCCTTGGTCAAAAAGAACAGCAGCAGTGGCACGACGTACAGCCATGCCATCACGCGCCATCGAGCGGCCGCTTTCGCGAAGGCCAGCCACAGCAGGCCTGCGATCCACAGCGGCGCGGTCAGCGGGCTGGCGCCAATCAGTAACTGGTGCAGGAGAAACCCGTCGCTGCGGCCGATGCGCACGTCGCGCGCATGGATGTGCTGCACGAAATCGAGATAGATGAAGTCGTGCTGCCACTGCCACCATGTGTTGGGCGCGAACACCAGCAGTGACAACGCAGCGCCGAACCACGGCCAGGGTGTCGCGAGCTGTCGCCGCAAGGGCGTGGCGAGGATGCCGATCGCCAGCGCCGCCGACCACACCAGCATCGTGTAGCGGGTCAGCATGCCCAGGCCGATCACCGCGCCGAGACCCAGCCACCAGCGACGGTCGCCACCATTGGCCAGTCGCAACAGCGTCCACGCCGCGAGTACCCACCATGCGCATTCGATGCCGGCGTATTGCAACTCGCCGCCCTGCAGCATCGAGAATGGCGCGAACGCTGACGCCAGCGCCGCCACGACCTGCGCCAGGCGGCCCCCGCCAAGCTCTCGCGCGATCAGGCCGGCCATCAACATCACCAGCGCCTGCGCCACGGCAGCGAAGACGCGGAAGGCGGTCAGCGAGTCGCCGAACATCTGCATCGAAACATGCGCGAGGACCGGGGTCATCGGCGGATAGGCAACAAAGCCCCAGGCCAGGTGGTGGGCATCGTTGAGCAACGCCAGCTCGTCGCGATGGAACCCATACTGGCCGTTCGTCAGCAGGTGCAACAGCAGCCGCGCGATTGCCAGTCCAAGCAGCAACGGCCACGCAACGCGAGGCAAGCCGCCGCGCGGTGCGGCGACGGATGATGACGTCATGGCAATCCCCATTGGCACGTGGCGGAATCTTACAGGCCGTGCGTGGTCGCAACGCCGTGTCGGAGGTCACGCCGTGCCCGGTCCGCCAGCAGGCATCGATGGAAGATGGGAGTGCACGCGCAAGAATCACGTACAAGCTGGGTGGCCGCGCCGGTTTGCCTGCGTGGCTCGTGCTGCGGACAATACGCGCCACAACCCCGGCCGCAGGATCCACGATGCCCATCGTCCGCATGACCGACCTCGACCTCACCGGCGAGCGCGTGCTGGTCCGTGAAGACCTCAACGTGCCACTGGACGGTTCGGGCAACATCACTTCGGACCTGCGCATCCGCGCCGCGTTGCCGACCCTGCATCGGGCGTTGGAGGCCGGTGCCGCGGTGATGGTGGTCTCGCATCTTGGCCGGCCGAAGGAGGGCGCGTGGAGCGAGGGCGATTCGCTGGCCCCTGTCGCCAAGCGCCTGTCGGAACTGCTCGGACGCGACGTGCCACTGCTGCGCGACTATCTCGACGGCGTCGACGTGCAGCCCGGGCAGTTGGTGTTGCTGGAAAACTGCCGCATGAACGTCGGCGAGAAGGCCGACGACGACACGCTTGCGAAGCAGTATGCGGCGCTGTGCGACGTGTTTGTCATGGACGCCTTCGGCACCGCGCATCGCGCGCAGGCATCCACGCATGGCGTCATCAGGTTCGCGAAGGTCGCCTGCGGCGGTCCGCTGCTGATGGATGAACTCGATGCGCTGGGCAAGGCGCTCGAGCAGCCGGCGCGACCGTTGCTGGCGATCGTCGCCGGCAGCAAGGTTTCGACCAAGCTCGAACTGCTGTCTTCGCTGGTCGGCAAGGTCGACCAGCTGATCGTCGGCGGTGGCATTGCCAACACCTTCATCGCCGCGCAGGGTCATGGCGTTGGCAAGTCGCTGGTGGAAATTGACCTCGTCGACACCGCGAAACAGATCATGGCTGATGCCAGCGCGCGCGGCGCGCAGGTCCCGGTACCGACAGACGTTGTGGTCGCGACGCGTTTCGCCGCGGATGCGCCGGCCACGGTCAAGGCGGTCGATGCAGTCGGCGATGACGATCTGATCCTCGACATCGGTCCGGACACCGCGAAGCGCTATGCCGAACTGATCGCGCAGGCCGGTACCGTGGTCTGGAACGGCCCGGTCGGCGTATTCGAGTTCGACGCGTTCGGCGCCGGCACTGAAACCCTGGCGCGCGCGATCGCGGGGTCACGTGCGTTTTCGATAGCAGGCGGTGGCGACACCCTCGCGGCCGTCGACAAATACGGCATCGCCGACGACGTCTCCTACATCTCCACCGGTGGCGGCGCGTTCCTTGAATTCCTCGAAGGCAAGGAATTGCCTTCAGTTGCGGCCCTCAGGGCGCGCGGCTAGTTTTCCTGTCGCGGGATGGGTGCAGTCATGCGCTAGTTCCCAGGGTAGTGGTCGGTTGCGGCGAAGTTGATTCTATGAAGACCGATTTGCCCAATCGCTTTCCAGCAATCCGAACAGTTCCGTGTCGCTGATTTCCTCGCCAACGAAATAGCGCTCGCGCAAAAAGCCTTCGCTGGAGAAGCCAAGCCCTTGCAGCAGCTTGCGGGAACTCTGGTTACGCGGATCGATGTCCGCTTCGATCCGGTGGAGGCCAAGTACGCGAAACGCCCAGTCGAGCGCCAGCGTGGCGGCTTCCGTTGCGATTCCACGACCCCAGTGGTCGGATCGCAAGGCATAACCAACCTCGCCTCGACGATGGCGCGGCTCCAGGTGGAACAGCGTGCACGTACCGATGACGACATCGCTGCTGCGCAGGGTCAGCATCCAGTTGAGCTTGGTGCGCTGTGCGAAGGATTCATCGATTTCCTGGAGAAGTCCTTCAGCTTCCATGCGTGTGGTCATCGGTGGCCGGCTCCAGTAACGCATTACCTGTGGGTCGGCGAACAGCTGGAACAATGCATCGACATCCTCGCTGCGCGGTCCGCGCAAGCGCACACGCTTGCCTTGTAGTTGCGGGAACGCGGGAAGACCGGCCAGCACGGACGCGATATCGATGGTGGGCTGTGTTGCCACTCTGCTGCGGTCCTCTTCGGTTGCTGATGATTGTTGCCGCAGTCATCGCGCAGTTGCGTGGCTGTGCTAGCGTTGAATGAGGAGACAGCTTGCCATGAACACGCATCGCAGACGCACCAAGATACTTGCCACCCTCGGGCCGGCCACCGATCCGCCAGGCATGCTGGATGCATTGTTGCGAGCAGGCGTGGATGTCGTGAGGCTCAACTTTTCGCATGGCGATCCGTCTTCGCAGGTGGCGCGTGCGCAGGCCGTGCGTGAAGCGGCCGAGCGGGTCGGTGTCGAAGTCGGCATCCTCGCCGATCTTCCGGGGCCGAAGTTGCGCATCGAACACTTTGCCGGCGGTCGCGTACAGTTGAAGGCGGGCGACCGTTTCGACCTGGTGGCGCGCACCGATGCGCCGCCGGGAAACGAACATGAAGTCGGAATCAGCTATCTCGGCCTGCCGAACGACGTGCGTGCCGGCGACACCTTGCTGCTCGACGACGGCCTGATGCAGTTGCGGATCGAATCGGTGCAGGGCGAGCGCATCGTCACCACCATCCTCAATGACGGCGCGTTGTCGGATCGCAAGGGCCTCAACCGTCTCGGAGGCGGGTTGTCGCTGGGCGCATTGACCGACCGCGACCGCGAACTGATCGGCGTGGCGGCGAAACTTGGCGCCGAGTTCATTGCAGTGTCGTTTTGTCGCAATGCCGCCGATATGAATGAAGCGAGGGCAATCGCGCGCAGCCACGGCAGCGACGCGGCAATGATGGCCAAGATCGAGCGGGCCGAAGCGATCGAAAACCTGACCGAAATCATCCAGGCCAGCGACGCGGTGATGGTGGCGCGCGGCGATCTTGGTGTCGAAATTGGCGACGCCGAGTTGCCGGGCTTGCAGAAGAAAATCATCCGCGAATCGTTGGCGCAAGGTCGCGTGGTCATCACTGCCACGCAGATGCTGCAATCGATGGTCGACAGTCCCATCCCGACGCGTGCCGAAGTGCTTGACGTTGCCAATGCCGTGATCGACGGCACTGATGCGGTGATGCTGTCGCAGGAATCGGCGGCAGGGAAATATCCATTGAAAGCGGTCGAGGCGATGGCGCGCATCTGCATCGGTGCGGAAAAGCAGTTCGAGGCAAACACCAACTTCGAACAGGCGCAACGCGACCTGCAAGATGCCGACCAGGCGATCGCGATGGCGACGATGTTCCTGTCCGAACATATCGGCGTGCGCGCGATTGTCGCCATGACCGAGTCTGGCGGTACTGCGCGCTATTTGTCGCGATTCCGCTCCAACGTCCCGATCTTCGGCCTGTCGCGCCACGTCGGCGCACGCCGACGAATGGCACTGATGCGCGATGTGTTCCCGATCGATTTCGACAGCCGTGGCCTCGCCACCCGCGAAGCCGCTCGCGAGGCGCTGAAACAGTTGTTCGATCAAGGCCTGCTGGCCGTGGGCGACAGGATCGTCATCACCAGCGGAGATCACATGGAGCACCACGGCGCGACGAATACCTTGCGGTTACTGCAAGTAGGAGTGGGCGGGAAGGCCGAAGGTCTCGGCGAACTCTAGAACCCGCCACTGAGATACCGATGTCGGGTTAAGACCCGCCCTCCTTCATGGCTTCATATCGTCAGGCCGCTATAATTCCGCTCTTACCAGCTTCCGGCCGAACCCACATGAGCATCGAACAGCTTGCCGAAACCGCCCAGGCGATGGTTGCCGCCGGCAAGGGCATCATCGCGATCGACGAATCCAACAACACCATCAAGAAACGCTTTGATGGCGTGGGCGTCCCCGATTCGGAAGAGAACCGTCGTGCCTACCGCGAAATGCTGCTGACGACACCGGGCCTGGGCGAGCATATTTCCGGCGCGATCCTGTATGACGAAACCATCCGCCAGTCGACCAGGGCGGGCGTGCCATTCACCAAGCTCATGCGCGACAACGGCATCATCCCGGGCATCAAGGTCGACAAGGGCCCGGTCGCACTTGCGGGATTCCCCGGAGAAGTGGTGACGGAAGGGCTTGACGGTTTGCGCGAACGCCTCAAGGAGTACTACAGCCTGGGCGCGCGTTTCGCCAAGTGGCGCGCGGTGATCAACATCGGCGAGGACATCCCGTCCGGCAGCTGCATCGAGGCCAACAGCCACGCGCTCGCACGTTACGCGGCGCTGTGCCAGGAGCAGGGCCTGGTGCCGATGGTGGAGCCGGAAGTGCTGATGGACGGCTCACACGATATCGAAACATGCTTTGAAGTCACGGAAGTCGTGTTGCGATCGCTGTTCGACGCGCTGTACCAGCAGAGCGTGATGCTGGAAGGAACCATCCTGAAAGCGTCGATGGTGGTGTCGGGCAAGGGCTGCAGTGAGCAGGCGTCGATCGAGGAAGTCGCGGAATCCACCCTGATGTGCCTGAAAACGACGGTGCCGGCGATCCTTCCGGGCATCGTGTTCCTGTCCGGCGGACAGAGCGACGAGGACGCCACCGCGCATCTCGACGCCATGAATCGCATGGCACCGAATCCGTGGCCGCTGTCGTTCTCTTATGGGCGCGCCATGCAGTCGGCGGCGCTTGCGGTGTGGTCGAAGGATCTGGTGGGCAACGTGCGCAAGGCGCAGGAGATCGTGCACGAGCGCGCCCGCGAAAATGGGCTGGCGGCGATGGGTCAGTGGGGAGATTGAAGCGAGTAGCCCCACGAACGCAGGAAGTAAAACGCCGGTCTACGCCGGCGTTTTGCATTTCACGGTAGCGATGTTCCAATCGCATCGTCCGAATCGCGACGTCTCAGTCGTTGTGACCAACGAGAGATGGGCGAAGTCCTCTGCAGTGGACTGCAATCGCACGACCCGCGAGGCGACGGTGGGCCATGGCCTATCCTACAAACTCACCAGCCAGTCATCATCCGAACCCTCATTCATCCCTTCCATCAGGAAGGTGCTGAGGTAGCGTTCGCCCGTGTCGGGCAGCATCGCGAGGATGACGTCGCCATCGCAAGCCGACTTCGCAACTTCGAGTGCGGCGGCCACCGTGGCGCCGGCGGAAATTCCGACGAAGATGCCTTCCTCCTGCGCCAGTCGGCGCGCGGTGTCGCGGGAGACGATGTCGTCGATGGGCAGGATCTGCGTGGCGACGTTGCGATTGAGCACGTCGGGAATGAAATCCGGTGTCCACCCCTGGATCTTGTGCGGCGCCCAGTCCTTGCCCGCGAGCAACGAGGCACCGGCAGGTTCGCAGGCGATGATCTTCACTTCGGGGCGTGCAACCGCGAGCACTTCGCCGACGCCGGTCAAGGTGCCGCCGGTGCCCCAGCCGGTAACGAAGTAATCCAGCCTGCGCCCTGCGAAGTCACGCAGGATTTCCGCCGCCGTGGTCTGCCGGTGATACGCGGGGTTGGCGGGATTGTTGAATTGGCTGGCGAGGAACCATCCGTGCTTTTTGGCCAGTTCCTCCGCCCGACGCACCATGCCCGTGCCGCGTTCGGCGGCAGCGGTCAGGATGACCTTCGCGCCATAGGCGCGGATCAGCTTGCGGCGCTCCATCGAGAAGGAGTCGGACATCACCGCGACAAACTTGTAACCCCGCGCCGCACACACCATCGCCAACGCGACGCCGGTGTTGCCGGAAGTCGCCTCGATGACGGTATCGCCGGGTTTCAACAAACCTTTTGATTCGGCATCAAGAATGAGCGCCATCGCCAGGCGATCCTTGACTGACCCACCGGGGTTGAAGGATTCGACCTTGGCATAGAGCGTGACGTTGGCCGGTGAGATTCGACTCAGGCGCACGACCGGCGTGCGGCCGATGGTGTCGAGGATGCTGTCGTGGATGGTCATGGCGGGTCCGTATGTCAGGGGGGAAGGTCAGGCGGCGCGGGCGATTGGATGAGCCTTGGAGTCTGCACCATGCCTGTCAAGGGCGCATCGCCAAACCAGGGCAGTGGCTTGGCTGGCGACGATGCGTTGCTCGGGTCGCGTGCCTTTCCCAGTCAACGCAAAGGGCAGCGCGGAGCGGCCGCCATTCATGATCAGGATGTCGCGCACGCGCGCCGCTCCGATCATGCCCGCGATCCAGTACAGCATGCCATTGCCGCTGCAGATGGACAGGAGTTCGACCAGGACTGACGGCACGGTCGCCATCACGGTGAGGTCGTTAACATCATCTTCTGTCTGGATGCGGTCGCGAATATGACGTCACCACGAATTCTGCGGCCGTCCCTTGTGATGTGCATCCTCTTGGCTTTCGCGTCTGGCTTGATACTGGCGGGCTGTGGCAAGGATCAGGCGGCGGCGAAAGCCGGCAAGTCCGGTAGCGACCGTCCAGTCGCGGTGACCACCACCATCGTGCAGCCGCGCGCATTCAATGACGTGTTGCAGGCGCTGGGGACGGCGCAAGCGCGTGAGTCGGTAACGATCACGGCAAAGGTCAGCGACGTGGTCACGCGACTGGCGTTCGACAGCGGTGAGCGCGTACGCGCCGGGCAATTGCTGGCCGACATGAACAGCCGGGCCCAGCAGGCCGACGTCACCGCCGCCGAGGCTGTCCTGCGCGATACGGAACAACAACAGCGTCGCGGAGCTGAACTGGCGAAAGCGCAGCTGATCGCCCGCGGGCAATACGACACCCTGCGCGCCAATCGCGATGCCGCTGCGGCCAGCGTGCAGGCCAAACGCGCATCCGTCGCCGACCGCACCATCACCGCGCCATTTGCAGGTGTCCTGGGCTTGCGCCAGGTCAGCATCGGCGCGCTGGTCTCGCCTGGCACCGTCATCACCACGCTGGACGACGACAGCACCATCAAGCTCGACTTTACCGTGCCCGAAGCCGCGCTCTCATCCCTGGCTGCTGGACAGTCGATCACCGCCACCAGTGATGCCTGGCCCGGCGTCACGTTCGACGGACGCATCGCCGACATCGACAGCCGCATCGATCCATCCACGCGTGCTATCCGTGTCCGCGCCGAGTTGCCGAACACCACGGGCAAATTGCGCCCGGGGATGCTGCTGCGCGTGCTTGTCCAGCTTCCTGCACGACAGGCGCTGGTGTTGCCGGAGATTGCGGTGCTGCAGGAGGCCGAACAGAGTTTTGTGTACCGCGTCAGTGCCGGGGACACCGTAGTCAAAGCCCCGGTCACGCTAGGCACCCGCCAAGGCGGCGTGGTCGAAATAAAAACGGGCCTGAAGGCAGGCGAACGCATCGTGGTCGAGGGCACCGTGAAGTTGCACGACGGTAGCCGGATCCTCGAAGCCGACGCCACGCAAGCCGACACCACGGAACCTGTCGCGAACCACGCGCGATGAAACTGTCCGACATCTCCATCCACCGTCCGGTCTTCGCGACCGTGGTGAGCCTGTTGCTGATCGTGCTTGGCGTGATTGCATTCACGCGTCTGCCACTGCGCGAATTGCCTGACATCGATCCGCCGGTGGTGTCGATCAGCACCAATTACACCGGGGCATCGGCCGCGGTGATGGAAACACGGGTCACCAAGGTGCTGGAAAGCGCCGTGTCCGGGATCGAGGGCGTCGACACCATCCAGTCGACCAGCCAGAACGGCACCTCGGACATCAACGTTGAATTCACCCTCAAGCGCGATATCGAGAGTGCTGCCAACGATATTCGCGACGCGGTCAGTCGCAACCTCAACAAGCTTCCCCTGGATGCCAATCCGCCGCAGATCCGCAAGGTCTCCAGCGATTCGGACGTGATCGTGTGGTTCAACCTCAGCGGCCCTGGCATGGACACGTTGCAGTTGACCGATTATGCCCAGCGCTATCTTGTCGATCGCTTGTCAACTGTCGATGGAGTTGCGCAGGTCCAGCTTGGCGGCGCGCAGGACTACGCGATGCGCATCTGGATCGATCGCAACGCGCTGGCCGCGCGCGGGTTGACGATCGACGACATCGAAACCGCATTGCGAGCGCGCAATGTCGACATTCCCGCAGGCAGGCTGGAATCAACCACGCGCGACTTCACCCTGCAACTGGATCGCAGCTTCGCCGACAAGACCGACTTCGAACAGTTGCCGATTGGCCACGTCGTCAATGGTGCAACAAGCACGACGAGCGCGGGCCCCGCTGGTGAAAATCATGTGGTGCGCCTGGGCGAAGTAGCAAAAGTGCAACTTGGATCGCTCGAACGCCGTGCGTATTACCGAACCAACGGCAAGGACCAGGTCGGTCTGGGAATCGTCAAGACGTCCACCGCGAATGACCTGGCGGTTGCCGATGCCGTCAGGAAGGAAGTCGCGGCGATCAACAAGACGCTTCCGTCGGGAATGAAGATCGACGTGACCTACGACGCGACGGTGTTCATTGCCGTGGCGGTGCATGAGGTCTACAAGACGCTCGCCGAAGCCATCGTGCTGGTGCTGCTGGTGATCTGGCTGTTCCTGGGTAGTGCGCGATCCGCACTGGTGCCAGCAGTGACGGTGCCGGTGTGCGTGATGGCGGCCTTCGTGCCACTTTTGATATTTGGTTTCTCGATCAACCTGCTGACATTACTGGCGCTGGTGTTGTCGATTGGTTTGGTGGTCGACGACGCCATCGTCGTGCTCGAAAACATCCAGCGTCGCGCCGACCTTGGCGAACCACCACCGCTGGCGGCATTGCGTGGCACCCGTCAGGTCGGATTTGCCGTGATCGCGACCACGGCCGTGTTGGTTGCGGTGTTCCTGCCGATTGCATTCCTCGAAGGCAACAACGGCCGCCTCTTCCGCGAACTGGCGGTGGCGCTGGCTGGAGCGGTCGCGATTTCCTGCTTCGTCGCACTCAGCTTGACGCCGATGATGTGCTCGCTTTTGGTCCGGCCGCACACCAATCCGCGAGGCATCAATGCATGGATGGAGGGGCGCCTGCGCGCGCTCGCGTCAGGATATCGACGCGTGCTGGAGCGCTTCATCGCCTATCCGATGTGGTTTGGCGCCGCGATGGTACTGGCGTTGCTGATGATCTTCGGGCTGTTCACCCTGGTGCCGCGCGAACTTGCGCCGAATGAGGATCGCGGAGCCTTCAGTGTCTCCGTCACGGGTCCGGAAGGCGCGGGATTCGATTACACGACTGCGCAGATGGCGAAGGTGGAAAACCTTCTGATGCGCAATGTCGGCGGCGACAAGCCGATGGCGAGCGTGCTCAGTCGCGTGCCCGGTGGCTATGGCGCATCGGAAAACATGAACAGTGGTCGCGCGATCGTGATCCTCAAGCCATGGAGCCAGCGCAGCGTCAGTACGGATGATGTCGTCGCCAAGGTGCGGCGCGAGCTGTCCAAAATCCCCGGCGTGCGTGCAATCCCGCAGACGCGGCAAGGATTGGTGCGCAGCGGTGGCCAACCGTTGCAGGTCGTGCTGCAGGGCCCGGATTATCGACAGCTGGTGCTGTGGCGTGACCGCATGCTGGCGAAGATGGATCAGAATCCCGGTTTGTACGGCGCCGATGCGGATTACAAGGAAACCCGGCCGCAGGTTCATGTCATCGTCGACCAGGCCAAGGCAGCGGATCTTGGCGTCACCGAGCAGGCCATTGGCGACACGCTGCAGGCGATGCTCGGCTCCAGTCGGGTGACCACGTTCGTCCGGGAAGGCCAGGAATACGATGTCGTGCTACAGGCCGCGGAAGGTCAACGCGCATCGCCCACCGATTTGAGCAACCTGTATGTGCGCAGCCGCAGCGGCGCGCTCGTCCCGCTTGCGAGCGTGGTGACCCTGCAGGAACGTGCCGAGGCCAGCAGCCTGGGGCGCTTCAATCGGCTGCGCGCGATCACGCTGTCTGCGGGACTCGCGCCTGGGTATACGCTCGGCGAAGCGATCAACTGGATGCGGGCCACCGCGCGCACGGAATTGCCCGCCGCGGCGCAACTGGATTTCAGCGGCCAGTCGCGCGAATACCTGCAGTCGGGCAGCGCGGTGCTGTTTACCTTCGTCATGGCGCTGTTGATCGTGTTCCTGGTGCTGTCGGCGCAGTTCGAGAGCTTCCTGCATCCGCTGGTGATCATGCTGACGGTGCCGCTGGCAGTGCTGGGCGCGCTGCTTGGCCTGTACCTGTTTGGCAAGTCGCTGAATCTTTTCAGCCAGATTGGCATCGTGATGCTGGTCGGTCTTGCCGCCAAGAACGGCATCCTGATCGTCGAGTTCGCCAACCAGCGCCGCGACGCCGGGCTTACGGTGATCCAGGCGATCCTTGATGCCGCCGCAACGCGCATGCGTCCGATCCTGATGACTTCGATCGCGACCATCGCCGGTGCCATGCCGTTGATGCTGGCCACCGGCGCTGGCGCGGGCAGCCGCTCGACCATTGGCGTGGTGGTGGTGTTCGGCGTGGCGGTGTCGACGCTATTGTCTCTATTCGTGGTGCCGGCCTTCTACCTGATCATCGCCCCGCGCACACGGCCACCGGACGAGCGCGCGCGCAAGCTTGATGCGCTGAATCTCGGCACGCCGTCGGTGGAGGGTGAACTACAAGGGTGAGTCGGGCAGCCTCTGCTGTCCGCCATGCCCTCGCGTGATCGGGCATTTCGGGTTGAGGCATGATCAGAAGCTTAAACTTGCGTCATCCAACCGCGACAACAAGCCAATGCACCGAAAAGACGATCAATCGCCTCCTCCAGCGAATCCCTGGCACAAGCCAAGAGCGCAGACGCCATCGTCATCGCAAGACCATGAGGCCACGCCAGCCACCCCCCCGCATCGGGACGTTGAGCTGCGTCTGTATGGTCTCAACGCAATGCGTGCCCTGTTCCAGCGCCGCCCGCATGCCGTCCGCAAGCTCTACCTGCTCGAATCACGCATCCCGCAATTGCAGCCGCTGCTGAAATGGTGCGTCGCCAACCGCATCGGCTACAACGTGGTCGAGGAGGCTGACCTGCAGAAACTGGCATCGAGTACGCATCACGAAGGTGTTGTCGCCGACGTGTTGCGCGAGGAGCCGAATTCCCTGACGGCATGGCTGCGCGATCTCGCAGATGGCCCGCAATGCGCCCTGTGGCTTGATGGGGTCGGCAACCCGCACAACCTCGGTGCGATCCTGCGATCGGCCGCGCATTTTGGTGCTGCTGCCGTGCTGCTGCCGAAGCATTCGACCCTCGCGCTATCGGGCGCAGCTGCGCGAGTCGCGGAAGGCGGCGCCGAGCATGTTCCCTTCGTGCGCCTGGGGCGTGAGGACAATGCCATTGCGCAACTGCATGGCGCAGGGTTCCAGCTGGCCGCCACCATTTCGCACGGTGGTACCGATGTCTTTACCGCCACGTTGCCGCAACGACTTGTCTACGCCATCGGTGCAGAAGGCGAGGGCATGGATGCGAAACTCATTGCATTGTGCGACCTGCGCATTTCGATCCCAGGCAGCGGCAATGTCGACAGCCTCAATGTCGCGTCGGCCACCGCGGTGCTGCTCGCACAGTGGCGCCGTCACAAGTAACCCTGCTCAGGTCGAACCTGTCGATCCACGCAGTGTGTCGCGGATTTGGCGCAGCAGCAGGACTTCTTCCGGTGGCGCAACTTCGGCCGCGGAGGGCTTGCGCATCCGGTTGTAGGCCTTGAGCGCCATGAAGATCACGAATGCAATGATCATGAAATCGATCAGTGTCTGCAGGAGCATTCCGTACTGCACCGCGACCTCGGCGATTTTCTTTCCCGTGGCGTCGACCGTTTCCGGCTTGAGTACGTATTTCCAGTCCGACACGCTCACTCCGCCGAGCGAGACGCCAATGACCGGCATGACAATGCCGTCGACCAGCGCAGTGACGATCTTGCCGAAGGCGGCGCCGATGACCACGCCGACCGCGAGGTCGACCACGTTGCCGCGCGCGATGAATTCCTTGAATTCGCCAAACATGCTCATCATCAATCTCCTTTCGAGGGACAGCCTTTGAGGTTATTGCGCAGTAACCGGTGACGCGATACGCCCCTGCAGCTCGACGACACCATCCAGCGTCGCAACAAAAATGTCGCCCATGTGCAATGGGCCCACGCCTGCCGGGGTTCCCATGAAGATGAGATCGCCTGCGCGCAATGCGTAAAGCTTGGAGAGTTCATGCAGGATGTCGGGAACAGTCCAGATGAGGTCGGCGAGGGCGCCGAATTGGCGACGCTCGCCGTTGACCACCAGCGTCAGCGTGCGCCCCTGCAAATCGCGCACAGCACCGGCCGGCACGATTTCACTGATCGGAGCGGACGCGTCAAAGGCCTTGCCGGTATCCCAGGGCAATCCTTTCGCCTTGGCCTGGGCCTGTAGATCGCGGCGGGTGAGATCCAGGCCGATGGCGTAACCGAAGATCAGTGCTTCGCCCGTTGGTCCATCAAGTTCACCGAGCGGGGCATCGTGGCCGAGCGCGACCACCAATTCGATTTCATGATGCAACTCTTGCGTGCCGGGCGGATAGGGCACAACGCCGTTGGTGACGATCGCGTCGGCTGGTTTCAGGAAAAATACCGGTTGGCCGCGGTCTGCGGCTGACGTTGGTGCGCTCGCACCCATTTCGCGTGCGTGGTCGGCGAAGTCGCGACCGACGCAGTAGATTCGATGCACGGGAAACTGTCCGCCACCACGCACCGGAACCTGCGATTGCAAGACGCTGTGCATGGTTCGTCAGCGTAAAGGCAGCACGGGCTTGCTGACGACGCGATATTCGCCATCGACAATGCGTGCATCGTGTGCAGCTTGCGGTTGCACCAGCACGGGCTTGCCTCGTTGGCTGAAAAGTCGATAGAGCAGCCCCCCGCTCAACATCGCGATCCCGACGAAAACACTGAAGAACACCAGCACCGCCAACACGCCCAAGCCAAGTACGCTGATCGCGATGCGCGCCAGCGGATGACGCGGCTTGCGTGGTGCAAAAACCGCTTGCAGGCGGCTGGTATCGAAATGAAAGGCGTGTGCGAACATCGTAGGCGCGTGACAGAATGCGATCGCATGACCGCAACGGCAGTATCGGACCTGAGTGAAACCAAGTTGTGAGTAGTTCGTTAAACGATGACCATCAAACAGCGACCGCATGCGTATTGATCACGCTGGATTCGATCACCGACGGTGGCGTGGCTGAAGTCCAGGGATGCGTCGAAGGCGCTGTGGAATCGATGATCGTCCATCGCGATGGAGATCACGTACGCGCATGGCTCAATGTATGCCCGCATGCCGGCCGACGGCTCGATTGGGCCCCGGGGAAATTCCTCAGGAGCAAGGAAGGGCTGCTCGTCTGCGCGGTGCACGGTGCCAGCTTTGAACTCGTGCACGGCGCATGTGTTGCCGGGCCATGCCGTGGTGACCGATTGCGCGAGGTTGCGGTCGAGGTCAAAGCTGGGAACGTGATTGTGAGTCCTTAGCGCATCTCATGCGCCGTGGTCCCGCGACCGCGAAGCGAGGGACGAAACAATTCGTTGCCGGCCTTCATCGCAAATGGCGACCACACGTCAGAATAAAAGATTGACCGCAAGCAACATCACCACCAGGTAAACCAGCACCAGTGGCGAGCCGATGCGCCACAGATCCTTCGAGTTGTACCCGCCGGGTCCGGTGATCATCGAAATCACCGGATTGGAAACCGTCATGATGTTGCTGGAGCCTGACAACGCAACGATCAATGCAAACGCCGTAGGATTGCCACCCGCGGCCAGGGCAAGGTTGATCGCCAGCGGGACCATGACGATCGTGGACCCGACATTGCCAATCATGGTGGCGAAGATCGTCGTGAGCACCGCAACCGTGGCCTCCAGTGCCCAAGGCGGCGTCGCCTTTGGCAGGTAATCCAGGACGTTTCCCGCCACCCACGCGGCGGCGCCCGTGGAATCGACGGCCCAGCCGAGCGGAATCAGCGAGGCCATGAGGAAAACCGTGCGCCAGCTGATTGATGCATACGCTTCGTCGATCGTCAGCACCCCACTGAGGAGCATGCCGACGACTCCCGTCATCAACGCGATCGACACCGGGATCTTCGAGCTCAGCGCCAGCAATATGGTGGCGGCGAAAATCGCCATCGCGATCTTGAACTTGTGCGGCCGCTGCTCGCCTTTCGGGTAATCGGTGACGACGACGAAATCCTTGCTGGCGGCCGCCTGCGCAAGATCCACCCAGACACTGTGCAACACCAGCATGTCCCCCGCGCGCACAGGCAACCCGCGGATGTTGTCGTGCAGGACGGTCTTGTCGCGGTTGATCGCAAGCAGGCTGATGCCCTGTTGCTTGCGCAGTTGCAGGTCAGCCGGGGTCTTGCCGATGTAACGCGACGTGGGGGGAACGACGGCTTCGGAAATTCCCGCACGGCTGGGGTTGAACAGGTCGCCGAACTCCCGAAGCCGCGTCGACAGGCGCAGGAAATTGTTCTGGGAGAAATCGGTGATCAGCTGCTTCGGCCCCATGGCCCCCAGCACGCTGCCGACCCAGATATGCGCGTCGGCAGGCGGCGCCAGTCGTGATTCGTTGCCTGTTTTCAAGGCCAAAAGCAAAGGTGCGCCATGCAGCGCTTCGGCTTCGCCGAGCGACATGCCGACCAGCGGGCTGTCGGCGCTGACGGTCAACTCGTACACGTCGCCGTCGATGCCGTAGGTCTTGGCGAAATAACTCTGCGTGCGGGCCGGCGTCACTCCGGATTCGTCGGCCTCGTTTTCCAGCAGTTTGTCGCCGAAAAAATGGAAATACAGAAGGCAGGTCACCAGCAGGGCGATGCCGATCGGCAATGGCGCGAACATCTTCAATGGCTCCAGCGTGGCGACGCCTGACGGTAGATTGCCGTTGGCCGAGACCAGCAGGTCATTGAGCATCAGCAGCGGAGAACTGCCCACCATCGTCAGGCTGCTACCCATGATGATTGCGGCGGCCAGCGGCAACAGGAATCGCGACAAGGGCAGGCCTGTGCGTGAACTCAGGCGCGAGGCGACCGGCATGTACAGCGCCATGACCGCCGGGCTTTGCATCAGCGGCGAATTCAGGCCGGCAATCGCGGTGGTCAGCAGCAGAAGACGCTGCTCAAGGCCATGCGCGCGCCGCAGCAGCCAGCCAGCGAGCCGATTGAGTGCACCGGTGCGGTCGAGACCTGCGCCGAGGATCATGGTGGCCATCACGCTGATGACGGCGTTACTGGAAAATCCGTTGAAAAGATTCGTCGGCGCCACCAGGCGCAACAGTCCGAGCAGCATCAACACGACCAGGGCGACGACGTCGGCGCGGATTCGTTCGAACAGGAACATCGCCATCGTGAAGACCACCAGCCCGAGCACGAGCTTCATGTCGGTGGTGAGCGTCAGCGCGGTATCCATGCGGCTTGGACGAGTCCTCGTGCTGCGTCAGCAGCGGTCGTACAGCAGGTCCCAGACACCGTGGCCGAGTTTCTGGCCACGGGTCTCGAAATGTGTCTGCGGGCGCCACGAAGGTCGCGGCACATGCCCGCGCGGACCTGCGCGATTGCACAGGCCCGGCGTTGCATCGAGCACGTCCCACATCTGCTCCGCATAGTCGTGCCAATCGGTGGCGAGGTGCAAGCGTCCATCGCCGGCCAATGTACGCACCAGCGATGCGGCCAGCTCCGGGCTCACCAGGCGACGCTTGTTGTGGCGTTTCTTGTGCCAGGGATCCGGGAAATAGATGCGGATTTCATCGAGGCTGGCATCGGCGATTTCGTGCTGCAGCACCTCGACCGCATCGTGATGGTAGAGCCGCACGTTGTGCGCGTCGTCGTCGGCAAGCGCGTTGAGCAGGCGGCCGACGCCGGGCGCGTGGACTTCGATGCCGATGAAGTCGCGGACGGAATCGTTTTGTGCGGCATGGCGCAGCGCTTCGCCATTGCCGAAGCCGATCTCGAGCACCCGTTTTGCCTCGCGGCCGAAGACGGAGTTGAAGTCGCGCGGTTGTGCCCCGCGTTCCGAGGGC
>JBBSUF010000018.1:0-28160 GCA_038235185.1 Lysobacterales bacterium
CCACGCGACCAGTCGCGGCCCATGCGCCGCCCGCATCGAACGCCACGCCGGTATGACGCTCGCACCACGCATCCATCAGCGCATTGGCCGGGCCGGTATCGAACCCGCGCACGACACCCTGCGCGGGCAACAGCGTCAGGTTCGCGATCCCACCGAGGTTGAGGATCGCGCGCGACTCGTCATGCGAATGCAACAACGCCGCATGCAACGCCGGCAGCAGCGGAGCGCCGTGGCCACCTGCGGCGACATCGCGGCGGCGGAAATCGCACACCGTGGTGATGCCGGTGCGCTCGGCGATGACATTGCCATCCCCGAGTTGCCAGGTGAACGGCGTAGGTTGACCAAACGCCATGGCAGCCGGGCGATGACGGATGGTCTGCCCATGCGAACCAAGCGCTCGCACGGATTGAGCAGGCATGCCAGCAGCATCGAGCAGTTGCAGTGCCGCATCGGCGAACGCCTGCGCGACCAGCACATCGAGACTGCCGATTTCATCCAGTGACCTGCTCTCGCCGCCCTGCCCGAGTTCAACCAGGCGTACCCGGATACCGTCATCCCAAACATGCGTGTACCCGTGCAGCAGTTCACAGCGCGCTTCGGGCGAGTCATCGGCAAAGCGCACCAGTGCGACGTCGATGCCATCGGCGCTGGTGCCCGAAATCAGGCCAAGAAAGAGGGGTTGGGACGCGTCATCCATGCGCCAGTGTCGCAAACTTCGCCGGTTTATTTTCGTCGGTCGGAAGCGAGTTTGCGGGTCACGGTATTGCGGCCCAAACCGAGCCGCGCGGCGGCGTCGCTGCGATGCCCTTTGGTATGTGCCAGTGCGGCGTCGAGCACGACTCGGTCCAGACGCGTGCGGGCCTGGCCATGCAGATCGTTTTCGCCGGCGGCCAATTTAGCCTGGATCCACGCGCCCAACAGCCGCTCCCACTCCTCGGCATTTGAGCGCCCGGAAATCGCGGCAGGTGCGGTGAGCGCGTGGTCCAGATCATCGCGCGTGATCGTCACGCCGGGGGCCAGAACCGACAATCGCCAGCACAGGTTTTCCAGCTCGCGCACGTTGCCCGGCCAGTCATGGCTGCGTAAACGATCCAGTGCGGGATTGGCGAAACGCTTCACCGGCGTACCAAGTTTTGCCGCGGCGGATGCGAAGAACCTCGCCGCCAGCGGCGACACGTCGTCGCGACGCGCGCGCAACGGTGGCAACTGCAGGCGGACGACATCCAGCCGGTGCAGCAGGTCGGCGCGAAACCGTCCATCGGCAACCAGCGCTTCCAGTGGCTGATGCGTTGCGGCAATCACGCGCACGTCAACGCGAATCAGTTCGCGCCCACCGACGCGGAAGAATTCACCTTCGGCAAGCACGCGCAACAAGCGTGTCTGCAAGGATGCCGGCATGTCGCCGATCTCATCGAGGAACAACGTCCCGCCATCAGCCTGCTCGAAGCGCCCCACATGCCGTTTGGACGCGCCGGTGAACGCACCGGCTTCGTGGCCGAACAGTTCGCTTTCCAGCAGTTCCGAAGGGACGGCCGCCGTATTCAGTGCCACGAACGGCTTGCGCGCGCGCGGGGATTCACGATGCAGCGCACGCGCCACGAGCTCCTTGCCGGTGCCGGTCTCCCCGGTGACCAGCACCGACAGCGGCGCCTGTGCGAGCTTGCCGATCGTACGGAACAACGCGCGCATGGCTGGCGTTGTCCCGATTAGTTGCGCGTCGAGCGAGGCATCGGAGGCAATGGGTGATTCTTCGATGTCCGGCGCCAAAGCAGGCTGGGCCGGTAGCGCGCGCCGGGCCAGCGCAACCGCGTCGTCGAGATCGAACGGCTTGGACAGGAACTCATACGCGCCACCGCGAAACGCACCGGCAGTGCTCGAGATGTCGGTATAGGCCGACATCACGATCACAGGCAGTTGCGGATAAGCGGACTTGAGCTTGTCCAGCAGCACCAGTCCGTCGTCGCCAGGCATGCGCACGTCGGTGAAGATCAGGTCGGGTGCATGCATCTGCAGCGCGGTCAGCGCGGCCTGTGCGCAGTCGAAACCGTCGACTGCAAAACCGGCTTCGCGCAGCGCCGTGCACAACACGAAACGGACACTGCGATCGTCGTCAACGACCCAGATGCGTTGGCTGCTCATGCGCATGCCTGTTCGGAAATTGCAGCATCGCGTGCCGGCACGACAAGGCTCATGAGCCCTGCTCCGTCAACGCCATCGGCAACAACAACGTGAACACCGTATGCCCGGGCCGCGAGCGGTATGCCAGCGAACCGCGATGCTCGCGCGCGACCTGCTGCGCCAACGCCAGGCCGAGACCGCTGCCTTCGGCGCGGCCACTGACCAGCGGCAGGAATATCCGCTCGCTCAGTTCTTCCGGGACGCCACGGCCGTCATCGGCGATCTCCAGCCGCAACACCAGCGGGTGAGTTTCATCGCCAATGCGCAGGCCGTGCTCGGCGCGCGTGCGCAGGGTGATGGTGGCAGCACCAGCTTCGATGGCATTGCGCACCAGGTTCCAGAGCGCCTGTGTCAGCCGATCGGGGTCCCCGGTGATGTCCGGCAGGCTGGGGTCGTAATCGCGCACCAGGCGCACCGCCCAACCTGCGTCGCTTTCTGCCAGGCGCAGCACCCGTTCGAGCACTACATGGATATTGGCGGGCTCGAAGGCCCGCGCTGGCGTTGGCGACAACAGGCGATCAAGCAGGCTGGTCAGTCGGCCGACTTCCGCGTCAATCAGCGCCGTCAGTTCGCGACCTTCCTCGTCATCGATCCGTCGCGCCAGCAATTGCGCCGCGCCTTTCAGGCCCGCCAGCGGATTGCGCAACTCGTGCGCCAGGCCCTTGAGCGCCGCCGACAGCGCCGAGGGCAAGGCCAGCGCCGGGTCTTCGCCTGGAAACTCCTCCACCGGGTGCGCTTCCAGCAGCCAGCCGCCGTCCGCCCGCAGCGAAAGCAGGATGTCGGCAAAGCGCGGCGCTTGATTGCCCGGGAAGGCCAAGGCCAACCTGCGCAGCCGTGCCGACTCTCGTGGCGGATCGGTCGCCAGCAGTCGTGCCAGCGCGTCCCCTTCGTATTCAAGTGCTGCCAATGGCATGCCGGGCAGGCGCTTGCCGCTGACTCCTAGCCAGCGGGCGAAAGCGGCGTTACCGGCCTGTAGTGCGCCATCCGGCGATGCCCAGACAACTGGCGTGGTCAAGTCATCCAGGGCAGGCACGGAAGTCATTGCACCATTATGGGGCAGACGGTGCCGGACACACGAAAGCCCGCGCGAGGCGGGCTTTCGTGCCAGAGCAGCTGGTCCCGGTCAGATCGCGTAATACATCTGGTATTCCAGCGGATGCGTGGCGCCGCGGAACGCGGTGACTTCCTTCATCTTCAGGCTGATGTAGGCATCGATGAAGTCGTCGGTGAACACGCCGCCGGCCTTGAGGAAGTCGCGATCCTTGTCCAGGGCTTCCAGCGCCTGGTCAAGGCTGTGGCACACGGTCGGGATGTTCTTCGCTTCTTCCGGCGGCAAGTCATAGAGATCCTTGTCACTGGGTTCGCCGGGATCGATCTGGTTCTTGATGCCGTCCAGGCCCGCCATCATCAACGCGGCAAAAATCAAATACCCGGAGTTCATCGGATCCGGGAAGCGGATTTCAATCCGGCGCGCCTTCGGATTGGCGACATACGGAATCCGGCACGATGCCGAACGGTTGCTGGCCGAATACGCGAGCATCACCGGCGCCTCGAAACCCGGCACCAGCCGCTTGTACGAATTGGTGGTCGAGTTGGCAAACGCGTTGATCGCACGCGCATGCTTGAAGATGCCGCCGATGTACCACAGCGCCATCTGCGACAGGCCGCCGTAGCCGTCGCCAGTGAACAGGTTGGTGCCGCCCTTGGCGAGCGACTGGTGCACGTGCATGCCACTGCCGTTGTCGCCGACGATGGGCTTGGGCATGAAGGTCGCGGTCTTGCCATTGCGGTGGGCGACGTTCTTGATGATGTACTTCATCGTCAGCAGGTCGTCGGCTTTCTTCACGAGCGTGCTGAATTTGGTGCCGATCTCGCACTGTCCGGCGTTGGCGACTTCGTGGTGATGGACTTCGACTTCGATGCCGACGGCTTCCAGCGTCTTGCACATTTCCGCGCGCAGGTCGTGCAGCGAATCCAGCGGCGCCACCGGGAAGTAGCCACCCTTGACGCCGGGTCGATAGCCGCTGTTGCCGCCGGCGTATTCCTTCGCGGAGTTCCATGCCGCTTCTTCCGAATCGATATGGAAGAAGGTATGGCCCATCTCGTTGGCGTAACGAACCGAATCAAAGACGAAGAATTCCGGCTCCGGGCCAAAGAACGCCTGCTCGGCGATGCCGCTGGATTTGAGATACGCCTCGGCGCGCCGTGCAATGCCGCGCGGATCGCGCGAATACGCCTGCATTGTCGCCGGATCGAGGATGTCGCAGGTCAGCACCAACGTCGGATCGGCGGTGAACGGATCCAGGAACGCGGTCGACGGATCCGGCAGCAGCACCATGTCGGACTGGTGGATGCCTTTCCATCCGCTGATCGACGAGCCGTCGAACATCTTGCCGTCCTCGAACAGGCTGGCATCGATGATCGATTTCGGGAAGGTGACGTGATGCTGCACGCCGCGCATGTCGGCAAAACGCAGGTCGACGAATTCGACCTTGTGGTCCTTGATCATTTTTTCGACGTGTTCGAGCGACATGGGGAGAGCTCCGGAAATAGGCAGGCGGGACAGGGAAGAAGGCTTCCTCCGCAAGTGTTCGCAAGCCTCGTGCCAGCCAAAAAAACATTGCCAAGTGATTGATTTGTAAAGCCAGACACCCGGATCACACGCAATATGTGCACTGCCATGGTGCGCCTTCGGAGATATTGCTCAATCTTGGTGCACTCGACGGCTCGGATATGCTTGCGATCTCCCGTTTCCATCTTCCGACTTATCAATGACCAATCTGCCCGCTGCGCTGCTACTCGGCATCATCGAAGGCATCACCGAATTCCTGCCGGTCTCCAGCACCGGCCACTTGCTGATCGCCGAACGCTGGCTCGGCCATCGCAGCGACCTGTTCAACATCGCGATCCAGGCCGGCGCGATCCTCGCAGTGGTGGCCATCTACTGGCGGCGGCTGTGGCAACTGGCCACCGGTCTGCGCGAGCGCGAGACACGCGATTACGTGCTGAAACTCATCGTCGCGTTTGGGATCACGGCGGTACTGGGCCTGATCGTCAAGAAACTCGGCTGGCAATTGCCTACGACGGTCCGGCCAGTGGCTTGGGCGCTGGTGATCGGCGCGATCTGGATGCTGGTGGCCGAGCAACTCGCAGCCAAGCGGGCTCAAGCACTGGGTGAACGGCGCGAGGTTTCCTGGATCACTGCCGTCCTGGTCGGCATCGCGCAGGTCGTGGCAGGAGTGTTTCCGGGGACGTCACGGTCGGCGGCGACGATCTTCGTCGCGTTGCTGGCGGGCACCACCAGTCGCGTGGCGGCCACCGAATTCGCGTTCCTGGTCGGCATTCCGACCATGTTCGCCGCCACCGCGTATGAGCTGCTCTCTGTCTACAAGTCTGGTGGGATTGCCGGCGAGGATTGGACGGCGCTCGCAATCGCCTTCGTGGCGGCGACGATCACGGCCTTTGTCGCGGTGAAATGGCTGTTGCGTTATATCCAGACCCATCGCTTCACGGCGTTTGCGTTCTATCGCATCGCGCTGGGCGCAGCGTTGCTGTTGCTGATTCCGGCCAACGGCTGATGTGAAATCATCCCACCCGCGCCTCGATCAGGCGGGTGGTTAATGTGCCGCAGCGATGCCAGGATTGAGCGAGTACGTACCCCAGACCGCGGCTTCGGCCAGCACATGGCCGTGCATTTCGCGGAACACCTCAGAGGCAGTGAAGCGACCGGCCAGCGGCAGATGCTCGCAGTCCAGCGCGAACAGGCGGAAGAAGTACCGGTGCACGCGCAGGTCGTTGGCCGGCGGGTACGGGCCGTCGTAACCGAAGTAGTCACCGGCCATGTCGGCGTTGCCTGCAAACCAGCCGGTGTAGTCGTTCAAACCCTGTCGCGTGCCATGCGGGCCAGGCGGGGCGTGCTTGCCATGGGCGCTGATGCCTTCACTGCAACTTCCTGCAGCGATGCTGCGTTGATCACCGGGGATGTCGACCATCACCCAGTGCACGAATTCCGTTCGCGGCTGCTCGACCGGGATCTGCATGTCATCGCGACCCACTGTTGCCGGATCGGTCGGGGCATCGGTATCGATGCACAACAACACGAACGATCGCGTGTCGCCGGGCACCTCGTCCCAATGCAATTGCGGATTGCGGTTGCCGCCGAAACCGCCGGGCGCACCCATCGCGAATTCGGCCGGAATGGATGTGCCCGGGGCGAAACTCTCACTACCAATATGCAAGGCGTTGCTCCATGGGGCGGACGTGCGCAGGGTCGATCATTCATAACCCAGACGTCGTGCGACTGGCGTCAGCAAGGCGAACGGCTCGGCCAGCGCCTGGGCGTAGTCGCGCCAATGCCCGGCGGGAAAATGTGGCGTGCCCAGCCTGTTGGCGTCCGGTGCGGGCAGCGAGGTCTGGATCGCGGCACTGACTGCGTCCGCAAGGGCTTGCGGCTGGTCGAGGATGGCGTCAAGGCGTAGCAACTGGTGGGGGAACAGATCCTGCTCATGCAGTGTCGCGATCTGCTCGAGCACCTGCGCCAGCCAGCGGGCGGCGACCAGCGGCGAAGCCATCGCCAGTGGCGGCAGCGTCGAGCCAAACGCCAGCCAGTTCAGCAGCATGTCGCGCGGATCGCGCAGTGCGATCAGCAACACCGCGCCGGGCAACTGCGGGCGCAGCGCCATCAGCAATGCATTGTCCCAATACGGCAGCCAGTCGACAATCTGGCCGTCGTCAACGCCGCGCGCCAACAGGCCGGACCGCCACTGCGCGATCATCAGATCGGAGGTGAGTGCGCCACTGCCGAGGTCGGCAATCGCACGAAATTGCTGCAGGGCGTCCTGCGGCGGCGTCGGGCTGAAGCGATCGGCGCGAAAGGCTGGCAAGCCGTTCGCAAGTACCACGGCGACGCGTTCAACTGTCGACCCCGGCGCGCCCCACAGCAGTCCGACCGCAGAACTGTCGAGGCTGGCAACTCCAAGTGCGGGCCATTCCACGCGAGACGCGCTCGGCTGCCACAGCGGCAGGTGCTTGGTGACGCTTTCGCCATGCAGCTGGCTCCATGTCGCCACCGCCGCCATCGACTGGCCGGCGCGGTCCTGCGCGATCCCCAGCCAGCCGCGCAGCAGCGACAGGCTGTCGGGCGATGGCGCGCGCGACATCAAATCGTTGACTCGTGCCACCGCGGAGCTCGGATCTGAATCAAGCATTCCTTCAAACAGGCGCATTTCGCCGCTGCTACGCCCAGGCTCCAGCGTGACAATACGCTGGGCCGTTGCCATGGCGCCTTCGGCATCGCGACTCATGTCCTGCAGCGCCATCTGCGCTTCCAGTGCCGCGATGGACTCGGGAGTGGCAGTCAACCAGCGCGCGACCACTGCACGCGCGGTGTCACCGCCGACTGGCTCGAAGGCCAGTCGCGCGAGCCACAGGTCGGTGACGTTGGGCGAGGTCGCCAGCGCGGCGTCCAGCGTCGCGCGGGCGTCGTCTGCCGTGCCCAGGCGCCGCCAGGCTTCCATCAGCGCCAGCAGCGTACGGCGATCATCCGGTTGTGCGCCCAGCGAGTCGCGCAGCCATGGCAATGCACGTTCGGGCTGGTCGGCGGCCAGTTCGAGTTCGCCGGCGATGCGGCGCAAACCAGGGGTGGCGTGTTGCGGGTCGGCCAACAACGGCGCGATTTCCTGCACGGCTTCGCCCGGGCGACCCTGCTGTCGCAGCATGTCGGCGATCATCGCGTGCAGGTTTTTTGCGTCCGGATTCTGCGCAAGCACGTTGCGGAACATCTGCTCGGCAAACGCGAAATGACCCTGCTCCATGTAGACGAACCCCAGCGCATAACTGAGTTGCGCATGAGCCGGGGTTTTCTGCAGTGCATTGACCAGCACCACCTGTGCGCGGGCCGCGTCGCCCTGCCGCAGCGCCAACATTCCTTCGATCGCGACCACGCCCGGGTCGTCGGCGACGATACGGGCGGCAAACCGGTGCAGGCGTCCGGCTTCCTCCAGATCCCCGCGGCCCAGCGCCAGTTGCGCCTGCAGCACATACGCACCGAAAAGGTTCGGATCCAGGCCTATGCTGCGGGCCAGCGCCTGTTGTGCGTCGTCCAACTTGCGCTCGCCCAGCAGCACGCCTGCGCGTTCGAAATGTGCGTCGGCGTCGTCGGGCGCCAACGCGACCGCGCGATCCAGACTGGCCAGTGCATCGGCTTGCTGTCCGACGGCGCGCTGCGTGGCGCCGAGCAGGCGATGCGCGAAGGCGTCATTGGGGTGTTCGGCGACCGCGGCCTGCGCGGCGTCGAGCGCCTGAGCGTACTCACCGCTGGCAAGAGCGGCACGAATGTTGGCGGCGTAATCGGGATCGGCCATTGAACATCTGTCCAGCGAAAGCGAGCCGGTGATTGTAGTGGACGGCCAACCACGGTGCTTCTTGCAGTACGCCGCGGATATCGGCCTGGTATCAAACCACTTGAATCATCGGCAACGTTGCGTCGTTGGGAACATCGTCCTGCGCCAACCGATCGGCCACCCATGCCTCCCCGAATCCGTCCATTTTCATGTTGAGCAGGAACCCGCAGTGACCACCGTGTTCGGCAATGTCCAGGTGCGCGCTGGCGGGCAGCGTGATGGCGCGGAACTCGGCCAGCGGGATCACCGGGTCGTCGGCGGCCATCAGGATATCCGCCGGCACCTGCAGGCCGGCCAGGCGATCGCCGGCGATCGAGTAGCCGTCGAAATACGCATCCAGGCTGCCGAAGTCGGTGTGCCGCTGCACCAGCCACTCGGTCAGGTCGCGCATTCCGAGTTTGAGGGTGCGGTCGTCGAAGGCATGTTCGACCGGAAACAACACACGCTTGCGCAGTAGCGATTCGCGCCATTTATTCTCGAAATGACGCAGGTAGATGCGCCAGCCGCGCTCCATCTGCAACATCGTCATCGCTGGATCCAGCACAGGGCACACCGCGGCCACGCGCGTCAGTTCAAGCCCTGCCGTGGGCGCGCGCAACGCCAGCCGCAGTGCGAAGTTGCCGCCCAGCGAATATCCGGCCGCCACCAGCGGCGTGTCGGGGTGCGGTAAAAAACGTGCGGCGATATCGGCGGCTGCATGCACGACTTCGTCGATGCGATTGGAGTGGAACAGCGCTTCGTTGAGATGATGGCTATCGCCGTGATCGCGGAAGTTCAGGCGGAACACCGCGAATCCGCGCTGCAGCAGGTGCGCGGCTGTCAGGCGCATGTAGCTTGATTCCGCGCTGCCCTCCCAGCCGTGCAACAACACTGCCAACCCGCGCGGAATGACTCCGGGAACCACGCTATGCAACCCGTGCAGGCGCACGCCGTCGCCGCCATCGACCAGATGTTCGCTGGTGACCGCCCCCGTGGCGGCGAGCAGTTCCGCGCCACGACGGCGTCGCCAGGGACTGGAGCCCAGCGCTGTCTGCAGGTGCGGGCTGCGCATGTACCATGGCGCTTGATAAAGATCGGAGCTGGGAGTCGCAAGTCGGGAATCCTGGGAAGCAGATCCAGGCAAGCAGATGGATTCCGGCGCATCGCGTCGTTGCCGTTCCGGGTCCCCGTTCTCCATTCCCGACTCCCGACCGCTCAGCTGGTCATTGCCGCAACGATGCGTTCGCGCGCCAGTTCGGCGATGCCGCGGCGGCCTTCGATGTCGCCCGGCAGAATCGGAGTCAGGAAATGGACTTCGGCGCGGCGCGCGGGTTCGCCGAGCAGGCGCATGAAGTTGCCGAAGAAATGTTCGCCGGGATGGAATGCGACCAGCGACTGCGCATCACCATCGACCCCATAGCGCAGCGCGATGGGTTGCACGGGCGCACCGGCTTCCACTGCGGCCAGGAAGATGCGTGCGTGGAACGGCCCGATCTGACGTCCGTCGCCTGTGCGGCCTTCGGGAAACACCGCGACCGAGCGTCCGGCGCGCAGGCGCGCCAACATTTCATGCAGCACGCCGCCCAGCGACTCGGCGCTGCCGCGCTGGTGGAAAATCGTTTCCGCGCGCATCGCCATCCAGCCGATCACCGGCCACTTCGCGATCTCGCGCTTGGCCACGAAGCCCATCATCCGCTGGCTGTGCAGCACGACGATGTCGGCCCAGGTGACATGGTTGGCGACGAACAGCGTGGCCTCCGATAACGGTGTGCCCACACGATGCAGCTCGAATCCGCATACCCGCATCACGCCGGCCGACCAGCGCCGGATCAGGCGATGGTCCAGCCGCTCGCCACCCACCTGCCAACCCGCCGTAATCGGGGTGATCAGCAATATGGTCAGCGGCAGGTCGACCAGCAGGTGCCAGCACAGCAGCGGCACGCGATAGCAGTAACGCAGCGCGCGCATCGTCCGGCTGGAAACTGGCGATATCGCGGCTGCGCCGGCGGGGGACGGCTCAGTCATGCGCGACACGATACCGGATGCGTGCTTGCGACACCGCAGGGACTGCGAATGCCGGGTAACGGCACGAACTCAACGGAAGGTGAACAACCCCGGCCGCCAGGCGCGAGTATAGGTGCCGCGTGCGGATGCATAGCCGCTGCTGCTGCCATAGCCCACGCCCATGTCGCGCTCGCGACGCTCGTGCATGCGCTCGACCAGCTCCTCGCGTCGCGCGGCGAGCCAGTCGGTACGACCGACCTTGTCGGCGGCCAGGCCGCGACGCTCGGCCTGGTGTTCACGGAAATCGCAGAAGTCATCATAGGCATCGAGCTCGTGCTTCAACTCGCGCACCGACAACTCGATCATGATCGCGTCATCCAGGAAGCCCAGCACCTGCACGCTGTCCGGGATCACATCATCCGGATCGCAGAAGTACACCAGCGCGGCCAGCACGCGATCCTTGTCTTCTTCCGACATTGCCCAAGCGTCGTCGCGCACCATCGCGATCATGTCGTCCAGCCGCAGCAGCCGTTCCAGGATGAAATCGGGGATGTGCACTTTCTGCGCATCGGCCAGCAGCTTGACCGAGCAGTCGATGATTTCCGCCGGGCTCTTGCCCTCGGCCGCCTTCTTCGACTTGGCTATCGCCGCCTCGAAGTGCTCGAGATCACGGTCGTTGAGTTCGAAGTTCAGCGAGATCGACATGGCGGATCCGGGCAGGGAAAAAGAGAGACTAGGGGGACAGTCGCACGTGCGTCAAATGCAACTACGCGGGTTCCGCAGCCGTGCGGCCACGGTGCGGCACCACCGCCAGGGTCAAGCGCGAGATACAGGCCAGTCGGCCGGCAGCTTCCTCGATGCGGATCTCCCACACCTGGGTGCTGCGACCCACGTGCAGGGCCCGCGCCGTCCCGGTGACAAGGCCTTCGCGAACCGCCAGCAGGTGGTTTGCATTGATCTCCAGGCCCACGCACAACGAGTCGTCGTTGACGCAAAGATTCCCGGCGGTGCTGCCCAGAGTCTCGGCCAGCAGCACCGAAGCCCCGCCGTGGAGCAAGCCGTACGGTTGGTGCGTGCGCGCATCGACCGGCATCGTCGCGCGCAGGTAATCGCGGCCAATCCCAGTGAACACGATGCCCAGCTGGGCAATCGCGGTATCGCGCGACATCGCATTGAGTGCAGCAAGGGTGATGTCGCGGCGGAACGGCGACGAGGCCATGGGGTGGTCGATTGAAGTCATCCCGGCACGATACCGCGCCGACCAGGACAACTCACCCGCAGCGGAATCGCACCTGGCCATTCCACGCGTTGGCGTACTGGCGTTGGCTGGCGTATCCGCTGCTGCGTCCATAGCCCACGCCGAAGTCGCGCTCGCGATATTCGCGGCGGGGCGATGTGGCCTGTGGTGGTGCTTGGATCGCGGGACATGCAATCGGTGACGGGTTGATGAGGGGCGTGGTGGTGGTCATGGCAGGCCTCCTGCGGCCTTGTGCTTTGGTGTGCTGGTAGACTACAACACCAAGATCACTGCGCCATGGGCCATAAGTCACCCATCCCCCCGGCAGAGGCGGGACTAGCCGGTTGCGGGCTTCTGGCGATCACCCATGCCATGTCGGCAACAGCGGCCCGCCCAGCCAGAGCCACTGCGCCATCCATGTGCTGACCAACGCGATCAGTAGCGTCAGGGGCAAGCCAACCCGCAGGAAATCGGCGAAGCGGTATTGGCCAGGCCCCAGGATCAGCAGGTTGCCGTGGTGGCCGATCGGGGTGAGGAAGGCCACCACCGCACCCAACGCCGTGCACACCACGAACGGCGTGGCAGGCAGGCCAAGCGAGTGCGCCAGCGATACCGCGATCGGGCCAAGCAACACGGTGGTCGCGGAGTCCGACATGACCTGGGTCAGCAGGGCCGCCAAGGTAAACACGAGCAACAGCACGCCCAGCGGCGACAGGTGGGTCACGAGCGGCAGCAGGCCGTGGGCCAGCAGGCGCGCGGTGCCGGTCTGCTCCATTGCGATTCCCAGCGGGATCACGCCCGCGATCATCACGAAGATGCGCACGTCGATTTCGCGATAAGCCTGTTCGACACCCACGCAGCCGGTCGCCACCATCGCCACCGCACCCAGCAGGAACGCCAGCGGCGCTGACATCCAGTTGGTCGCGGCCAGTCCAATCGTGATCCCCAGGATTACCAGCGCCAGCGGCGCGCGCAGGCGGCGCTTGGCTTCGCCAGCGAACGGCACCAGCATCAGGAACCCGTGATGCGCCGCCAGGTCGTTGAAATGCGATGGCCGCCCGTACAGCACCAGCAAGTCGCCTTCGCACAGGCGGGCATTGGACAGGCGCTCACCCATCTCGCCCTGCCGACGCCACAAGCCAACGATCACCGCCTTGAACTGGCGCGAGAAATCCAGTTCGCGGATCGAACGGCCGATGAACTCCGAGCCGGGGGCAACCACCGCCTGCACCAGTTGCGGCTCGCCATCGCCATCAAGACCGGCGCCAAAGCGTGCGATGGCGTTGAGGTCCAGCCCGGCATCGTCGTGCAGCGACATCAGTTCGTCCGCCGACGCTTCGACCAGCAGCACGTCGCCCACCAGCAACGGGCTGGTCGCGCCGAGGTCATCGCGCACGCGCCCATCGCGCAGCCAGCCCCGCAGGCGGATGCGGTCGCCCAGCGCGCTCTGCAGTTCCGCCAAGGGGCGCGTGCTCCAGCGCGAGCCTTCGACCACCAGCAACTCGGTGCGATAGCGATCCAGCCGCAGGTAGGCGTCGTCCCCATGCGCACCACTGCGCCGGGGAAGCAGCCAGCGCGTGAGTTGCATGTAGACCATGCCGACGACGACCAGCGCGATGCCGATCGGGGTGACGGAAAAGATGCCCAGGCCCTTGCCGCCGCTGCGCTGGATCAGATCGTTGGCCAGCAGGAACGCCGGCGCGCTGACCAGTGTCAGCGTGGTGCCCAGGGACGCCGCCAGCGACATCGGCATCAGCAGGCGCGAGGCTGGAAGGTTGTGTTCGCGCGCGTGGCGCAGGGTGATCGGCAGCATCATCGCCGTCACCATCACGTGGTGGGTGAAGGCCGCGAGCGCCGCCACCGTCGGCATCAACACCGCGACTGCACGGGCCTCGCTGTTGCCGGCGGCGTGGCCGATCCAGCGCCCCAGGCGCTCGGTGATTCCAGTGGCTGCCAGCCCGCCGGAAATCACGAACACCGCGGCGACGATGATCGCCGGCTCGCTCGAGAATCCCGAGAGGGCATCGCCGGGCTTGAGTACCCCGGTCAGCACCATTGCCAGCAACACCAGCATCGCACTGACATCGATACGCAGGCGTTCGCTGATGAACAGATACAGCCCACCGGCCAGCACCAGCAGGAACAGCACTTGGTGCAATACGATGTGATCGAGTGTCATGGCGTCCCTGGGGTCATCGCGCAGGCGTCGTCGTGGCGCATCATCACGAGTCTTATCGACACCTGCTCATCAGCGGCATTGTGCGGCAAGCCTTGTGACAGTCCGTTATCGCCCCCGTCTTCAGGCCGGCCTGCACTTCATCTACACGATCCGTACCGGCATGCTCCCCGGACCAACAGACACTCCTGCACCTCAATGACTGATTCCTCCGCTGTTGTCATCTGCAACCTACCGGATGACACCAAGTCCCCAGTCCAGTCGAGCGACCCTGCAATCCTGCGGCGGCAACTCACTGACTGCCAGGCGACGTTGCGGGCGTTGCAGCATGAGCAGGAACTGCTTTCCCAAGGGATGTCGCATGACCTGCGCGCGCCACTGCGGACGATCGACAATTTCTGCCGGCTGATCGACGCCAGTGAAAGCCTGGATGCCACTGCGCGCGATCAACTGCAGCGCGTGCGTGGCGCTTCGCTGCGCATGGGACGATTGATCGATGCACTGCTGGAATTGTCGCGCGTGGGCCGGGTCGAGCTTCGGCACGAAGCTGTCGATCTTGGCGCGCTGGTCGAGCTGGTCGGCGAGGAATTGCAGGATGCCCAGCCACAACGTCAAGCGGAACTCCACATCGCGCCCGATATGCATGTGCAGGGAGATGAACGCCTGCTCAAGGTGCTGATCAGGCAACTACTCGACAATGCCTGGCGTTTCTCGCACGAGCGCGACTGTGTGCGCATGCATGTCCACGCTGAGCCCGCGACCGGCGAACTCAACGACGAGAGGCTGGAAATCAGCGTCCGCGACGAAGGTAGCGGCTTCGACATGCGCCATGCCCAGAAACTGTTCGAGCCGTTCCAGCGACTGCATTCGCCAAGCCAGGGTGGCGGCAGTGGCATGGGCCTGGCGATCGCGCAACGCATCTTGCAGCGCCACGGCGGGCGGTTGCATTGCACGTCGGAAACCGGTGTCGGCAGCACGTTCCGGTTCGACCTGCCGGCGGCGCTGCATCCGGCATGAGTGCGGTGGCTGCCGACACCTTGCACGCAATGCCAGGCCCGGTCATCGCCAGATAGATCAGCGTTTGTAGCTCACAGCCACGAAGCGTTGCGGATAATCAGCATTGCCTGGGCAAAAAAGCATCATGCCGCGCGCGCAATGCAACGCACGCTGCGAGCGCCCGGCCGGCGACGCGCCTGGGCAAACGAACGGCGCCGTGTCTTGATGACCTGAATCGCCGGCGACCGAAACCGCGGCAGGCGGAAGCGATGCAGTGCCCACCAACTGCTCAGCGGCATGCCGATCAACCACAATGGCAACGCACCGAGCCACACGCTATCGCCACGGGCGATCGGTAATGCCAGCACCAGCAGGACGCCGGTCAAGGTCATCCGGCGCATGGCGCGGTCCAGGCGGGGATCGGTCAGGGCGAGGTCGAAAGGATGTTGGGCTGGCATGACACACTCCACAGGTGGGTATGCGTCCATCCTGTGGAGGGCTCATCTCACGCACTGCGATTCCCAGGCACCTCGTGCGCGCCCCCTGATGCTTGACGCAGCCTTCGCGCCCTTTGCGCCCACCCTAGGTTGGTTCTTGACCGCTCAATGGAGTTCCCGCGTGACAGCGATTGACAGAGTCCCCGCCCGTTCTCGATCTCTCACGACCGCCTGTCGCGCGCTCCAGTGTGTCGTCGTCATGAGCATCTTTGCGGCGTGTGGGGTGATGCCGCGGCATTCCGACGGCAACGCGGCGGTGGTCCCCCAGGTTGATTCACATGCGCTCGACCTGCATCGCGTCATGGGCACGTGGTACGTCATTGGCCACGTGCCGTACTTCACCGAGCGCGGCCACGTCGCGGCGCGCGATGAGTACGCACCATTGCCCGATGGCCGGATCGCGGTGCGATATGTCTATCGCACCGGATTCCATTCGCCCGTGCGCAGCGTGGATGCCATCGCGACGGTGACGCCAGACACCGGCAATCGTGATTGGCGGCTGCATTTCATGCGACTGGTGCGCGCCACGCAGCGCATCGTCGAAGTGGCGCCGGACGACTCCTGGGCGCTGGTGATTTCCCCCGACCATGACCTGGCGTGGATCTTTTCCAGGACGCCTTCGATGGACGCAAAGACCTACCAAGGCCTGCTACACAAGCTGCGCGGGTATCACATCAACAGCGACAAGGTCTGGCGCGTGGCGCAAACGCCCTCGCAAGTTGGTGGACTGGGGTTCGAACGTCCGAACAGCGAGTGACGGCCGCGCAGGTTAGGCTCGACGCATCTCAGCGGTCGTAATGACTCAAGGCCAGCGACAACAGCGAACGCGCCTGTTCGCGCAACGATGGCGGCTCGACGATCTCGGCGTCGCTGCCGTAATGCAACACGTCCATCAACAACTCCCGCGCGGCGCTGTACGGCACCTTCAATTCATAGCGGCCGTCGGCAAGAAACCGACCCTGCTGCTGCGAATGCCAATGCTCATCGGCGACCCAGCGCGCCGACTTGGCGCTGAAGACAATCGTCGCCCAGCCTTTCGGCGCGCCGGAAAAAATGCCGTAACTGCCCGACAGGTGTTCGTTGAGCTGGCTCTCGTCGATATCACGCGCCGCCGTGTCGAGCATGCGCGCCGTGCTCATGCGATCGACCGAAAAACTGCGCAGCGCTTCGCGGTCCTGGTCCCATGCGTCGAGGTACCAGTTATCGCGGTAATGGGTGATGCGCTGCGGCGACACCGTGCGCCGGGTGCGCTCGTCGGTGGAACGGGCGCGGTATTCGAAGCTTAGTTGCTTGCGCTCCAGCACTGCCGAACACACCGCGCGGAACACATGCTCGTCCATGCGCCGCAGCCGATGCGGGATCACCCGCACGCGTTCCATCGGCCAACGCTTGCCGGTGGAATGTTCGTCGAGCAGCTTTTCGATCCGCTGCTGCAGCGGCGCCAGTGCGCTGGACAGCATGCCTTCGCTGCTGCTCGCGAGAAGCTGCTGCGTTGCCAGCAACGCGTGCAATTCCTCGGAGTTGAGCCACAACCCGGGCAACTCGAAGCGGTCACCCTCACTGGCGTCGTAGCGGAAACCCGCTTCGCCATCGCCGACCACCGGCGCCATCAGCGCATCGCGCAGGAAAGCAATATCGCGATAGACGGTGGCGCGCGAACAACCCAGTTCCTCCTGCAGGCGCGGCACCGTAACCGGGTAACGTGCGGTCTTGAGCGTGCGGTGCAGTGCGAGAATGCGTTCGTAACGGTCCATGCCCGGGATTATGGCGCGTCCGCGTGCTGGCAGCCGTGTCCGGTTTCGGGACCCGGTCAGCGTTACTCCCAGATGACGCCCACCGCCAGGAGCCAGACATGCCACGTCACAACCGCAGATTCGTTGGTCTCCTGTTCGCCACGTGTGCGCTGACCGCATGCAAACCCGCCACGTCTCCAGCCAGTGATGGCGACGCAATCGCGACACCAACGGCCGCAGCGCCAGCCGCCACACCCTCGACACTGTCGACGATTGCTGGCGCCCTCAACCCGCTGGCCACTCCGAAGGATGCGATCAAGGTCGCGATGGACAAGTTCCTGGCCGTACGCAGCTACCACGCCACGATGGATTTCGAGGGCGGCCCTGGCGGGGCGATGGGTCATCACGAAATCGACTTCGTAGCCCCCGACCGCTACCGGATGGTGACCCCGATGGGCACCCAGTTCATCGTCGGCGACACCATGTACATGAACGTGCACGGACAGGCCATGAAGGTGCCGATGCCCAAGGGCACGCTGAGCCAATGGCGTGATCCGGCCAAGCTGGGCAGTGCCGAGGCCGACATGACCGTCCAGTCGCAGGGCAGCGACAGCGTTGGGGGAGTGCCGGCAACGAAATACCTTGTGCACCACGAGCAACCGCATCCCGGCGACGTGACGATGTGGATCAGCCATGACGACCTGCCGATCCAGATCCAGGTCCACAACCTGATCAAGCCCGATGGCAAAGGCATGACCAGTACGACCCGTTATTCGCGCTTCAACGACCCGACAATCACGGTCGATCCGCCGCAATAGTGTGCTGGCGAGATCCTCCCGGCCTCGACATATGTGGCGGTCGCTGGCTACGCAGTCGAGCCAACTTCGGCAATTTGACAATGACTAGGATGCGAATGCCTGGCAGCAGAAGTGGGTGTTCTAACGCGCATTGTCGCCCTGAGGCAAGAGTTGCCGAGACAACTGTCTGCGGCGTTTCTCCAAGAGCGGCAAGAGATTTTCGAAGCGCGCGGCGGCACGTTGGAGTCAGGGGGTTGTGCGGGCACTGTCGCGGCGCGGCACAATGCAACCATGCGCGAGCCCAAGCTCAATCTTTCGCCGTCACCCGGCGACGAGGTCAAGACCACCACCTGCTACATGTGCGCGTGCCGTTGCGGCATCAAGGTGTGGATCACCGACGGCCGCATCCGCTACATCCAGGGCAATCCGGCGCACCCGGTCAACCAGGGCGTGTTGTGCGCGAAGGGCGCGGCCGGGATCATGCAGCACTACTCGCCCGCGCGTTTGCGCAAGCCACTATTGCGCGTGGGCGAACGCGGCAGCGGCGAGTTCAGGGAGATCGAGTGGGAAGAAGCGCTGCAAGTGGCGACCGACTGGCTGGCGCCGATCCGCGCACGCAATCCCGATGAGCTGGCGTTCTTCACTGGTCGCGACCAGTCGCAGGCGCTGACTGGCTGGTGGGCGCAACAGTTCGGCACGATCAACTACGCCGCGCATGGTGGGTTCTGCTCGGTCAACATGGCCGCAGGCGGGTTGTACACGCTAGGCGGCAGCTTCTGGGAATTCGGCGAGCCGGACTGGGAGCACACGCAGTACTTCATGTTGTGGGGCGTGGCCGAAGACCATGACTCCAATCCCATCAAGCTCGGCCTGGGCAAGCTGAAACAGCGTGGCGCCAAGATCGTCGTGATCAATCCGGTGCGCAGTGGCTACGGCGCGATCGCCGACGAATGGATCGGGATTCGTCCGGGTACCGATGGCCTGTTCGCTTTCGCCTTGATCCACGAACTGCTGCGCAGTGATCGCATCGACCTGGACTACCTGGTGCGTTACGCGAATGCGCACTGGCTGGTCGTGCGCAATCCCGGTGGTGCGGATGACGGTTTATTCGCCCGCGATGCGGGTGGCAACCCACTGTGCTGGGATCGCACGTCGAATGCAGCCGCCGATGCCGGTGTCATCGACATCGCGCCTGCGGTCGCCGGTGAATACACCTTGGCCGACGGCCGCATCGCGGTACCGGTCTTCCAACTGATCGTCGAACGCTATCTCGATCCGCAATATGCACCCGACGCCGTCAGCGAACGCTGCGGCATTCCCGCTGACACCATTCGTCGCGTCGCATGCGAGCTGGCCGCCGCCGCATTCGACAGCAAGCTGGCACTGCCGATCGCCTGGACCGACACACACGGTCGCGAGCATCCTGAGATGCTCGGTCGCCCGGTGTCGATGCACGCCATGCGCGGCATCAGCGCACACAGCAACGGCTTCCACACCTGTCGTGCGCTGCACTTGCTGCAATTGCTGCTGGGTGCGGTCGATGCGCCGGGGTCGTTCCGCTACCAGCCGCCGTTTCCAAAACCAATCCCGCCGGGAAACCGTCCTGGGAAAACACGAAAGGACAACGGTGTGCTCGATGCCGCCCCACTGGGCTTCGTGCACGGGCCGGAGGATTTACTGGTCGATGGCGACGGCCAGCCGCGGCGCATCGACCACGCCTTCTCGTGGGCGTACCCGCTGGCCGCGCACGGCATGCTGCACACCGTCATTCGCAACGCGCACGCGGGTGACCCGCACAAGATCGACACGCTGCTGATGTTCATGGCCAACATGAGCTGGAACTCGGCGATGAACACGCGCGAGACGATGCAGTGGCTGACCGACAAGGATGACGCCGGCAATTACAAGATCCCGCGGATCATCTATTCCGATGCCTATGCCTCGGAAATGGTCGCCTACGCCGACCTGGTGTTGCCGGACACGACGTACCTCGAGCGCTTTGATGCGATCTCGTTGCTGGACCGGCCGATCTCCGATGCCGATGGCGTCGCCGATGCGATCCGGCATCCGCTGTTCGATCCGGCGACGCAGGCCGACGAGCAGCCGCGCGATGTCCGCGGCTTCCAGTCGGTATTGCTGGATCTGGGCGCACGGCTTGGACTGCCCGGCATGGTGCACGCGGATGGCGCACCGGTGTATCGCGATTACGCCGACTACATCGTTCGCCACGAGCGCGCGCCTGGCGTCGGCCTGCTCGCCGGCTGGCGTGGCGACGACGGCAGCCAGCATGGCAAGGGCGCGCCGAATCCGCGGCAACTCGATACATACATCGCCAACAACGGCTACTGGCGCGAGGAGCTTCCGGAGCATGCGCGCTATTACAAGATGGCCAATCGTGGTTACCTGCAATGGGCGCAGCGTTTCGGGTTCGTCGCCAATGCAGAACCCATCGTGCTGCAGCTATATTCGGAAACGTTGCAGAAATTCCGCTTGGCCGCTCGGGGACACGGCGAGGTGCAGCCGCCGCCGGAACATCGCCAACGCGTCGCGACGTATTTCGATCCACTGCCGATCTGGTATGAGCCGTTCGAAGGCGAGCAGACCAGCGCGGACACCTTCCCGCTCAGTGCAGTGACGCAGCGGCCAATGTTCATGTACCACGCGTGGGGGTCGCAGAATGCATGGTTGCGGCAGATCGCGACGCGCAACTGGTTGTATTTGCACCCTGATACTGGCGCGCATTACGGCATCGGCGACGAAGACTGGATTGAAGTCACCTCGCACCACGGCACGATCGCGGTGCAGGCGAAGTTCGCCGCCAACGTGCAGCCCGACACGGTGTGGAGCTGGAACGCGATCGGCAAGCGCAAGCGCGCGTGGACGTTGTCCAAGGATGCGCCCGAGGCGACGAAAGGCTTCCTGCTCAACCATCTGATTTCCGACCTCACGCCGAAGGGCGATTACGCCAATGCCGATCCCGTGACGGGACAGGCAGCGTGGTTTGACCTTCGCGTGTCGATTCGCAGGATCGACGCCATCGATGAAAGCGCGCCGCAATTCGCGCCACTCGCGTTTGCAGAGGCCGATGAAACACCGTTGCGTTACGGCGCGCAGTTCCGCAAGACGCACTTGCGCGTCAAGGTGAAGACATGACGATGCTTCCGCCGCCATCGAAGAAAAAACTTGGCCTGGTGATCGACCTGGATACCTGCGTGGGCTGTCATGCCTGCGCAGTCGCCTGCAAGGAGTGGAACGCCGGCGGCATCGCCGGGCCGCTGACCGACATTGATCCGTATGGCAAGGAGCCCAGTGGCGTCTGGTTCAACCGCGTGCACAGCTATGAACTCGAGGCGACCAGCACCTGCGGATCGGGACCATCGCAGCATGCCGGACAACCTGCGCAGACGCTGCATTTCCCACGCTCGTGCCTGCATTGCGAAACCCCCGCATGCGTCACCGTGTGTCCGACAGGCGCCAGCTTCAAGCGCGCTGAGGACGGCATCGTGCTGGTTGACGAGGACAAGTGCATCGGCTGCGGCCTGTGCGCATGGGCTTGCCCCTACGGTGCGCGCGAGATGTCGCCGGTGGATGGCGTCATGAAGAAATGCACGCTATGCGTTGACCGCATTTACAACGAGAACCTGCCCGAAGCCGAGCGCGAACCGGCGTGCGTGCAGGTGTGTCCGACCAAGGCGCGGCACTTTGGTGACCTGGGCGATCCTGAGTCGAAAGTTTCCAAACTGGTCGCCGAACGCGATGGCGTCGCGCTCATGCCGGAATTGGGCTACCAGCCTGTGAACCGCTACCTTCCGCCGCGACCGCGGCGGGAGGGCGGGGAATCGCAGGTGGAGGCCGAAACGAGTGTCGCACTGTCGCCGCTGCACTGGCTGAACCGGATCATCGGTCGATGAGTGCGGTAGATTGCGAATTACGCGGCGCGCGGCGGCGCGTTGGAAAAGATCCACATGCCGATGTCGTCTCGGCGCGGCTTGATCGCGTGGTCAGTCGATGAACGGCGAATCGGTGGCAGGCGCAACAAAGGCATCCAACGGATGAACCCAGCGCTGTCCGTCATCTTCTTCACCACCCTCTCCGGTGCCGGTTACGGCCTGTTGGCCTGGACTGCGTTGGCCGCATTGCTACGACAACCGTCGCGGCCACTGCTGGTATCGCTGGCGCTGGCACTGGCGCTTGTCTCGATCGGCCTGCTCAGCTCGCTCGCGCACCTTGGCAAGCCGCAGCGGGCATGGCGCGCGTTGTCGCAATGGCGGACATCATGGTTGTCGCGCGAAGGTGTGGCCGCGCTCGTCACGTTTGTACCAGCGGTGTTGCTGGCGATGGCGTTGCTGCCAGCAATGATCGGGGCCGATGGCAATGCTGCAACGTCGCTTGGTGGGGTTGGCGGTGCCATCGCGATCACCCTGATCGTGTGCGCTCTGGCGACCGTGGCCTGCACGGCAATGATCTACGCATCGTTGAAACCGATTCCGGCGTGGCGGCACTGGCTGGTGCTGCCGGTGTACCTGTTGTTTGCATTGGTGTGCGGTGGCTTGCTGTTGCTCGCGATGCTGTCTTGGCATGGCATGGCGATCGGCAACCTCACCGCGCTGTGCGCGACAGCAGCCATCATCGTGCTGACACTGTTCAAGCTGCGCTACTGGGCTGATATCGACGCGACGGCCTTGCCCGCCACGCGGAGCGATGCAGTCGGGCTGCCGTTGCGCACCGTCACCGTGTTCGAGCGCCCGAATACGGAAGCCAACTACCTGACGCGCGAGATGGCCTTCGTGATCGCACGCAAACATTCCCGGAAGTTACGAAGCTTGGCGCTTGCGTTGCTCGCTGTCCCGCCGTTACTTGGCCTGATGTTGGCGTGTCTGCATCAAAGCGCCCCGCTGTGGTTGAGCGTCGCAGCATCGTCGCTACTGGCTGGAGCATTCGTGGAGCGCTGGCTGTTCTTCGCCGAGGCCAAGCATCTGGTGACGCTGTACTACTGAGCGGATCAAAAGGAACGACTCAGGAAATGTAGGGCCCGCTATCGGGTTCCGCGCTCGCATCGATCAAGGCGCGTGCACCTTGCCGCAATAACTGGTCTGCGACGTCACCGCCCAAGTCCTCCGGTCGATCCACCATGGCCGAGCCATGTGCGCGAACGATATTCCCGTCGCGCGCGGAACCGACCAGGCCTGATAACACCAACTGTCCGCCATCGCGATACGCATAGGCGCCGACCGGGACATGGCAGCTACCATGCAGGGCACGGTTCATTGCGCGCTCGGCTTCCACGCACAGTCGTGTCGGCGCGTCATCGAGCGCGGCGCACAACGTCCGTGTTTTCGCGTCGTCATCGCGACACTCGATCGCGATCGCGCCCTGCGCCGGCGCGGGAAGCCACTCCGGCGCGTCCAGCCGCGAGCGGATGCGCGCATCGAACCCCAGCCGCTGCAACCCAGCACATGCCAGCACGATGGCTGCGTAGTCGCCGGCATCGAGTTTCGCCAATCGCGTATTGACGTTGCCGCGCAGGTCCCGCAGTGCAAGATCGGGGCGGCGCGCGCGCAATTGCGCCTGTCGCCGCAATGACGAGGTGCCGACGCGTGCGCCGTGCGGCAAAGCGTCAATGCCGTCGAAATAGGGGCTGACAAACGCATCGGCATGGTCACCGCGCGCGAGAATCGCCGCCAATGCAAAGCCGGGTTCCAGTTCCATCGGCACGTCCTTGAGCGAATGCACCGCGCAATCGGCTTCACCGCGCTGCATCGCAAGCTCCAGCTCCTTGAGGAACAAGCCCTTGCCGCCGATCGCCGCCAGCGAGCGATCGAGTACCTCGTCACCACGCGTGCTCATCGGCACCAGCTCGACAGCCATTTGCGGATACGCATTGCGCAATTGCATGGCGACGAACTCGCTTTGCCACAGGGCAAGCGGGCTTTTTCGGGTGGCGATGCGAAGGATTTCCATGTGGCTCATTATCGGCCGTCATCCCCGTTTTCGCAGGAATGACGCAAGAGGCTAGAGATGCTTCACGGTGTCGCGCAGCATCGACACACAGCGACGACTGACTTCCAGCGGCTGCTTGCCATGCCGCAGCACGGCATGCACATGGCCGTCGGGAGCGCGCTTGAGCTCGATGATTTCGTGCCGGGCCACCAGGCAATTGCGGTGGATGCGCACGAAGCGTTCACCGAATTCGTCTTCCAGCGATTTCAGGGATTCCTCGATCAGGTCTTCGCCACGGGCATGGTGGACGACGACGTATTTTTCCTCGGCCTGCAGGTAGTGCACGTCGTCGATCGGGATCAGCCGCAGGCTGCCACGCATGCGCGCACACAGGTGCGTGCGCTGGCGGCCGGGGCGTGCAGCGGCGGCCTGGTCGCGGCCCGCGGCGAACATGCGCACGCGCTCCAGCGCTTCGGCCAGGCGTTCCGGGCGCACCGGCTTGACCAGGTAATCAATCGCGGCGGCATCAAACGCCGACAACGCATGCGCATCGAACGCGGTGCAGAACACCACCGCCGGTCGCGGCTCGAACGCCGACAGGTGGCGCGCGGTTTCCAGCCCGTCGATGCCGGGCATGACGATGTCCAGCAACACCAGGTCCGGCGAATGCTCGGCGCAGGCGTGCAGCGCGGCATGGCCGTCGCCCGCCTCGGCCACCACCCGCGTCCCGGGCTGGTCGGCGAGCAATTCACGCAGCCGCGCACGCGCCAGTGGTTCGTCGTCGACGATGACGATGTTCATCGGTGTCCCGTCATCCGTCGCCAGCGTGTCGGCATCATGCCTCCCCAGGTGCTCCACCCGTCAAACGATAGTAGCCGGGCTTTGGCGGGGCGTCATGGTGGTCCGTCATGCTCATTCCAAGGCAAACCGTTGCGACATCCAGTTGGCAAGGTCGGCGATTTCTTCGGCGCAGACCGAGTGCGCCATCGGATAACGATGCCAGTCGATGCTGAAGCCAAGCTTCCGCAGCAACGCCGCGCTTTGTTCGCCTGCGCTGTACGGCACGACCGGATCCTGGGCACCGTGGGCCATGAAGACGGGTTGGTTGATGGCCGGGCCAACGCAATCCTGCGCCGCGCGTTCGTGCAGCGGCAGGTAGGTGGACAACGCAATCAGACCCGCCAGCGGTTCGTTTCGGCGCAGCCCGGCGGCCAGCGTGATCGCACCCCCTTGCGAAAAGCCGGCCAGGATCAGCCGCGATGCCGGGATTCCACGCGCCGCTTCGCGTGCGATCAGTGCATCGACCTGGTCGATTGATTGGTCAACGCCCACCGTGTCGGCACGACTGCCGAAATCCGCATCGCGGATGTCGTACCACGCGCGCATGCGCATGCCGCCATTGATGGTGACGGCCCGCTGCGGGGCATGCGGAAAAATGAAGCGGGTCGCCGGCCAGCCGGGCCGCACCAGTTCGGGGACCATCGGCGCGAAGTCATGGCCATCGGCCCCAAGGCCATGCAGCCACAGCACGCTCCAGCGGGGATCGGGCGCGGTTTCGTGTTCGACAGTTTCAAGCAGGTGAGCAGTATCCATCGCTGCATTGTCGCTGCGTCGATGCGCCCGCAGTCAACCCTCCGCCGTCTCCAGCCCGCGTGAAGGCGGCTCCGTGCCGATCCGGAAGCGGCAGACGTGACCGCCGCGCACGATGCATTCCATGTGGTGGATGCGGCGGTTGCTGACGGCTTCGAGATAGGCCAAGTCGAACTTGCACACCTGTGGATGTTGCTTGGCCAGCGCATGAAACACACAGTTGAACGCTTCCACCTGCCATTCCTCGCCGTGCTTGGCCGGCACGGCCTCATAGCCCAGGCCATCCAGGCGCTGGGCCAGCGCGCGCGCCATGCCGTCAGGGCCACTGCCGGGCTGCAGCGCCGCCTGGGTGGCAGCCACGGTCGCGCCGAGGTCCTGCAACAGGATGCCGACATCGGCCTCGCCCATCCGCGTGTGCAATTGCGCCAGCAATGCCCCGGCGATCGCCCCGTAGTTGCGTGGGAACAGTTCGCGCCCCATTGAAGTCAACGCGAACCTTGCCTGCGGACGACCGCCGGTCGCACGCGCCTGCACGCGCTCGACGTAGCCGTGGCCGAGCAGCTTGTTGAGATGCTGGCGCACCGCGTTGTGGCTGAGGTGCAGGCGTTCGCACAAATCTTCGACCGCACGTCCGTCCGGCGCCAGCAGCAGCTGTCGCAACAACCGCTGCTGGGTATCGCCGAAATTCGCCAGGCCGTTTGCCATGGTCGGCAAGCGGGTGATCGGTCAGCTCGCCTTGTCCGGGAACTGTTTGGCGATGGCGCCGGCCAGTGCATCGGCAAGGGTATCCATGTGCTGCTGCATCGCGATCCAGGTCGTGGCTTCGCCTTGGGTGTCGCCGGCCATGATCTGCTGGATCTGCTGGTTATGGTGGGCGACATGGGCAAGCATCAGGCCACGCACGGCGTCGGTGGGCAGGTTGGGATTGGCGCCGGACAGGAACTTGGCGATGTCCCCGGCGTTAATGGTCAGGTCGCTCATCGCCTTGTCGGCTGCGGCGGCATCTGCCTTGCCACGCGCATCGGTCAGGGACTGCACGCCGGCCCAGTGGGCACCGAGCAGCTCCAGCATGCGGTCACCGCCGGGCTTGCCGTAGAAACCAGCCACCGCGTCGCTGATCTGCTTGGCATTCGCCACCACGGCGTCGGCGGCTTTCTTCTGATCGGCATCCTTGTGGTCATGCACGGCCATCGCGTACTCGCGGGTGTGCACGATATGTCCGTGCCACAACTCCCGCAGGGCGGCCTGCAATTTGGGTGCTGGTACGCTGGCCTGCACAGGCGCTGCCATGGCGTCGGGTGCCGCGGGTTGCGAAACGGAGGTGGCCGGCGGTGGCGTCTGCGCGGCAGTGTCGTCGGCGTCGTGTTTGCCGCAGGCGGCCAGCGCCAGCAGGACGGTGGCGTACCCAAGCGGCTTGAGGGAAGGATGCATTGGCGATCTCCAGGATCAGGTCGCGGACTGCGACCCCAGCATCATCCGCGCCTGCGAGCCCGCGTCAACCTTGGACTGTGTAAAGCCCACCGGCTATGCCTAAATCGCTGATGAGAGCTGCGGCGGCGGGTTGCTGCCCGGATGTTGTCTTTACGCTATCTCAGGTGAAGACGGGCCTGCGACCCGACATGCCGCGCCGCCGCGCGCTATGAAGTGAGCCTATCGCGAGCGTTTAAAGAAAATGGGCCCACCAGGACTGCGCCGCCTCAAAACGTGCCTGCGACACGACGTGCCGCGTCGCCACGCGCCTTGAAGACCGTCTATCCCAGACGTTGTGAAAATGGGCCCACCAGGACTCGAACCTGGAACCAAAGGATTATGAGTCCTCTGCTCTAACCATTGAGCTATGGGCCCGTAGCCTTGGCACGGTAGCCGGGCGCAGGCAATCGCGCCATCGGCCGCGCAACGGTAACAAGTTACGCGGCAAATCGCCGCTCTGTCAGTTACACAAGAGTTCGATAAAACAGCTTCTACGACATTGCCTGCGCGCGACGCCCAAACAAAAAAAGCCCCGTGCGAAGCGGGGCTTTCCTTGAGTTGCATGAGGCAGGCTTACTCGATATCCAGGAAACTGCGCAGCTGTTCGCTACGCGAGGGGTGCCGCAGCTTGCGCAGCGCCTTGGCCTCGATCTGGCGGATGCGCTCACGCGTGACGTCGAACTGCTTGCCGACTTCTTCCAGCGTGTGGTCGGTGTTCATGTCGATGCCAAAGCGCATGCGCAGCACTTTCGCTTCGCGCGGCGTCAGACCCGCGAGCACGTCACGCACGGTTTCGGACAGGTTGATGTTGGTGGTGTTCTCCACCGGCGACTCGACGTTCGTGTCCTCGATGAAATCGCCAAGGTGCGAATCTTCATCGTCACCGATCGGTGTCTCCATCGAGATCGGTTCCTTTGCGATCTTCATGACCTTGCGGATCTTGTCCTCGGGCATGTCCATCTCTTTCGCCAGTTCTTCCGGCGTCGCTTCGCGACCGAACTGCTGCAGCATCTGGCGCGAGATGCGGTTGAGCTTGTTGATCGTCTCGATCATGTGCACCGGGATGCGGATGGTCCGCGCCTGGTCGGCAATGGAGCGCGTGATCGCCTGGCGGATCCACCACGTCGCGTACGTCGAGAACTTGTAGCCGCGGCGATATTCG
>JBBSUF010000019.1:0-27642 GCA_038235185.1 Lysobacterales bacterium
AGCCGATCCATGGCTTACAATGTCCGGCTTACCTCGGCATATCCGCCGACTGGGCAACACAGGAACTGCAACACATGGTCAAGATCCGCCTGACGCGCGGTGGCGCCAAGAAGCGCCCCTTCTACCACATCATCGTCACTGACAGCCGTAGCGCACGCGACGGCCGCAACATCGAGCGCGTGGGTTATTACAACCCGGTCGCCGCGGGCGCTGAAAAACGCGTGGAGCTGGACACCGATCGCGTCAAGCATTGGCTCGGGCAAGGCGCACAGATGACCGACAAGGTCGCCGACCTGTACAAGCAGCTCGGCAAGTCCGGCGACCAGCCGGCTGCAGCCGTCGCCTGATTGCGCGGGTCGCATCACGCGACCCCGGTCAAATGGATACCACGCGCCCTGCTTCGCAGAAGCTCGTTCTTCTGGGTAGGGTGCTCGGTGCGTTTGGCGTGCGTGGTGAACTGAAGATCGATTCGTTTACGCAGCCTACGTCGGCGATCCTTCAATACCAGCCGTGGATCCTTCGTGACGCGCAAAGCCGCGAGCGCGAATTGAGGGGCGCACGCGGGCGCGACACGGCCAAGGGCCTGGTCGCCACGTTCCCGGACATCAGCGACCGCGACGCCGCTGAAGCGCTGCGCGGCACGGAAATCCATGTCCCTCGTAGTGCACTGCCGCCTCCGAAACCCGGCGAGTACGACTGGGTGGACTTGGAAGGCAAGCGCGTGCTGAATCTGGAAGGCGCTGATTTCGGCACGGTATCGCATCTGTTTTCGACCGGCGCCAACGATGTCCTCGTCGCACGTGGCGATCGCGAGCGGATGATTCCCTTCCTGGAGCCCGACTTCATTACGTCGGTCGACTTCGATTCCGGCACCGTGACTGTCGATTGGGATGCGGATTTCTAGCGTCGGGGACATGTCAATGCGCGTCGACGTCATCAGTTTGTTTCCCGAATTCATCGCCCAGTTGTCCGGACACGGTGTGGTCGGCCGCGCGCAGGAACGTGGGCTGCTGAAGCTCCACGGCTGGAATCCACGCGATTACGCTCCCGGCAACTATCGGCGCGTCGACGACCGGCCGTTCGGTGGAGGCCCGGGCATGGTCATGCTGATCGACCCGTTGCGAGATTGCCTCTACGCCGCCCGCTCCGCCGTCGCGACACCTGCCAAGGTGATTTACCTCACCCCGCAGGGCGAGCGCTTGACCCAGGCCAAGGTGCGTCAACTCGCGGCCCGCGAACGCGTTATCCTGCTTTGCGGCCGCTACGAAGGCATTGATGAACGCCTGGTTGCGGCCGAGGTCGACGAGGAATTGTCGATTGGCGATTACGTATTGTCCGGCGGCGAACTGGCGGCGGCTGTGGTCATCGATGCCACCGCCCGGTTGCAGGACGGTGCCCTGAACGACAGCGAATCGGCCGCGCAGGACAGCTTCGACGACGACGGGCTGCTCGATTGCCCGCATTACACGCGACCGGTCGAACACGAATACGGTGACGTGCCTGCCGTCCTGATGTCCGGCAACCACGCTGAGATCGCCCGCTGGCGTCGACAGCAGGCATTGGGGCGTACATGGCTGCGGCGTCCGGACTTGATTGATGAGGCGACGTTGTCGAAGTCAGATCGCAAGCTGCTGGAGGCCTTTCTGGCCGAGCAGCCAAAACCAGCAAGCCCATAGCACGACGCGGAACATTCCCGCTATAATGAGCGGCTTACCTCCATTCACCGGGCGCCCGCGAGCGCCAGATCGGTCGCCCGACCATTCGGCCCGATCCATAGACCCAGGCTGGACCATGAACAAGCCCTCGATCCACACGCTGCTGCAGAATTTCGAAGCCGACCAGGTGCAGCGCGAGCTGCCCGACTTTGGCCCGGGCGATACGGTCATCGTCAACGTCAAGGTCAAGGAAGGCAATCGCGAGCGTTTGCAGGCGTATGAAGGCGTCGTCATCGCCAAGAAGAACGGAGGCTTGAACTCCGCATTCACGGTGCGCAAGATTTCGCACGGCTTCGGCGTGGAGCGCGTGTTCCAGACCCACAGCGCGATCATCGACTCCGTGCAGGTCAAGCGTCGTGGCGCGGTGCGCGCCGGCAAGCTGTATTACCTGCGTGGACTGGAAGGCAAGAAGGCGCGCATCAAGGAAGATCTCGCCGCGCATGCCAAGGCCAAGGCCGAAGCTGCCAAAGCCTGATCGCTTTCCATTCGCACTAAAACGGCTGCCGATTGGCGGCCGTTTTTGTTCATGTGTGACGATCGCATCGCATGCACTTGCTGTGCGGTCGACATGTGCGGGCAATGTGCGATGCATAAGTCCCAAGAATGTGCGCCACCAATTCACACGACCATGTCTGAGGGAGGAATAGCTTCCGGAAACGCCTTGGGAGTTAACCATGTCTAATCGTGCGCACTTCCGGATGTGCCTGGTCCCATTGGTTGCCGGGATCTTGTTATGCGGACTAGCCGCATGCAGCAGCGAGCCGCCGCGATTAATGGATACACAGGTACGTTCCGGTGATCGTCCGGAATGCCAGACACGCGAAGGCCGCAGCGCGGGAAACCCGGCGTCAGGGGTAGAAACCGCTACCGATCCATGCGGAAACCTCGGCACCGTGCCGATCATCACCAGCGACGATGTCAAACACTGACGTAACGCGTGTCGATCATCGGCCGTGATCGAGACCGAAGCTCCATCAGTGCGTATCGATGTCTGGTTGTGGGCGGCGCGATTTTTCAGGACGCGCAACCTGGCGCGCCAGGCGATCGATAACGGCAAGGTCGATGTCGCCGGACAGCGCGCAAAGCCGGCCCGCCTTGTGCATGTAGGTGACGTGCTGCGTGTCGTGCGTGGCGAGGATACGTTCGAGATCGAAATCCGCGGCATCAGCGCCAACCGCGGGCCAGCAGCAATCGCGCAGGGTTTGTACATCGAGGGGGAGGCATCGCGCCTCCTGCGCCAGTCCGAATTTGCAACCCGCGCCGCGGCACGCGCCGGTTATAGAGCGCCAGAGACCAAACCGGACAAACGCGCCCGACGCCTGATTCGTGCGCTGGGCGACATCGATACCTTGTGACAACGATTGATTGGCAGTGCCCTGCGATGCAGCCGGGCGAGGCTCATGACGGCCGGCGCGCTCAGCCCAGCGACTTCAGGCGATACACCGCTTCCAACGCCTGCTTTGGTGTCAGGTCGTCCGGGTCCAGCGCCGCCAATGCATCTAGGGCTGCGGAAGCCGGCGCGAACAAACCAATCTGCTGTGGCATCTCCAGCGCCAGTGCCGTCATCGGCGTCGATGGCGCATCGCGACCTTGGTACTCAAGCTCAGCCAGCCGCGCACGCGCCTGTTGGATGACACTTTTGGGCAGGCCGGCAAGTGCGGCCACCTGCAGGCCATAGCTGCGATTCGCCGGGCCGTCCTTGACCGCATGCATGAACACCAATGAGTCGTCGTGCTCGACCGCGTCAAGGTGCACGTTGGCGATTCCGCTTCCCGGCTGCGCCAGCGCGGTGAGTTCGAAATAATGCGTCGCGAACAACGTGTAACTGCGATTGATCGCTGCCAGGTGTCGCGCACATGCATCGGCCAGCGCGAGTCCGTCATAGGTCGACGTACCACGGCCGATTTCATCCATCAGTACCAGAGACTCCGGCGTGGCGTGATGCAGGATGTAACTGGTTTCGCTCATCTCGACCATGAAGGTCGATTGCCCGCGTGCCAGGTCATCGCCGGCACCGATGCGCGTGAGGATGCGATCAATCGGCCCAATCACCGCGCGTGTCGCCGGTACAAAACTGCCGATGTGCGCCAGTAGCACGATCAACGCGTTCTGGCGCATGTAGGTCGACTTGCCGCCCATGTTGGGCCCAGTGATGACGAGCATGCGGACGGCTTGCGCATCGTCGCCTTCGTGTTCACCAAGAGCCAGGTCATTGGGCTGGAAGGGTTCGGCGCGAACCGCTTCCACCACGGGATGCCGGCCGCGCTCGATGCGCAGGGTAGGTGCATCGCTCAGCTCTGGCATGGACCAGTCAAGCGCTAGTGCGCGTTCGGCGAAACCTGCAAGCACATCAAGCTCGGACAATGCCTCGGCGCAACGTTTCAGTGGTTCCAGGCGCTCGTTCAACACATCAAGCAGGTTTTCATACAACAATTTCTCACGCGTCAAAGCACGCTCGCGTGCTGACAGGACCTTGTCCTCGAACGCCTTCAACTCTTCGGTGATGTACCGCTCCGCACCGGTCAATGTCTGTCGCCGCGTGTAATGCCCAGGCGCCTTGTCGACCTGACCCTTGCTGATCTCGATGAAGTAGCCATGCACGCGGTTGTAGCCGACCTTCAGCGTGTTGATGCCACTGGCGACGCGCTCGCGTGCTTCCAGGTCGATCAGGAATTGGTCGGCGCTGGTTGAGAGCGTACGTAGTTCGTCGAGTGTCGCGTCGTAACCAGTGGCAAAAACACCGCCATCGCGGGCGAGCACTGGGGGTTGCGGAACAATGGCGGTGGCGAGCAGGTGCGCATGTTCGGCGTGCGCACCCAACTCGGCCGCAAGTGTCTGCAGGCGTGGCGAATCCAGTGGCGCCAGCAATGTACCCACCGCCGGGAGCAAGCCCAGGCCGTCGCGCAGCGTCGACAAATCACGCGGACGCGCGCTGCGCAGGGCGATGCGGGTCAGGATGCGTTCCAGGTCACCCAGTGCGCGAAAGCCTTCGCGCAACGCGTCCCCAGCGCGCGAATCGATCAGCGTCGCGACGGCATGATGGCGTAGTCGCAACGTCCCACGATCGCGCAAGGGTCGATGCAACCAGCGTCGCAACAGGCGCCCGCCCATCGGGGTGATGGTCGAATCGAGCACACCAAGCAACGTCGTCCTGGTGTCGCCATCCACGCGCGTGTCCAGCTCAAGATGCCGGCGCGTGGCCGCGTTCATCGCGATTGCGCCGTCGCTGGCTTCCAGCGTGATCGCATGCAGGTGATGCAGTCGCTGCTTTTGGGTTTCCTCCACATAGCCGAGCAGTGCGCCGGCCGCGGCAATGCACGAAGGCTTGTCGTCCAGGCCGAAACTGGACAGGTCATGCAGCCCGAAAAACTGCAGCAACTGTCGACGCCCACTGTCGGCATCGAACAGCCAGGGCGCGCGCCGGCGCACGCCGCTACGTTCGCGCATCGAGGCCGGCCAGTGGTCGTCATCAGGCAACAGCAACTCGGCGGGTTCCAGTCGCGCCAGTTCGGCTTCCAGCGCATCGAGCGTCGTTACTTCATTCACCAGGAACCGCCCTCCGGCGAGATCCGCCCATGCGAGTCCGTAGCCATCGCCCTTGGATGATTTATTGCTCCGCGATACCGCCATCAACAAAGTGTCGCGGCGCTCGCTCAGCAGCGCCTCGTCGGTGACGGTTCCCGGCGTCACCACGCGCACGACCTTGCGTTCGACCAGTCCCTTTGCCAGCGCCGGATCGCCGATCTGCTCGCAGATCGCCACCGATTCGCCCAATGCCACCAGCCGCGCGAGATAGCCCTCATGCGCATGCACCGGCACCCCGGCCATCGGGATCGGCTGCCCGGCCGACGCGCCGCGTTGGGTCAGGGTAATGTCGAGCAAGCGGGCCGCCTTGCGCGCATCGTCGTGGAACAGTTCGTAGAAATCGCCCATGCGGAAAAACATCAGCACATCGGGATGCTCGGCCTTGACGGCGAAGTACTGGCGCATCAGGGGAGTGTGCGGATCGATGGAAGTGCTGGCGGACATGCTTTCCCGTGGCGACGACATGCGTTACAAATCAATTGTCTAGTTTGCCGGAAAGCCACCCTCGCGATGCACGCCTCGACCGATCACGCCCCTGACGACATGCAACTGCAGGCGCTGGCGGAAGAGGTCGGCGCGCGGCTGCGTGCGGCCCGGCAGATGCTGGCCACCGCCGAAAGCTGCACCGGTGGCTGGATCGCCAAGACCGTGACCGATATCGCCGGTAGTTCGGCGTGGTTCGATTGCGGCTTTGCCGTCTACAGCTATGAAGCCAAGCAGGCGATGCTTGGCGTGCGCGCGGAGACGCTTGAGCGTTCGGGCGCCGTCAGCCGCGAAACCGTGATCGAGATGGTCTCGGGCGCGCTCTCGCATTCGGGCGCCAGCGTCGCGGTTGCAGTGACCGGCATCGCCGGACCCGGCGGTGGCACGCCGGACAAGCCAGTCGGCACCGTCTGGATCGCCTGGAAGCGTCGCGGCGGCTATCCGCGCGCCGAAGTGTTCAACTTCGAAGGCGATCGCGAAGCAGTCCGCCGAAGGACCGTCGCGGCCGCGCTGCAGGGGCTGTTTACGGTCTGAAGAGGCTGTTGACACCCGGATTCGTGAGTAGTATTACTACTCATCATGAATGACCTGACTGAAACCCAGCACGCGATTCTCGCCATGATCGGCGAGCAGATCGCCGTCGATGGCGTACCGCCTTCGCAGGCCGAGATCGCCCGGGCGTTCGGATTCCGCGGCGTACGCGGCGCCCAATACCATTTGGAAGCCTTGGAGGCGGCGGGTGCGATCCGACGGATTCCGGGCCAGGCACGAGGCATCCGCTTGGTTCGGCCGCTGTCTGAGCATTCCGGGCAGGATCATCCCGAGCAGGAACAACTCCCCGGCGCGATCGATGCTGAAGACGCCGTCCGCCTGCCGGTGCTGGGGCAGGTCGCTGCCGGCGTGCCAATTGGCGCGGATATTGGTTCTGATGCATATCTCGTCCTTGATCGCGTGCTGTTTTCACCGGCGCCGGATTACCTGCTCAAGGTCAAGGGCGATTCGATGAGGGACGAAGGCATCTTCGACGGCGACCTGATCGGTGTGCATCGCACCAATGAAGCGCGGTCGGGCCAGATCGTCATTGCGCGCATTGACGACGAGATCACCGTCAAGCTGCTGCGCATCGGCAAGGACCGCATCCGTCTGTTGCCGCGCAATCCGGATTACGCGCCGATCGAAGTCTTGCCCGACCAGGATTTCGCGATCGAAGGATTGTATTGCGGACTCGTGCGGCCGAATCGATGACAAGGTTTCATCGCCGGAGTTATCCCACACGGATTCGCGGTTTTCCCGGCTGCCACTGACCTGGTCGCAAACTTATTATTCAATCCAGCCGATGCAGTCTCAACCTGCGCGACCACCTTCCTCCAGACTACAAGTCGTACCAGACAACTCACGTTGACCACCAAGGACACCACAATGGACGAGAACAAGAAGCGCGCCCTTTCGGCAGCACTGAGCCAGATCGAGAAGCAGTTCGGCAAAGGCTCGGTGATGCGCATGGGCGATCGCGTGGCGGAGGCGTGGGAAGTCATTCCCACCGGTTCGCTGATGCTCGACATCGCGCTGGGAATCGGTGGGTTTCCGAAAGGTCGAGTAGTGGAAGTCTATGGACCTGAGTCCTCGGGCAAGACCACCTTGACCCTACAGGCTATCGCGCAATGCCAGAAGGCCGGCGGCACGGCCGCATTTGTCGACGCCGAGCACGCGCTCGACCCGGGTTATGCGGCCAAGCTCGGCGTCAACGTCGACGACTTGCTGGTTTCGCAGCCCGACACCGGCGAACAGGCGCTGGAAATCTGCGACATGCTGGTTCGCTCCAATGCGGTCGATATGGTGGTTGTCGATTCGGTCGCAGCGCTGACCCCAAAGGCCGAAATCGAAGGCGAAATGGGCGACGTGCTCCCAGGCCTGCAGGCGCGCCTGATGAGCCAGGCGCTGCGCAAGCTCACCGGCAACATCAAGCGCAGCAACTGCACGGTCGTATTCATCAATCAGTTGCGCCACAAGATCGGACAGATGATGCCAGGCCAGAGTCCCGAAGTGACTACTGGCGGCAACGCGCTGAAGTTCTATGCTTCGGTACGCATCGATATCCGCCGTATTGGGTCGATCAAGAAGGGTGACGAGATCATCGGCAACCAGACCAAGATCAAGGTGGTCAAGAACAAGATGGCGCCTCCGTTCAAGATCGTCCTCACAGAAATCCTTTACGGAGAAGGCATTTCGCGTGAGGGTGAGCTGATCGACATGGGTGTGGAGGCAAAACTGGTCGAAAAGGCAGGCGCCTGGTACAGCTATGGCGATGAGCGCATTGGGCAAGGCAAGGAAAACGCCCGCCAATACCTCAAAGAGAACCCGGCGGTCGCAGTCCGGCTGGAGGCGGCATTACGCGAGAAGTTCGTGCCCCAGGATTTGGCGCCAGCGCCAACTGCGCCTGAGATCGAAGCCTGAGCATGCTTCTGGTCAATGTGGCCTAAGCACTGCGGTCTTCCCGCATGACTTGAAGCACGACTTGCCGGTGAGTACCTGCATTGCCCATAGATGATCACTCCAGCCCCGAACTTCCCAAACCCCGCCGGCGTGAAGCCACTCCGGCGCAACGGGCTCTGGCATTGCTGGTGCGCCGCGAGCATTCCAAGCCCGAACTGACGCGCAAGTTGCTGGCTCGCGGCATCTCCGAAGACGATGCTGCCGCTGCGGTGGCAAAAATGGCTGGGGCGGGTTGGCAAGATGACGCTCGCTTCGCAGGTAGCATTGCTCGCACACGGGTCAACGCTGGTTACGGCCCTCTGCGAATTCGTGCCGAGTTGGCAAGCCACGGGATTGGCAGCGAGACCATCGCCCATGCATTCACGGCATTAGCCGACGCAGGCGACGACAACTGGGCCGCGCGCGCGCGCGCGCGGGCCCGCCGGCGGTTTGACTTGGATGGCGCCACACTGGCTGTCCAGCGCAAGGCCGCCGATTTCCTCCTGCGCCGTGGCTACGACAGCGACACCGTCCGTGTGGCGATTCAATTCCTGCCCGAGGAATGAAAGCAAACATCCTCCCGACCAAGGGGTTCTTGAGCATGGATGCGTGAGCGGATCTCTTATTTCGCTGCTTTTTAGCGATAAGCCTGCGAATGTTCCAGGCGCGCGCGCTGGCGCGTCCCGCGGTGGCGCGCTAACCTAAAGACCACTGGGTTGCCTGTATCAATTAATTCCGCATATGGATGTTGCGGTACGAATTCGCGCCCGCTTGCCATCGAATCCCATGAAAACCACTTCTGAAATCCGTAGCGATTTCCTCGATTTCTTCGCCGCCCGTGGCCATACGATCGTGCCGTCGGCGCCTTTGGTGCCGGGGAATGATCCGACCTTGCTGTTCACCAATTCCGGCATGGTGCAGTTCAAGGATGTCTTCCTGGGGGCCGAAAAGCGCTCTTACGTGCGTGCGGCGGACGTCCAGCGCTGCCTTCGTGCTGGCGGAAAGCACAACGATCTTGACCAGGTCGGCTATACCGCACGCCACCACACGTTTTTCGAGATGCTGGGCAACTGGTCGTTTGGCGATTACTTCAAGAGAGAAGCCATCACGTGGGCCTGGGAACTGCTGACACAAGTCTGGGAGCTGTCGCCCGAGCACCTGATCGTCACGATCTACCACACTGATGAAGAGGCTTACGGCATCTGGCACAACGATATCGGGTTGCCCGCTGAACGCATCATCCGCATTGGCGACAACAAGGGCGCGCCCTATGCGTCCGACAATTTCTGGCAGATGGCCGACACAGGGCCTTGCGGTCCGTGTACCGAAATTTTTTATGACCATGGCGCGCATATCGCTGGTGGTCCGCCAGGTTCGCCAGACGAAGACGGCGACCGCTTCATCGAAATCTGGAACCTGGTGTTCATGCAGTTCGACCGTCAGCCTGACGGTAGCTTGCAGCCGTTACCCGCACCTTGCGTGGACACCGGAATGGGCCTGGAAAGATTGGCCGCCGTCCTGCAGGGTGTGCATGGTAATTACGAGATCGACCTCTTCCGCCATCTCATCGTAAAAGCCGCCAAATTCACCGGCACGACAGACTTGGACAACAAGTCGCTGCGTGTGATTTCCGATCACATCCGCGCCTGTTCATTCCTTATCGTCGATGGCGTGCTGCCGTCCAACGAGGGGCGTGGCTATGTGCTGCGTCGGATCATTCGCCGCGCATTGCGCCATGGCTGGATGCTTGGTGTGCGAGGCGACTTCTTCTGGAAGATGGTCGCGCCTCTGGTTGAGGTCATGGGTGATGCCTATCCTGATCTCTTCACCAAACAGGGTCTGGTCGAACGCGCGTTGCTTGCTGAGGAGGAACGCTTCGGCGAAACCCTCGAGCATGGCATGCGAATCTTTGACGACGTGGCGGCGAAACATCCGGATCGCATTCCGGGCGCCGATGCATTCCGGCTCTATGACACCTATGGATTTCCTGTCGATTTGACCGCCGATATCGCCCGCGAGCGCGGCCTGGGCGTCGATATGGCGGGCTTTGAAGTCGCCATGGCGCAACAGCGCGAGACCGCCCGTGCGGCAGGCAAGTTTGGAGGTGCAGCGACGTTGCCTGCGGAACTGGTGGCACAACTGCAATCGACTGAATTTGCGGGCTATGACGCATTGGAAATGGGCGGACTGGTCGTGATTGGCCTGTTGAAGGATGGCGCGCCGGTGGAGCGTATCGCGGCTGGTGACGACGCCATCGTGCTGCTGGATCGCACGCCCTTTTATGCAGAAAGTGGCGGGCAGGTTGGCGATACCGGCGAACTCACCGGACAAGACGTGCGATTCATGGTGGCCGACACAGTGAAGCTAGCGGGTCAATTCCACGGCCACGTGGGCCGCCTTGACGCAGGGACGCTTGCGCGTGGTGATCATCTTGCCGCCACCGTGAGCAGCGCGCGTCGTGCGGCGACTGTCCTCAACCACAGCGCCACCCACTTGCTACACGCTGCTTTGCGAGACGTGTTGGGCACGCATGTCACGCAGAAAGGATCGCTGGTTGCCCCGGATCGACTGCGGTTCGACTTTTCACATTTCCAGCCGATGTCGGCGCAGGAACTCGCCACCGTCGAGCGCAAGGTCAACGCAGAGATCCGCGCGAACCATGCTACTGAAACCCATCACATGGATATGCAGCAGGCACTGGATTTTGGCGCGATGGCGTTGTTTGGCGAAAAATATGGCGAACGCGTCCGCGTGCTGCGAATGGGCGGGACGTCGACCGAGTTATGTGGTGGGACGCACGTGTCGCGAACCGGCGATATCGGTTTGTTCAAGATCGTGTCCGAAGGCGGCGTCTCGGCTGGCGTGCGCCGGATCGAAGCCGTGAGCGGGCAGGGCGCGCTGGATCATGTCGCTTCGGAAGAACAGCAACTGAGTGATGCCGCGCAACTGCTTGGCGGCAATGCTGCGGACGTTGGCGAAAAACTTCGCGCGCTGCTGGATCGCCAGAAGAAGCTCGAACGCGAACTCGACGGCATGAAGGCCAAGGTGGCGTCCAGCGCAACGGCGGACCTTGCTGCCAGCGCTATCGAGGTGGACGGGATTCGCATTGTCGCCACGCGACTGGAAAACTTTGACAGCAAGGCCCTGCGCGATGCTGTTGACCGTCTGAAACATCAACTGGGTGACTCGGTGGTCGTCCTCGCTGGCGCGAGCGAGGGCAAGGCCGCACTGGTCGCGGGCGTCAGCGGTGCGGCGACTGGACGGGTCAAGGCGGGCGAGTTGTTGTCGCACATCGCCACCCAGATCGGCGGGAAAGGGGGCGGTCGACCCGACCTGGCGCAGGGCGGGGGCAACGACGGCCCGGCGCTGGCGATGGCGCTGGCAGGCGTTCCTGGCTGGGTCAAGGGTCAGCTTGCAGCGAGAGCGTGACTTATTACGCTTGTCGCCCACGTCGATCGATATTATGTTTACCGACTGGCGTATCGATCAAAGACTTGGCGCATCCACATGGATGTGCCCCGCTGGCAGCGGATCGCCGGCTAATGGAGAAATTGCATGCTGATCCTGACCCGCCGAGTCGGTGAAACCTTGATGATTGGCGATTCGGTCACCGTGACGGTACTGGGAGTCAAGGGCAACCAGGTGCGCATCGGCATCAATGCGCCCAAGGATGTGGCCGTCCACCGCGAGGAGATTTACCAGCGCATACAGCGCGGTGAAGAAGAGGACGTGACCAAGTCGCAATCTGACACCGGTGATTTGCCGCAGGTCGGGTGAGCCGGTATCCTGCGCCGTTCGCGGGAGCAATCCCGCACCGGAGACTTGCCCGAGTGGCTGAAGGGGCTCCCCTGCTAAGGGAGTATGGGGCTTAAAACTCCATCGAGGGTTCGAATCCCTCAGTCTCCGCCATTTTCAATGGCTACAACTTCGTGATTCCCAGCCGTCGCAAGCTCGGGCGTTCGTCAGGGACGCGAGCCAGTGGCTCGCAAGCGCCCCTGCTCACCCCTCAGTCTCCGCCAGTTCTTGTTTAGACGATCGTGATCGACAGTTCCATCGATGGAACTGCAGCAAATAATTGACGGAATCGCCTCCGATTCTGCACAATTCCGCTACTGCGCCCGTAGCTCAGTTGGATAGAGCACCAGGCTACGAACTTGGGGGTCGGGAGTTCGAATCTCTCCGGGCGCACCAAACACGAAAGCCGGCGAATCAATCGCCGGCTTTTTTGTTTTCGGATCGGGCGTCCACGCGTGATCGCCAGCAATGCTCAAGCACCACGACATCGCCGGAGCCCGGCCGATAGGCAGTGCGCAGTGCCATGTAGACGTATTCGCTCGCATTGCTGCATGCCATGGCTAGCGGCTGTCCGTTGCAGAGATTGGCGGCAATAGCGGAAGCAAGCGTGCAGCCAGTGCCATGTCCATCGATTGCGATGCGTTCATGCTCGAATGTTGAATTGGTGATGCCGTCGTCATAACGGTCGATCACGGCCGAACCTTCCTTGAGGTGCCCACCCTTGAGTAGTACCGCGCTCGCGCCGAGGTCGCGTAGTCGCAACAAGGCTTGATTGGCGGCGTTCGTATTCGCTATGACATGCCCGAGCAGGACTTCGGCTTCGGGGATATTGGGTGTCAGCAATGTCGCCAAAGGTAGGAGGCGCGTGCGCAAGGCATCGAGCGCGTCTTCGGCGAGCAGTCGGGCGCCCGAGGTGGCCACCATCACCGGATCGAACACGATGGCTGGTGGCCTGTGTTGCTCTAGCGCGTCTGCCACGGCATGGATCACTTCCGCCGTCGCAAGCATCCCCAGCTTGACCGCACCGATGCGGAAGTCACCGAAACACGCATCGATCTGAGCGCGCAGGAAGGATACCGGTGGCACGTGCACTGCGGTCACGCCGCATGTGTTTTGCGCGGTCAATACGGAGATCGCACTCACTCCATGGATGCCGTGCGCAGCGAAGGTTTTCAGGTCAGCCTGGATTCCGGCACCGCCGCCAGAGTCCGACCCGGCGATGGTCAGGGCGCAGATCAATCTGTCGTCGTGCTTCACAGGACTTCCCTGCCGCGCATCTGCTGATGCTGGCGATAGCCGACATAAGCCAGGCCAGCGATACCGGTCAGTCCTGCAGGAAAGTACAGCGCCGCATAGCGAAAACTTCCGAACAGCCATGCGCCCAGCACGCCGCCAGCGAAAAACAGCGTGATCACCACCACGCACAGACCAAGCCTCCGTCGCGCCACCGGCATTCCACGCAGTGCATGGCCCAGCATTATGCCCAGATCAGTGAACATGCCGCTCAGGTGGGAGGTGCGGACAACGGCGCCGCTGTATGTCGTCGCCATCGCGTTCTGCAGGCCGCAGGCCATCGCTGCACAGAGTGGACCGAGCAATTGCTGTCGCTGGAAGAGCGGTACGGCAGCGAGCAACAGCACGGATTCGAGCGTCAGCACGACGCCGTAGCGACGTCCCAGTCGCAAGGTGCTGTCCTGGATGATCAGCCCGCTCAGCATTGCGCCGCCGACAAAGGCGCCAATCGAGCCGAGCAGGACGCGGGTTGCGTGCATGTCGCCTGCAACCAGCGCTGCACTGAGCAGGCTGGTGTTGCCGGTGAGATGGGTGATCGCCTGATGTTCGAATCCCAGGAACCCGACCACGTTGACGATGCCGGCGACGCAGGCCAGGGCGCCTGCGCCACCCCACACCCACGCCGCCAGCCGTTCGGCCATCGGCTACATCACTTCCGACGCGTAATCCGCCAGCCGTGAGCGCTCGCCACGCCGCAGGGTGATATGCGCGCTGTGTGCCCAGCCCTTGAAGCGGTCCACGGCATACGTCAGGCCCGATGTGGTCTCGGTCAGGTAGGGCGTGTCGATCTGCTCGACGTTGCCCAGGCAGATGATCTTGGTGCCGGGACCGGCGCGGGTGATCAATGTCTTCATCTGTTTGGGCGTGAGGTTCTGCGCTTCGTCCAGGATCAGCCAGCGGCTCAGGAAGGTGCGCCCGCGCATGAAGTTCATCGAACGGATCTTGATGCGGCTGGCGAGCAGGTCATTGGTCGCCGCGCGCCCCCACGAGCCTCCGGTCTGGTTGTGCGTGAGCACTTCCAGGTTGTCCGTCAGCGCGCCCATCCACGGCGTCATCTTTTCTTCCTCGGTGCCGGGCAGGAAGCCAATGTCCTCGCCGACACTGACCGTGGCGCGGGTCATGATGATCTCGCGATAACGCTGCTGGTCCATGGTCTGCGCAAGCCCGGCCGCCAGCGCCAGCAGGGTCTTGCCGGTGCCTGCGGTGCCGAGCAGCGTGATGAAATCGATTTCCGGATCCATCAGTGCGTTAAGCGCGAAGTTCTGCTCGCGGTTGCGCGCGAGGATTCCCCACACCGCGTGTTGCGAATGGCGATAGTCGTCGACGATCTGCAACGTGACCTTGGCGTCGTCCAGCCGAGCAACCTTGAGCTCTGCTTCGTCGTCGCCCGGCAGGTACAGGAACTGGTTCGGGTACCAGTCATCGCCTTGGGTGCGCGCAATCTCGTAGAACGTGCGGCCTTTATCCGTCCACGACCGCAACTCCTTGCCATGGCGCTGCCAGAAATCCGCGGGCAATTCAGTCGCGCCGGTATAGAGCAGGCTGAAATCGTCCAGCGCACGATCGTTCTCGTAGTCCTCGTTCGTGATCCCCGCGATGGATGCCTTGATCCGCAGGTTGATGTCCTTGGACACGAACACAATCGAGGCTTCTGGCTGGGCTTCCTGCAGCGCCAGGATCGCGCCCAGGATGTGGTTATCGGGAATAACCGCACCGAAACGCTTGCCTGCATCGAAGTTGTCGGTCTGGAAATACAGACGGCCGGCGCTTTCCGCGCCTCGCAGCTGCAAGCCGTGCGGTAGCACCAGAGGAATCCCGGATGTGACGTTGCCGCTGCCCTCGGACTCAATCAGCTCATTGAGGAAGCGGCTGACCTGGCGTGCATTACGGCTGGCTTCCGACGTACCTTTCTTGCCGTTGTCCAGCTCCTCCATCACCTGCATCGGAAGGAAGACGTCGTGCTCCTCGAACTTGAAAAGCGCGGTGGGATCGTGCATCAGCACGTTGGTGTCGAGGACATAGATGCGTTTGCTTCTCGGGGTCATCGAAAGCCTCTTGGCGGGCAGGAAGACGATGCATGCGGGTCGCGCACGCGGGAATGGGAAACACGGTGCGAGTGTGGCGCTGCGCACGTACCGGCGAATGCGCTACGCACGCTAGCAAGCCGCCTTGAACGCATCCAGGACAGCTTGAGCGTGGCCCGGCACCTTGACCGGTCGCCACACATGGCGGATGACACCTTCGGGATCGATCAGGAACGTGCTGCGCTCGATGCCCAGCATCTTGCGCCCATACATGTTCTTTTCCTTGATGACACCGAAGGTGTTACAGAGGGTCTGGTCGACGTCGCTGACGAGGTCCAAATTGAAACCCTGTTTCGTAATGAAATTCTGATGCGATTTCAGCGTATCGCGCGAAATGCCAAGCACGCTGGCGCCGAGCTTCCTGAATTTCGGCAACAGCGTGTTGAAGTCGATGCCCTCGGTCGTGCAACCCGGCGTGCTGTCCTTGGGGTAGAAATACAGCACCAGCCACTGGCCGTCGTAGTCGGACAGGTGCGCAATGGTTCCGCTGGAAAGGTGCAGAGGCAGGTCTGGAAGCGTGTCGCCGGTGTCGAGCATCAGGACGTCATGCCTTGAAGGTGCTGCATCCGTATCCCATGGCTGGAACGTCATGCATCAAAATTTCATGGGATCCATGATCGCGTCGAGATTGAGGTGATCACAGAACTCCAGGAAATCGTCGCGCAACGCCGCGATATGCATGTCGGCGGGTATTCCGATCGTCACCTGCGCGGTGAACATTTCCGCACCGGTCTGCATCGCGCGATACCGCGAGCAATGCAGGCTTTCGATGGTGATCGACTGGCGGTCGAAAAAATCCGCGAGCTGGAACAGGATGCCGGGTTTGTCGGCAGCGACGACTTCGACCACATACGGCAGCAGGTTGGATTGCACCGGCTTGGGACCAGTGCGGTACCAGACCAGCTTCAGTCCTTCCTCGCGCTCAAGCCGCGTGAGCATTGCTTCAAGCTTGGCGACCGCATCCCACGAGCCGGTGGCCAGTGCCGTCACCGACACATCGCGCCCCACGGTGCTCAAGCGGGTGTCCACCAGGTTGCAGCCGCTATCGGAAATCCGCCGCGTGACCGACAGCAGCGGCGACTGCGGATGCGTCGTATAGGCGTTGATCAGCAGATGGTTCTCATTCGGCGGCGGACGTGGAGCGGTGTCGGAATCGGTCAAGGCGGCGTCCGCTGCGAAAGGGGGCTGAACGGTATCCGGTGTCTTGCCGGCGGCCGGATGCCGCAGCCAGCATACTTGCCCGTGGTTTGACGCCGCAAGTAACATGTCGGGTGGCTATTCACCGTCCATGATCCATGGTCTGCGCAATCCCGTGCAGGCCGCCCAGCAAGAGTGCAACTTTGCGGATTTCAGGAAGCATCACGGCCCTGGCAACGCCTTTCACGGCCGCCGGCGAGCTCGATCTGGACGCCTGGCGCCGATTGCTGCAATTGCAGCTGGACGGCGGGACGCAGGGCGTGGTCGTGGCTGGCTCCACCGGGGAGGCCGCCGCGCTGCATGACGTTGAATATGACGCGATCATGCGTAGCGCCGTGGAGTTGATTGCTGGGCGTGTCCCGGTGCTGGCCGGGACCGGGTTGTCCAATACCGACAAGACCATCGAACAGACCCGCCGTGCCGCGGCCGTGGGTGTGGACGCCGCGCTGGTCGTGACACCGCCCTATGTGCGCCCGACACAGACCGGATTGATCGCCCATTACCGCGCGGTGGCCGAGGATGGCGCGCTTCCGGTGGTCCTTTACAACGTTCCCAGCCGCACCGGCTGTGACCTGCAGCCCGAGACAGTCGCCGTGCTATGCGGGCATCCACGCATTATCGGCATCAAGGAAGCGCGCAATGATCCCGAACGCATGGCGGCTTTGTTGCCGTTGCGCGATCCTGCGGCAACGGGTGGCTTTGCCGTATTGAGCGGGGACGATCCGACCGCTGCGCGGGCAATGTTGGCGGGGGCTGACGGTGTCATCTCGGTCGCATCCAACGTCGTTCCCCGCGCATTCCGCACGTTGTATGACCTGGCAATGGCCGGCAAGCAGGATGATGTGCAGCGCCTGGATGCGGCGCTCCAGGACATCTTCGATTTTCTCGGCGTCGAGCCCAATCCCATCCCGCTCAAGGCGATCTTGTCGCACCTGCAGATCGGCAGGGGCCTGCGCCTGCCGTTGACCTCTCTGTCGCCCATCTACGCCGAGCGCGTGACCCGTATTACCGATCAGATCCAGAAACTCGAACAATCCTGCCGCGACACTCTCGCGGCCTGACCCAGCAGGAGATCCAACATGCGACAGATCCACACAACCCATTCCCGCGCCGTCCGTCCGCTGTTCGCTGCCGTCGTGGTGGTGATCGTGATCGGCACGTCCGGCTGCCACTTCTTCAGTAGGAAGCACAGCGTGTACGCGCAAAGCGCTGAAACCCGTCCGCTGGAAGTCCCGCCCGATCTCGACCGCCCCAACACCGAAGGCGCGATGCAAGCGCCCTCTGCCAATACTTCGTCGGTGACGCGCTCCTCGATGCCGGCAGCGTCGCAGAACAACGCCTCGGGTTTCACCGTGGCTGGCGATCGCGATGACGTGTTCAACAAAGTCGGCACCGCCCTGGCCGCCACCGAGGGGTTGACGATCGTCACCAAGGCGCAGTTGCTCGGTACCTACGATGTCAGCTACCAGGGCGCGAATTTCCTGGTGCGAGTGAGCAAGGTAGACGCTGGCGTATATGTATCTGCCGTCGACCCCCGCGGCATAGCGGCCAACAATGACGCCGCGACCAAGCTGATTGCAGCGTTGAAGACATCGCTCGGCGCTGGCTGAGTCCTTGCGCAAAGGCCGTGGCGCTCGACAGCGTCATGGCCCGTCAGGCGGCGACGGATCGGCAGACATAGTCCTAAGGTCAAACGGCTGCCTGACACGAGCCGGGACACGCAGGGGCGGACTTATCGTTCCAGCAGCGGCAGTTTGTCCGGTACGGCTTCCCACTCCTTGGCATCGGGCAACCCGTCCTTGCGGACGGTGATGACAGGCCATGCCTTGGAGAGCTCCGCGTTCAATGCGACGAAGGCCTCCTGTCCCGCAGGCACGTCATCCTCCGGATAAATGGCGTTGATCGGACATTCCGGTTCGCACAAGGTGCAATCGATGCATTCGTCCGGATCGATGACCAGGAAATTCGGGCCCTCATGGAAGCAGTCGACCGGGCACACCTCGACGCAGTCGGTGTATTTGCACTTGATGCAGGCCTCGGTGACAACGAAGGGCATGGCTTTGATCCGTCGGAAATGCGCTGCTAGTTTAGCGGGCTTGCTTGGCCATTGATGCGCAGCACAAACGAAAACCCGGTCGCGGCCGGGTTTTGATGCGACAGGAAGCCCGTCGAATAAGGATGGTACTCCCAACGGGATTCGAACCCGTGTGTCCACCTTGAGAGGGTGGTGTCCTAGGCCTCTAGACGATGGGAGCGGAGTGCGGCTACGCGGAATGCCCAATGAGGCGGAGGCCTGATCGTCAGGCCATGCAATGGGAGCCCTGCGCACGAGGCTTGCTAGTATATGGATCGCGATTGCCACAGGCAACGCGATCCCCGCCTTTTGGCTTACCTTCGCGGCCACGCCGCCTCCGATGTCCACCCATTCCAACGACCCCGTGATCGACGCTGCGCCGCCAGAGTTCCCCTCAACGACGCTGCGAGTCATTCCACGCGACGGGCACACCATCTCCCGCAAGGACATCAGTCCCAATGCGCTGCGGGTGTTGTATCGCCTGCGCGATGCGGGCTTTGCCGGCTATCTGGTTGGGGGCGCCGTGCGCGACTTGCTGGTCGGCGGCCGCCCCAAGGATTTTGACATCGCCACCAGTGCGACGCCGGACGAAGTTCGCCAGTTGTTCCGTAACTGCCGCCTGATCGGGCGACGCTTCCGCCTGGCGCATGTCGTGTTCGGCCGCGAGATCATCGAGGTCGCGACCTTCCGCGCCAATATCGACGATGGCAGTGGCGACCGCGAGCTGCATGAAGGCGGGCGCCTGCTGCGCGACAATGTCTTCGGCACCATCGAGGACGATGCCGTGCGGCGCGACTTCACAGCCAATGCCCTGTATTACACGATCGATGATTTCTCGGTGCGGGATTACACCGGTGGTTTCGAGGACGTGCAGAACCATGTCCTCAAGTTGATCGGCGATCCCGAGCAACGGTATCGCGAAGATCCGGTGCGGATGCTGCGCGCGGTCAGGCTGGCGGCGAAACTCGGCTTCCATATCGACGACGCCAGCGCGACGCCGATTGCGCAACTGGGCGGCCTGCTACGCGAGTCGGCGCCGGCGCGACTATTCGAGGAGTGCCTGAAGCTGTTCCTCTCCGGGCACGCCGTCAATAGTTTCATCGCACTGGAGCACCACGGCTTGTTGCCCGCGTTGTTGCCGGAAACCGCTGCGGCGCTGAAATCCAATCGCAGCGGCGCCTTGCGCCAGATGCTGCTCGAAGGCCTGCGTGGCACGGACGCGCGTGTCGCAGACGACCAGCCGGTGTCGCCCGCCTTCCTATTCGCGTTGCTGTTGTGGCCTGCGTACTGCCGCGCATTGATGGCACTCCAGGCGCAAGGCGTGCATGCGGCCGACGCGCAGCGCCGCGCGGCCGACCGCGTTACCGTGCACCAGCTGACAACAGTTGCACTCCCGCGCCGCTTCTCGTTGCCAATGCAGGAAATCTGGCTGCTGCAAGCGCGCCTCTCGCAACGCCAACCCAAGCGAGTGGCCCGATTGCTCGCGCATCCTCGATTTCGCGCAGCCTACGATTTCCTGGTATTGCGCCAGTTCGCCTCCAACGAGCATGCCGAGGAAGTCGCGTTCTGGACGCATGCGCAAACGCTGCCGCGCGACGACCTTGCCTTGCCGGTGGATGCGCAGGAAGCCGTGGACGATGCGCATGATGTGGATGCCACGGATATCGCAGAGACTGCGGATGGCGCGCCACGCAAGCGCCGCCGCCGGCGTCGCCGACCAGTGCCTTCGGAGTGAATTGCTGAGTGAACGGGATCGGCCCGGGCATGCCAGTGCGGGCCTTGGTGGGTTTGGGTGGCAATGTTGGCGATTCACTTGGGGTACTGCGAAAGGCGTTGCGGGATCTCGATGCGCTGGGGCAGACACGCCTGCTGCACGCGTCCAGGATGTATCGCACGCCGGCATGGGGTGTCACCAGGCAGGCGGATTTCATCAATGCCGTGGCGATGCTGGAAACAACCCTGGACCCACGCGCATTGCTGGACGGACTGCTTGGCATAGAGCGCTTGAATGGCCGTGAACGACGCGAACGCTGGGGGCCCCGCATCCTCGACCTCGACCTGCTTCTTTATGGCGACAGCATCATCGACGAACCAGGCCTGCACGTGCCGCACCCACACCTGCACGAACGCGCGTTTGCATTGCTGCCGCTGCTGGATGTCGATCCGCAGGCGTTGATCCCGGGTCGGGGCAGGGTGCAGGATGCACTGGCGGTGCTGGCCTACGAGGGCATCGAGGTCGTAGGCTAGCGCCTCGTTCGATGACCGCCATGCAAATCCCCGGCTTTCGCCGGAGAATCAGGAAATCATGTACGCCGCCATGACCGACCGTCCAGAACGCAAGCCGTGGACCGTGCCGATGCTCGCCGACGCCAAGCGTGCTGGACGCCGGCTGGTGATGCTCACTGCCTACGACGCCAGCTTCGCGCACACACTGGATGACAACGGCGTCGATCTGGTCCTGGTGGGCGATTCGCTTGGCATGGTCGTACAGGGACATGCCAGCACGCTGCCGGTGCGTGTCGAGGACATCGTGTATCACACGGCTTGCGTGGCGCGCGGTTTGTCGACCGCGATGTTGATTTCAGATTTCCCGTTCCAGGCCGATGCCACCTGCGCACGCGCGCTGGATGCGGCGATGCGATGCCTGCAGGCTGGCGCGGGCATGGTCAAGCTGGAAGGGGCGGGCCACAAACTCGATGTCATCCGGTTTCTCGTCGAGCGCGAAATCCCCGTTTGTGCACACTTGGGCCTGACCCCGCAATCGGTGCTGCGTTTGGGCGGCTACAAAGTGCAGGGCCGGGATGAGCGCGCGGCGCAAACACTGCGCAGCGATGCGCTTGCCGTTGCGGACGCAGGCGCCTCGATGCTGGTGCTCGAATGCGTGCCATCACCGGTTGCCGCCGACATTACCGCGGCAATTTCCATTCCCACGATCGGCATTGGTGCGGGCCCGCGCTGTGACGGCCAGGTGCTGGTCCTGCACGACCTGCTCGGGATCAACAGCGGGCACCGGCGTCCGAAGTTCGTCAAGGACTTCCTGGGCGAAGGCGGATCGATCGCCGGCGCGGTTCGCGCGTTTGCCGATGCCGTGCGCGATGGCAGTTTTCCCGACGCCGAGCACAGCTACGCGTGACTCGTTGACGTCGGAAACCGGACGCATGATCGACACCGTCAGTGACATCGCCGCGCTGCGTGCGCAAGTACGCGACTGGAAGCGCGCCCGCTTGCGCATCGGCTTCGTGCCGACGATGGGCAACTTGCATGCCGGTCATTACTCGCTCGTCGAAATGGCGCGTACGCATGCCGATCGCGTCGTCGCCAGCGTGTTCGTCAATCCCACCCAGTTCGGCCCGAATGAGGATTTCGCCCGCTATCCACGCACCCCGCAGGCCGATGCCGCAGGACTTGCGGCCGCCGGTTGCGATCTGTTGTGGCTGCCATCGGTTGACACCATGTATCCGCACGGCGTTGATGCGACGGTTCAGGTGCGCGTGCCGGGCGTGAGCGATCTCCTGGAGGGCGCGCATCGCATCGGACATTTCGACGGCGTCGCCACCGTCGTCGCGCGGTTGTTCAACCAGGTGCAGCCGGACCTCGCGATCTTCGGCCGCAAGGATTACCAGCAACTCGCCGTGATCCGATATCTGGTGCGCGATCTCGGGTTTCCGGTCGAAATACTGGCGGGCGAGACCCTGCGTGAAGCGGATGGACTGGCGATGAGCTCCCGCAACCAGTACCTGTCTGTCGACGAGCGGGTTCTGGCACCCCAGATCCATCAAGCCTTGCTACAGATGGAGGCCGCTGTAGCTGCGAACATGCCCTGCCTCGAGATCGAAGCGGCGGCTCGCTCCGGGCTGGAAACGCATGGCTACATCGTCGACTACGCGGTCGTGCGGCGGCCGGATCTCACCGAACCTGCCGTCGGTGAAGGGGGGGCTCTGGTCGCGTTGATTGCTGCCCGGCTGGGCCGTACACGGCTGATCGACAACATTTCGTTCGTCTCCGGAAATCCCAAGGCCAGCTGACCTCCGTCGGCCGATGTTGCAGCGCGGCAAAACGCTGCCTACACTGCCGCCCTGATACTTCCTCAGTGCTTTGCCCCGGGCGGAGACCGACGATGCAACTGAACGTTCTCAAAGCCAAAATCCACCGTGCGACGGTGACCCATGCCGAACTGCACTACGAAGGCTCCTGTGCGATCGATGGTCGCCTGCTGGACATCTCGGGCATCCGCGAATACGAGCAGGTGCACATCTTCAACGTCAACAACGGCCAGCGCTTCGTGACCTATGCGATCCGTGGCGAAGAAGGCAGCGGTTTGATTTCAGTCAACGGCGCCGCCGCGCATCGCGCACAGCCGGGCGACCTGGTCATCATTTGTGCCTATGGCACCTGCGATGAGGCCGAGGCCATCGAGCACAAGCCAACGCTGGTCTATGTCGATCGCCATAACCTGCTGACGCATACCAACACCTCGATTCCGGCACAAGCCGCAGCCTGAGAGGCGTTATCCGGGCGAAAGCCGCAGAGGAAGGCCAGCATTTTGACGGCCGGCGTGTTGGGCCAGCGCCCAAAGGACATGTTCCTGCACGACGGCGTTGTCGCTGTCTCGACGTGATTCCAGTGCATTGAGCACGTCCGCGCTGCCTGGCGCATTACCCAGTGCGATCGCGATGTTGCGGAGCCAACGCTCATAACCACTGCGACGGATCGCCGAGCCTTCGGTGCGCTGCAGGAATTCATCTTGTGTCCACGCAAACAGCTGCGCCAACGTCGCGTTGTCCAGATCGTTGCGGGCGCGGAAATCAGGCTCGTCGGTTTTCTTCGCGAACTTGTTCCAGGGACACACCAGCTGGCAATCATCGCAACCGAAGATGCGGTTGCCGATCAGCGGGCGCAATGCTTCATCGATCGCACCTTCATGTTCGATGGTGAGGTAACTGATGCAGCGGCGCGCATCCAGCCGGTATGGCGCAGTGATCGCCTGCGTCGGGCAAATGTCGATGCAACGCGTGCACGTCCCGCAATGCTCGCTGGCAGGCGCATCGATGGGCAGCGGCAGGTCGACGTAGATTTCGCCGAGGAAGAACCACGAGCCGCCATCCTTGTCGATCAGGCAGGTGTGCTTGCCGATCCAGCCCAGGCCCGCATTGCGTGCCAATGCGCGCTCAAGCACGGGCGCGGAGTCGACGAAGACGCGATGCCCGAACGGCCCGACTTCCTCGGCGATACGATCGGCCAATGCCTGCAGACGTTGGCGCATCAATTTGTGATAGTCGCGGCCCAGCGCATAGCGGGCGACGTAGGCATGTTCGCCATCGGCCAAGGTTGCCCACGCTTGTTCACCATCACGTCCGTAATCCAGGCCCACCGCTATCACGCGAACAGTGCCGGGCAGCAACTCCTGCGGCCGCGAGCGCTTGTCGCCATGCCGCGCCATCCAGTCCATCGATCCGTATAGGCCTTGCGCCAGCCAATCACGCAGATGGGCTTCGTCATCGCCGAGCTCAACGTCACTGATGCCGCATCGCTGGAAACCTGCCGATCGCGCAAGCATTTTTACGGTCTGCGCGATAGCAGTGTAATCCGGCGCGATCCTGGTGTCGGCGGCGATGTCGATATTGGCTTGCACACGTGAAGTATAGAATTCAGTGATGTCCCATGCGATCAACCTTTACAACCGACAGTGCCTGCGCGAGATCGAAGCTGCTGCAGCGACAGCCTCCGGCGATCCCTTCGCGCTGATGCAGCGCGCAGGTTTGGCGGCCTGGCACTACCTGCTGGCGAACTGGCCACAGGCCCAACGGGTCGTGGTCGCCTGCGGGCCAGGCAACAACGGTGGCGACGGGTATGTGCTCGCGCTGCATGCGCTTCAAGGCGGTCGCCAGGTGAGCCTCGTGCAGTTGGGCGAGCCGCGCGGCGAACTGGCGTTGCGTGCCTGCGCTGGGTATCAGTCGGCCGGAGGAGCTGTAACGCAGAGTCTGGATGCGATTTCCGATGCTGAACTCATCGTTGATGCGGTGTTCGGCATCGGTCTGACGCGCGCACCGGATTCGGCGGCCTCAATGTTCATCGAAGCGATCAATGCAAGCCCAGCTGCTGTCTTCTCGATCGACGTACCAAGCGGCGTCGATGCCGACACGGGCAACGCCCCGGGTCTAGCGGTCCGCGCGGCACGCACGCTGCAATTCATTGCGCCTCACTGCGGATTGCAGACGGGTGCTGCAATTGATTTCTGCGGTCAGCTCGACGTGGACTCGCTCAACGTGACGCTGGAGGACGTGTCGCCAACAGCGCGTTCGGTAGGTGTCGATGCACTCGTTGACTGGCTGCGCCCGCGACAACGCAACACCCACAAGGGTGCCAATGGCCACGTGCTGTGCATCGGTGGCGACAGTGGAAGCGGTGGCGCGATCTTGCTGTGCGCCGACGCGGCATTGCGCAGCGGCGCGGGCCTGGTGAGCGTGGCCACGCGTGCGGCGCACATCACCGCACTGCTGGCGCATAGGCCCGAAGTCATGGCGGTCGGCGTCGAAGATGTTGATGCTTTGACACCACTCATTGACGGTGCCGACATCGTTGCCATCGGGCCTGGTCTTGGCCAAGCTACGTGGGGTGTGGAGATGTTCGACACCGCAATGGCAGGCCGTAAATCGCTTGTGATTGATGCCGATGGCTTGAACCTGCTTGCGCAACACCCGCGCGCATTGCCGGAAGACACGATCCTCACGCCGCATCCTGGCGAAGCCGGACGCCTGCTGGGCATCGCAACCAGTGACGTGCAGGCGGATCGGTTTTCCGCGGCTGACGCACTGGTTGAACGCTACAAATGTGTCGTCGTACTGAAGGGCGCCGGCACGATTGTCGCCGCGCCAAACCATGCGCCCTTCGTCATTGCTGCCGGCAATCCGGGAATGGCCGTCGGCGGCATGGGTGACCTGTTGACCGGAGTGATCGCTGCCTTGCGTGCGCAGGGTCTGGACGCGTTCAACGCGGCCTCTTGCGGTGCGCTGCTGCACGCTGCTGCTGGCGACGCCGCAGCGAGCGATAACGGCGAGCGTGGATTGCTGCCATCCGATCTGCTCACTCACCTGCGCAGGTTGTCCAACCCGCTACCCATTGAGACAGTGTCGTGATGCGCCTGTACCTGCACGATGCTGAGGCCACTGACGTGCTGGCCCGCGCGTTGGCGCAAACCCAGCCTCGCCGAGCAATCATTTATCTGCAGGGCGATCTCGGCGCGGGCAAGTCGACCCTCGCACGGGCTTGGTTGCGGGCCTTGGGAGTCGATGGTGCGATTCGCAGCCCCACGTACACGCTGGTCGAGCATTACACCTTGCCGGACGGCGCGAAGGCCCTGCACCTGGACCTGTATCGGATCGCAGATGCCGCGGAGCTGGAATTCCTTGCGTTGGACGATACCGGGGCCGGATTGTGGTTGGTGGAGTGGCCCGAACGAGGTGGGCGCAGCCTGCCAGTGGCCGATCTGAGAATCGCCCTGGCGGTGGCGGGCGAGGGGCGCGAGGTCACCATCGACCCTGATTCCGAAGCAAGCAGTGACTGGCTCGCGCGACTGTCTGAAACTGTAGCTTGCGAGCCGTTGCTGAATCCGGAAGTCAGGAAGTGCCGCCAGCCTACGGATATATAAGGAAAAATTGATTGCAAACCCCTGCGGTTGGTGCTTGAATCCGGGCATGCGCACCAAGGGCAACCACATCCAGCAAGTCCTGCTCGGCATGGCGCTGCTCGCCGCCGTCTGCTGGAACCTGGCGCACGCCGGGGAGTTGCGCAGCCTGCAACTGGCCAGTGGCCCTACCGGCACGCGTGCTGAGCTGCGCATGGACAGCGAGGCTGACTACCGATTGATTTCCCTGGCGAACCCGGCCCGGCTGGTCGTGGATCTACCCGACTCGCGACTCAGGCACGGCTTGCGCCTGCCGGCGGCGGCGGGCGTGGTGAAAGGCATTCGTAGCGGGCAGCCATTGCCCGGCACCACCAGGATCGTGTTCGACCTGGCCACGTCGGTGACGGCGCTCAAGCCCCATTACGAGGCAGGCATCGATGGCCCACGTCTGGTGCTTGAATGGCCTGATGACGGCTCGGGTGGTCCGGCTACTCATCAGCCTGTCCTTCAGGGCCTGACTGCGACATCGCAGCCAACCGTGGGCCAGCCTCACGTTGGACCGCCCAATCCTGATCGATCAAATGCTGATTCATCCGGCTCTGAAACGGGCGCGGATTCCACTGCAGCCACATCGCGCCTGGTGACAAGCTTGCCGGACGAATCCATCAGGCACGTGCCGGCCGTTGCTTCGCCAGTGGTGACGCATCCACAGGCGAGCGTCATCACTCCGACGGACGCGACCTCGGGGAGGATCGCGACAGGCGTGCCGACCCGGATTGCAACAGGAGAGCCGACGCGCGTTGCACCCGCTGAAGTCGCGCCGGCCTATTCGCGCGGCGCAGTCAAGACCATGCAGGACGTGATGCGTCGGGGCGGCATGCGTCCGTTGATCATCGCCATCGATCCAGGCCACGGCGGCCAGGATCCCGGTGCCCATGGTCCGGGCGGAAGCCGCGAGAAAATGGTGACCCTGGCAATTGCCAAGGAACTCGCGCGGCAAGTCAACGCCACGCCGGGGCTGCGCGCTTACCTCACCCGCGACACCGACGTCTTCATCCCGCTGACCGAGCGATACCAGAAAGCGCGTGCGGCCAAGGCGGATCTGTTCGTCTCGATCCACGCCGACTCCTCCCCCAGCCCGGATGCCAGTGGCTCGTCGGTGTTTGTCCTGTCCCAGCGCGGCGCATCCTCGCAGGCAGCGCGCTGGCTCGCCCGCCAGGAAAACGACGCGGACCTGGTCGGCGGCGTCCGGCTGCAGGACAAGGACGACACCCTCGCATCGGTGCTGCTCGACCTGTCGCAGAGCGCCAGCATGAAGGC
>JBBSUF010000020.1:0-26617 GCA_038235185.1 Lysobacterales bacterium
CGAGGCGAGCGACCCCCAGCGAGAAGAGACGAATGGCACCGGAATGCTGGGTTTTGAATCATCGAACGGCTGCACGATGGCGCCGCTGATGCGCTGGAAACGATTGACCTCGCCCCACGGCACGCCCCAACTGCCGAAATCGTGTTGCAGCCGGTCGGATGCTTCGACAAGGGCGTGCAAGCGTGTCGCGCTCCCGGCCTTGTCGGCCATGTAGTCGTACACCGATGTGTTCGAGGATTTCGCGGCGGCGCTGACCGCGTCCCAGAGCGTGTCGCCCCAGAACACCGCGAGTGACGTCGGCATCGAGGCAATTCCCCAGCGATCGTCCCAGCTGCGCAGCATTGTGACTTGGCCGGCAAGTTTTGCTCTGAGCGGATCGTTCGCAGGCAGCGCGTCGAAATCGGCGACCAGCACCGGGATCAATGTCGCAAAGGCGGGCAGGTACGAATCGAATGCCGACGTGATCAGCGAGGGCAGGGTGAAATCGTGCTTGTCCGCAAGCACGCGCATGGCATGCAGGCCACGCGGATTCTCCCCGACACTGTCCATGTATCGCGGATAGTCGGCGCGTTTCGGACTGAAACTTCCTGCGGCGGAATACGGCCAGTCGTTGGTGTTGAAGATCCAGCCGTTGGTGGGATTGAGCAGGTGCGGCGCGTCATCGAGCGCATGCAGCCCATTCCAGTCCGTGGCTGGATTGCTGCCATCGACGGGCTGCGTGTAATCGAAGCGATTATCGCGTTTTGGAATGAACTGTGGGTGCAGGTACGCGATCTCGCCCTTGTCATCGGCGAAGATCGTGTTGTTGGACGAATTGGCCTTCAAACCTGCGACTTTCCTGTAACTCGCATAATCAGTGGCCTTCGTGCGAAGCCAGCTTTGCTGCAACGCTTCCAGTGGTTTGTTCATCAGTGCGACGGCGATCCATTCCCCATCCTTCTCGCGCACGATCGGGCCGTGATGGGTCGCATACACAGTAAAGCTGCGTTGGGCCATCGAGCCGTTGGCTGCACGATATGGAACCCGGATCTCCCGCACGTCCACCGGCCGCAATGCTTCGCCATAACGATAAAAGTAAGCCCCATTCTTGCGCACGATGGTTTCCAAGAACTCATCGACGACATCCGCGCCGGTCGACGTATGCATCCAGCCGGCATGGCGATTGAATCCCTGATAGACGAAGAATTGCCCCCACGTCACCGCGCCATAGACATCCAGCCCGGCGTCGCTGGTCATCTGCAATTCGGAGCGGAAGAAAAACGACGTGTGAGGATTGATCAGCAAAAGCGCGTGGCCGTTCGCAGTCAACTTCGGTGAGATCGCAATACCGTTGGAGCCCGATGGCTCATGCCAACTCGATGGCGGGGCGACCCGTGCGATCGGTTTTTGATCCTTGCCGTAGAAGTGTTCAAGCTCGTGTAGCGAAATGCGCTCGATGTCACCGCCAATGCTGCCCTCGGTGAAACTCAACGCCATCCACGGCTCGAAATGCCGGATGACCCGTGGATGCACGTCGGGGTGCGTTGTCAGATAGAAATTCAATCCGTCGGCCCAGGCGGTCATCAGCGACTGCAACCATGTTGGGCTTTTTATATACATCGATTGCAGCTGCACTGGATCGATGAAGAGCTTCATTCGCAGGTCCTGCCACAACGCGGACTCGCCCTCTGTTTCTGCCAGACGCCCCATGGCATTGAGGTAGTTGGTCTCGACCCGGTTGAAGTCGTCCTCGCCTTGCGCGTACGCCATGCCAAATACCGCATCGGCATCCGTTTTGCCGTGCACATGTGCGATACCCCAGTCGTCACGGGTAATCGTCACCGCCTGCGCTTGGCGTTGCCAGCGTGCAGCCTCGCTGGTGGTGGTACTTGCCTGGGCGCATGTGGCAAGCATCAATGTGAACAGGGCGATCGACCCGCGGATAGTCATCGGAATGACGAGCATCAACTTCCCCAAGTGAACTCACAGCAGGTCCAGCGCACACACGAAGTCACAGCGGACTATATGGATCCTCGATCCCCAAGCCGGACAGGATTTCCCGTTCCAGCTGCTCCATGCATTCGGCGTCGGTGTCATCGTCATGGTTCCAGCCGAGCAGGTGCAGTGCGCCGTGCACGGTCAAATGCGCGTAATGGGCGAGCAGGGGCTTTTTCTGTTCGCGTGCTTCCCGGGCAATGACCGGAGCGCACAGCACGAGATCTCCCAGCAGGGGCATCTTGACGCCCTTGGGAAACTTGACGCCCTCGGCCATCTCGGCCGGGAAACTCAATACGTTGGTTGCCTGATCCTTGCCGCGATAGTGCCGGTTGAGCGCGCGGCCTTCGCGCGCACCAACAATGCGCACGGCAAGGTCGGCGTCGCGGATGCGGTTTTCCAGCGCTGCGGCAATCCATTTGCGAAAACTCATCGACGAAGGCAACCCGGCGCGCGGGACGGCATAGCCGACACTCACATCGAGATGGATTGGGCCTTTGGTCATGGTGTGCGCTCCCTGGATCCGCAATCGCAGCGTGCTTATCCTACGCCGGCTTCGCGGCTTCATCGTGAGCATCGCGGGCCTCATACGCGTTGACGATGCGCGCGACCAGCGCGTGCCGCACGACATCGCGTGATTCGAAGAACGTGAAACTGATGCCATCAACACCGCGCAACACCTCCACGGCATCTTTCAGACCGGACTTCTGGTGCTTTGGAAGGTCGATCTGCGTCATGTCCCCCGTCACGACTGCGGTGGACCCGAAACCAATCCGGGTCAGGAACATCTTCATCTGCTCGATCGACGTGTTCTGCGCTTCATCCAGGATGACGAAGGCGTCGTTGAGCGTGCGTCCGCGCATGTAGGCCAGCGGCGCGATCTCGATGACATTTTTTTCCAGCAGCTTGATGACCTTTTCCACGCCGAGCATTTCGTACAGCGCGTCGTACAGCGGACGCAGGTACGGATCGACCTTCTGGCTGAGATCCCCTGGCAGGAAGCCGAGTTTTTCCCCGGCTTCCACCGCTGGCCGCACCAGGATCAGGCGCTGCACGCGTGATTCATTCAGTGCTTCGACCGCCATCGCCACGGCGAGGAACGTCTTGCCGGTGCCGGCCGGGCCAATGCCGAAGTTGATGTCGTGCGCGGCGATCGCATGCAGGTATTTCGACTGGTTGGCGCCGCGTCCACGCACGGTGCCACGCTTGACCTGGATGGTCACGTCCTGCGGGCTGTAATGACTGGAAGTCGCCTCACCACTGGCCGGCATCGACGCCCCTGCCTCGGCGATGCGCAGGTGGATGGCGGGCGTGGTCAGCACTTCATCCTCTGCATCACGCCACAGCTCGCGTAGCAGCGTTTCGGATTTGCGTACTGCTTCCAGCGGGCCGGTGATGCGGAAGATGTTGCCGCGATTGGCGATCTGCACGCCCATGCGCAATTCGAGCTGGCGCAGATGGGCATCGAATGGTCCGGCGAGGTTGGCCAGGCGTTCGGTATCGGGCGGATCAAGGACGAAATCAGACGTTGTATCGGCAGCCATGGTTGGGAAATTCTTCCGTCAGAGGGGCGCTGCACGCGGCATCCAAGCTTGCGCGACGAAGGGAGCAAAAGCCAGATCAAGCAGGATCAGGGCGACAAAATATGGACTTGCAAATTTAATTAAACAGGTGATTAATATATGCATGTCGCCGAGCATCCGGCTAAAACCAGCCAAGCCCAAACGTCGCGCCGGACGCCCGCCCGGGGAAGGCCCCGATTTGCGCGAACGACTTCTGGATGCTGCCGTGGCCTGCTTCGTCCGCACGGGCATCGCCGCGACGTCGCTGCGCAGCATCGCCCGCGAAGCCGGTGTCACTCCGGCGTTGCTTCATTACTACTTCGGCGACACGTCGCAATTGCGCGAGGCGGTGGTCGAGGAGCGATTCATGCCGGCGTTTGCCGCGGTTCGCGAACCGGTATTACAGGCCGGTGCATTGCAAGGTGACGTCCAGCCGATCATCGAGGCCTTCGTGCGCGGCGTAAGCGACACCGTCGCGCGCCATCCATGGCTGCCGGCGTTGTGGGTGCGTGAGGTCCTGTGCGAGGGCGGCGCGTTGCGCACGTTGGTGGTCGAACGCCTGGCGTCTCAGGTCCCACGGGTATTGGCCGCGCGATTCGCGCAAGCACAGCAGGAAGGGCAACTCAATCCCGGCCTCGACCCGCGGCTGCTGATGGTGTCGCTGATCGGATTGACGCTGTTCCCCGCGGCTGGCGCCCCGATCTGGCGACAGGTTTTCCAAGCCGATGACATTGATGCGGATGCGTTGCGCGACCACACGCTTGCGTTGCTGGATCGCGGGATTGGCGTGGAATGAAGGACGGCACAAGCATGGCAAGCGAACTTCGAAGGTGGATCCCGGCAATCGCAGTGGTCGCGGTTCTCGCCGGGTGCCAAGCCGAGCCGCCACAGGCACTCGGCACGCTTGAGTACGACCGCATCACGATGCCCGCGCCGGCCGCCGAACGCATCGTGGCGATCAATGTGCATGAGGGCGAACGCGTGCGTGCGGGGCAATCGCTGCTGCGGCTCGAAGCCGCGCGCACGCAGTCCTCGGAAGATGCCGCGAAAGCCGAAGTCCAGCGCCAGCGTGGCGCGCTCGCCGAATTTCAAGCCGGGCCGCGCAGTGAAGCCATCGCGCAGGCGCGCGCGCAACTGGCCGCGGTGCGGGCGCAGGCACGCGACGCCCAGGCGTACTACGCACGCTTGCAACCGTTGGGCCGCAGGCAGCTGGTCGCGGCTGCTGACGTCGACCGCGCGCGTGCTGCCGCGGGCAGTGCCGACGCGCAGGTGCAGGCAGCGAGCGCGGCGTTAGCCGAGCTCCAACACGGCACGCGCATGGAACAAATTGCGCAAGGCCAGGCTGCCGTGCGCGCGTCGCAGGCGCAGGCAGCAGTACAGGCGGTCACGCTGGAGAAACTCAATGTGGTTGCACCACGCGATGCACTTGTCGACAGCCTGCCGTACAAGCTCGGTGACCAGGCGCCGGTCGGCGCGTCCTTGGCGATCCTGCTGGTTGGCGGTGCGCCCTATGCGCGGGTGTATGTGCCCGAGCAGCAACGCACGAAGGTCAACGTCGGCGATCACATGCAGGTGATTGTCGGAGGTCGCAAGCAGGCCTACCCGGGAACCGTGCGCATGATCCGTAGCGAACCGAGCTTCACACCGTATTACGCGCTGACTGGCAAGGACGCTGCGCGTTTGAGCTATCTGGCGGAAATCCAGTTGAACGGCAGCCAGGCATCGCGACTGCCGGCTGGCCTGCCGGTACGTGTCGTGTTTGACGGAAGTGCCACGCGATGAGCAAGTGCGCTGGTTCGTATCGGTCTGGAATCCGACCGCGATCCAATGGCTAGCCAAAACGCATCTGACATCGCCATCCGCGCACGCAACCTGACCAAGCGCTTCGGCGAGCTGGTCGCGGTGGACAACGTCGACCTGGATGTGCCGGCGAAGCACGTCTACGGATTCCTCGGGCCGAATGGTTCTGGAAAATCGACGACCATCCGCATGCTGTGTGGGTTGCTGACGCCGACCGACGGCGAGATCGAAGTGCTTGGGCTGAAGATTCCGCAGCAGGCCGAAGCGCTGCGCACGCGGATCGGTTACATGACCCAGAAGTTCTCGCTGTTCGAGGACCTGACGGTGCGCGAGAACCTGGAATTCCTCGCTGCGATCCACGATCTGCCTCGTGCCCGCACGCGACAGCGAGTCGATGCGCTGATCGAGGAATACGACTTCGCCGATCGTGAAAAACAACTGGCCGGCACCATGAGCGGAGGCCAGAAGCAACGCCTGGCGCTGGCGGGCGCAGTCATCCACGAACCCGAACTGCTGTTCCTGGATGAACCGACCAGCGCCGTGGATCCTGAATCGCGCCGCGACTTCTGGGAAAAGCTGTTCGAGTTGACCGACAAGGACACCACCATCCTGGTGTCGACCCATCTGATGGACGAAGCCGAACGCTGCCATCGCCTGGCCGTGCTCGATCGCGGCAGGCTGGTCGCGGACGCGACGCCAGCGGAGCTGGAGAAGAAGCTCGAAGGGCGCACCTACATCGTGCAGGCTGCCCAGCCGCGGCAGGTGCAGCAGGCATTGCGTGGGATCGACGGTGTGGTCAGCGTCGCGCAGGTCGGCAATGCACTGCGGGTACTGACGCGGCAGTCCGGCACCAGCAACGCGGACGCGATCCGGTGGTTGCGCGGCGCGCTCAGCCAGAGTGCTCCTGATGCGCAGGTTGAAGCGGTCGAACCAAACCTGGAAGACGTGTTCGTTGCGGTGACAAGCGACGAAGTGCTGGACAAACAGGCGCGAACGCAGAAGCCACGGACGGAGCACGCGCCATGAGGAAACACGCGCCATGAAATTGCGTCGATTGCTGGCGGTCGTGCAGAAGGAGCTGCGGCAGCTTCGCCGCGATCGCGTCACGCTTGCGATGATCGTGGGCGTCCCGGTGATGCAACTGGTGTTGTTCGGATACGCGATCAACTTCACGCTGCGTGGGTTGTCGGCGGGGATTTCCGACGAAGCCAACACCGCGGGTTCGCGCACGCTGGTGATGGACATGCTGGCGACCGGCGTGGTGACGCCGGTGATCGACGTGCGTACGCCGCAGGAGCTGATGGCCGCGATCCGTCGCGGCCGCATCAATGTCGGCATCGTGATTCCACAGGATTTCGAGCGCCGCCGCATCGACGGACGCGTGGTCGCGCAGGTGCTTGTCGATGGCACTGATACCGCGGTGCAGGGTGCGGCCACGCAACTGGCGCAGGTGCCATTGGACAGCGCCGTGACGTCCCGAGGCGTTCCGTTTGCGAGCACGCCACCGCAGCCGCCGATCAGCGTGGTGGCCTTCTACAATCCTGAGCGGCGCTCGGCGGTCAGCATCGTGCCGGGTTTGATCGGCGTGATCCTGACCATGACGATGGTGATGTTCACCAGCATCGCGATCGTGCGTGAACGCGAGCGCGGCAACATGGAAATGTTGATCGCCACGCCGTTAAGCCGCAGCGAGCTGATGATCGGCAAGGTGGTGCCGTATGTGGCGATTGGCCTGATCCAGACGACGGTGGTGCTGGCCTTGGGTGTCTGGCTGTTCCAGGTGCCGGTGCGTGGTGGCGTGGTCGACGTCTATATCGCGGCAGTGTTGTTGATCCTTGCCAACCTCACGCTGGGATTGCTGATCTCGACCAAGGCCCAGTCGCAGTTCCAGGCGATGCAGATGACGTTCTTCGTGTTCCTGCCGTCGATCCTGCTGTCGGGATTCATGTTCCCGTTTGCAGGCATGCCGAAGATCATCCAGTGGCTGGCGGAATTACTGCCGTTGACGCATTTCCTGCGCCTCATCCGCGGGGTGATGTTGCGCGGCGCGCACCTGACCGAATTGTGGCCGGAAGTGCTGGCGCTGCTCGCATTCACCGCGGTGATGATGACGCTGGCGATTTCTCGATTCCGCAAACGCCTGGATTAGTTTCAAGGCGGGTTAAAACCCGTGCTACGCAGAATCGGTGGGTGCCACAATCCTGCCACGCAGCGAATTCGGCATTGCCGCGGTGATGATGACATCGACGAAGTCCCCGACCAGTCGCATGTCACCGGCGAAATTAACCGGGCGCATGTTTTCGGTCCTGCCGGTCAACTCGTTGGGATCTTTTCGCGAGGGGCCTTCGACCAACACCCGTTGCACGCTGCCGATCATCGCGGCGGAAATCGTCGCCGCATGTGCGGTGATGTGCGCCTGCAGTCGTTCCAGGCGCGCGTGCTTGACGGCATCGGGCGTGTCGTCGTGCAGGTCGGCCGCGGGGGTTCCTGGCCGCCGCGAATAGACGAAAGAAAACGACTGGTCGAAGCCGATGTCCTGGATCAGCTGCATGGTCTTGTCGAAATCGGCTTCGGTTTCGCCGGGAAAGCCCACGATGAAGTCCGATGACACGGAAATGCCTGGCCTTACTGCACGCAGCTTGCGGATCTTCTGCTTGAATTCCAGCGTGGTGTAACCGCGTTTCATTGCCGACAGGATGCGGTCGCTGCCCGACTGGACCGGCAGGTGCAGGTAGTTGGCCAGTTGCGGAACATCGCGATAGGCCTCGATCAGCGAATCGGAAAATTCCAGCGGATGCGAGGTGGTGAAGCGAATGCGGTCGATGCCATCGATCTGGGCGACGGCGCGGATCAACAGGCCGAGGTCGGCGACTTCGTTGTCTGCGTAAGAGCCGCGATAGGCGTTGACGTTCTGCCCGAGCAGGTTGACCTCGCGCACGCCCTGCGCAGCGAGCTGCGCCACTTCGACCAGCACGTCCTCGAAGGGCCGACTGACTTCTTCGCCACGGGTGTAAGGCACCACGCAGAACGAGCAGTATTTCGAACAGCCTTCCATGATCGACACGAACGCGGTGGGCCCGTCGGCGCGAGGTGCCGGCAGGCGATCGAACTTCTCGATCTCGGGGAAGCTGATGTCCACCTGCGGTTGGCCGGTGGTGCGCCGGGCCGCGATCAACTCCGGCAGCCGGTGCAGGGTCTGTGGGCCGAACACCAGGTCGACATAGGGTGCGCGCTTGACGATCGCGGCCCCCTCCTGCGACGCCACGCAGCCGCCTACACCGATCAGCACCGGGCGACCATCGGCCTTGAGCGCCTTCCAGCGGCCCAGCCGGCTGAAGACTTTTTCCTGGGCTTTTTCGCGGATTGAGCAGGTATTGACCAGGATCACGTCGGCTTCTTCGACGATCTGGGTCAGTTCAAGGCCGTCAGAAGCCGCCAGGACGTCGGCCATCCGTGCCGAGTCATATTCATTCATCTGGCAGCCGTGGGTTTCGATGAACAGCTTGCCCCGCACTGCCGCAAACGCTGAAGGCTTGCCAATGGCGGTAGAAGCGATCCCTTTTCCAGGCAGGCAGACAGACGGCGCAGCGCCTACGAGCGCGTGGATCGTGTCGGACATGAGACTTCCGGGAAGACGGCGGTGAATCCGCGCCGGGGGCATAGTTTACGTGCAGACGCGGTAATTTCAGGGTTTTGTGCGACCCAAGTCCGTTCATGGACATCAAATCCTTGTCAAGAGCAGGGTGCGCGGGTACCGTCGGGGCATGAAAGGGGCCGGGGCCATTCTCATTTTGCTGGGCCTGTTGGGTTCGGCGCCTGCCGTGGCGGGCACGGTGTATCGCTGCGATACCGGCGATGGCGTGCGCAGCTATGCCAGCAAGCGCATCAGTGGTGCCAGCTGCGTGGCCGTCAGCAGCTTCAAGGTCAGCAGGGCGAGGGCGTTCACCCCGTCTTTCGCAACGCCACCGGTCCAGCTCGCCTCGATCCCGCCTGCCGCCATGGGCAGCATGACGGCCGCATATCCCGTCTCCGGTTCGCCAGCGTTGACGTCGGCCTCGCAGTCGAACACGGGGCCAAAGCAGCCGAAGTTCCTGCGGATGGGGACGTCGACGACCTATTCGTACGTGGATGCCAGCGGCGTGCGCAACTTCAGCAACCTGCGCCCTCGAGGCGTGGCCAACGTCAATGTCTCGCACCTGCGGTATCCGATTTTCCAGATGGAGACCTGTTACGCCTGTGCGCTGCAGCCCACCGTCAACTTCGCCAATACCCGGCTCAACAGCACCGCCTATCAGGTGGAAATCAGCCAGGCCTCGCATGACTTTGGCGTGGATCAAGCCATCATCCGCGCGATCATCCATGCCGAATCGGCGTTCCGTCCGACCGCGCTGTCCCGTGTCGGGGCGCAGGGACTAATGCAACTGATGCCTGCCACGGCGCGGCGGTTCGGGGTGGGCAACCCGTTCGATGCCGGCCAGAACATTCGGGGTGGGGTGCAGTACCTGGCCTTCCTGCTCAAGCGCTTCAATGGCGACCTGAAGCTGGCGGCGGCGGGATACAACGCCGGCGAGGGTGCGGTCGACAAGTACCGCGGCGTGCCCCCTTACAGTGAAACCCAGCGCTACGTGCAACGCGTCGGCATGCTGGCGGAACGTTACCGGGGCGGATTTGCCTCGCGTTGATGCGGAAACGTTGTCGGGCGATTCAGCCTTCCGTTACACTTCCCCGTCTTTTATGGCATCGGTTTGACTGCGCATGGCGCGGAACCGATTGCCCCGTGTGAAATCAGCTTGCGGAGTGCCGGATGGGCAATGATGTGGCCGAAGAGGCCCTGGAAAACCTGGGGCGGCGCCGGTTCCTGACCGCTACCACTGCGGTCGTTGGGGCCGTGGGGATTGGTTTCGCGGCGGTGCCGTTCATCAAAAGCTGGAACCCGAGTGCCAAGGCCAAGCTGGCTGGCGCCCCGGTCACTGCGGACATCAGCGCACTAGCCGATGGCACGCGCATGGTGCTGGTGTGGCGCGGCCAGCCGATCTGGATCGTCAAGCGCACCAAGCAGGCGCTGGATCTTCTGCCCAGCCTGGATCCGCGCCTGCGCGATCCAAAGTCCACCAATACAGACCAGCAGCCAGCCTACGTACTCAAGGGCGACTACCACTTCCGTTCGATCAAGCCGGAAATTTCCGTGCTGGTCGGCATCTGCACGCATCTGGGTTGCGTGCCGGAAATGGTCGCCGAGATCAAGCCCGAGCCGTTCGATCCAAATTGGAAGGGCGGGTATTTCTGCCCCTGCCATAAGTCGCGATACGACATGTCCGGGCGCGTGTTCGACGGCGTGCCGGCGCCATTCAACCTCGCGGTGCCTCCACATCATTATGAGAGCGACACGACGATCGTCATTGGCGTCGATCCAGGCGCTGCAGCCACGGGAGTCGCATAAGTCATGGCGAACGTGATCACGCGCACCGCCGGCACCGTCATGGATTGGGTCAATGCCCGTGCACCCGGCATGATGCCGATGTACCGCAAGCACATGACCGAGTACAACGCGCCGAAGAACTTCAACATCTGGTACTACTTCGGATCCCTTGCGCTGCTGGTACTGGTCAACCAGATCGTCACCGGCATCTTCCTGACGATGCATTTCAAGCCGGCGGCCGACCAGGCGTTCGCGTCGGTCGAATACATCATGCGCGACGTGGAGTGGGGCTGGCTGATCCGCTACATGCACACGACCGGCGCGTCACTGTTCTTCATCGTCGTCTACCTGCACATGTTCCGCGGGCTGCTGTATGGCAGTTACCAGAAGCCGCGCGAACTGGTGTGGCTGCTGGGCATGGTGATCTACCTGGTGCTGATGGCCGAAGCCTTCATGGGTTACGTGCTGCCGTGGGGCCAGATGTCGTTTTGGGGCGCCAAAGTGATCATTTCGCTGTTCGGTGCGATCCCGGTCATCGGCCAGGGCTTGACCGAATGGATCATGGGCGACTATCTGCCGTCCGACGCCACGCTTGGGCGCTTCTTCGCGCTGCACGTGATCGCACTGCCGCTGGTGCTACTGCTGCTGGTGGTACTGCATCTTGGTGCGCTACACGAAGTCGGGTCGAACAATCCCGACGGCGTGGACATCAAGAAAGGGCCGAAGGGTACGCGATGGTCCGCCACCGCACCGTCCGACTCGATCCCGTTCCATCCGTATTACACGGTCAAGGACCTGGTGGGCGTCGGCTTCTTCCTGATTTTGGCGGCTTTCATCATCTTCTTTGCGCCGACGTTTGGCGGTGTGTTCCTGGAGCCCGACAACTTCACCGCTGCCAACCCGTTGGTGACGCCGTCGCACATCAAACCGGTGTGGTACTTCACACCCTATTACGCGATGTTGCGCGTGGTGCCGTCGTTCTTCGCGATCAAGCTGTGGGGCGTGCTGGTGATGTTCGGCGCGATCGTGGTGCTGTTCCTGGTGCCATGGCTGGACAAGAGCAAGGTCAAGTCTTATCGCTATCGCGGCAAGTTGTCGTGGGCGATGCTGGCGATGTTCGTGGTGTGCTTCGTGTGGCTGGGCAAGATCGGTTCCGGGCCGGGGACGGATCCGTCCGAAGTGATCATCGGGCGCACGCTCACCTTCCTGTATTTCTCTTTCTTCATCACCATGCCGGTGTGGACGAGATTGGATCGAACCAAACCAGTGCCGGAAAGGGTGACGATGCATGACTAAGCCAACCCACCGCTTTGCCATCCATCTATTGCCAGCGATCCTGGCTGCAGGTTCGATGCTGTTCGCCGCGCATGCTTTTGCCGCCGAGGAAGGCGCCGAGTTGCCGCACGCGGGCACAGACATCACCGATCATGGTTCGCTGCAGCGCGGTGCCGCGCTGTACATGAACTACTGTTCCGGCTGCCATTCGCTGCAATACCTGCGCTATTCGCGCATGGCCGAGGACATCGGGCTGACCGAAGACGAGGTGAAGAACAACCTCATCTTCACTGGCGCGAAGTCTGGCGAACATATCAACGTCGCCTTGAATGAGGACGAAGCCAAGCAGTTCTTCGGCAAGATGCCGCCCGACCTGAGCGTGATTGCGCGGGTGCGCGGCAGCGACTGGATCTACAACTACCTCAAGTCCTTCTATCTGGACGAATCGCGCCCGGTGGGTTGGAACAACTCGATCTATCCGAATGCCTCGATGCCCAACCCGTTGTGGCAGTTGCAGGGCTTGCAGCATGCGCAGCTGGGCAAGGCCGATGCCGCCGGCGACCAGCCTGTCGAGAAACTCATCCTGGCGCAGCCGGGCACGCAGACTCCGGAGCAGTTTGACCAGACTGCGCGCGACATCACCACTTTCCTCGAGTACGCAGGGGAGCCGGCCGCCATCAAACGCCAGAGCATGGGCGTATGGGTGATCCTGTTCCTTGCGTTTTTCACGTTCCTGGCCTGGTTGCTGAAAAAGGAATACTGGCGCGACGTGCATTGATGCGGGTCCTCGCAGCAGCCCGCGCATTGATCTGCGGGCTGCAAGGGAAGAGCTTCGTCCATGGAGTCGCTTTTCCAAGGGGCCCACTTGGGGAAAACCGTGGCGACCACCTGCAAGGGGCAGGCGGCGCCAATGCGATTGGCGGATTCCAGTCGCTGGAGTTGTCCGATGATGGCCACGAGTCCGCGCATGCGTAACGCCTTGACCTTGTTTTCGTCTGTCGATGATGTCCTGTGCCATCGCGTGCGGCTGGTACTGGCGGCCAAGGGCGTGACCTACGACCTGATTCCCGTCGATCCGCAGAACCCACCGGAAGACCTGATCGATCTCAATCCGTACCACTCGGTACCGACCCTGGTCGAGCGCGAACTGGTGCTGTATGCGGCTTCGGTCGTGAGCGAATACCTCGACGAGCGCTATCCGCATCCCCCGTTGATGCCGGTTGATCCGCTCTCGCGTGCACGCCTGCGCCTGGCGATGTTGCGCATCGAACACGATTGGGTGCCGCAGGTGCAGGCGATCCAGGTCGGCACCAAGCAACAGGCCGAAGCCGGCCGCAAGCGCCTGAAGGAATTGCTGACCGCGTCTTTGCCGCTGTTCAAGGCCAGCAAGTTTTTCCTTAATCCGGAAATGAGCCTGGCCGACTGCGCGATGGCGCCGATCATCTGGCGCCTGGATGCACTGGGCGTTGGGTTGCCGAAGGATGGCAAGGTGATCGAGGATTACGGCAATCGCATCTTCCGTAATCCTGGTTTCACCCGCAGCCTGACTCCGCAGGAAAAAAACCTCCGCGAGGTTCCGGCTTGACGAGTCGGCAAGGCGGGTGTTTTGCCTTCCGTTGGACTGCCTGAATGACCGACGAGGCACCCCAGATGTCCAGCCATCGTCCGTACCTGGTGCGGGCGTTGTATGAGTGGATCTCGGACAACGACATGACACCGCACCTGCTGGTCGATGCCAGCCAGCCGGGCGTACAGGTGCCCTCGCACACTGTCAAGGACGGCAAGGTAGTCCTCAACATTGCCGCGCGCGCAGTGGGTTCGCTTGAACTTGGCAACGATGCGGTGAGTTTCAACGCACGTTTCGGCGGCGTGAGCCAGTCGGTATCGGTGCCGATTTATTCCATCCTGGCCATCTATGCCCGTGAGACCGGGCAGGGCATGGCGCTACCGGAAGACACCAGTGCCGCCACGGGAGATGACACGCCAACGCCGCCTTCCGATCCCGGTGGCAGCGAACCCACACCGCCGAAGCGCGGCGGTCACCTGCGGATCGTGAAATAACGCCGCGGACAGACATGCCTGCGACTCGCCTGCCGCGCCGCCGAGTGCCTGGAAATCTGTTGGCGTATGAGTTGAAGCAGTAGGGCAGGTCGCACTCCATCGTTGGCGTTGCACCCACGGCGGCGGGTTAGGCAAACACGCCTAGTGCAGCGGAACCACGCCAGTCCCGCGTAGCGGACCACTGAAAGACACCAGTCGATCGCCGCGCAATACCAGCCTCCCGATATGGCGGTCATTCCCGTCTTCGGAGTATTCGAAGCGGAACGTGCGCTCGAATCCCAGCTTGCCATCTTCTCCGCGTTGCAGGCGCAGGCCGCTGGCGTGCACGGTTTCATCGAGCCATTGCACTCCTGCCGCGCGGCAGGCATTGCGACCCACGGCATCGGCACGCTCGGCGGCGGCACGCGCTGCACTCCAGTAGGAGAACGCCAGCGCGCCGATGATCATCAGGATCAATAAAGTGGGCATCCGCCCAATGTGCGGCTTGGAGGCGCCATCAGCAAGCACGATGTTCTCGCCTTCTTCACGCATACACTCGGAGCCTCGCCGTATGCCCTTGGTGTTGCGAGCTCCGGAATCGCGGCCCTGGAAATCATTCGAATGGATGGCTTATGAAACTCGTCTTTCCCGGTGGGGAACATCCGCAGGTGCTGCTCGGCCCTGGCGTCAATCGGATCGGTTCCGATCCCGACGCCACCATCGTGATCGACCGTCCCGGCGTGCGCCCGCAGCATTGCGAATTGCACGTCAACACCCACGGTGTGACGCTGCATGTGCCGTCAGGCACGACGGTCAGCGTCAATGGTCGTGCAGTCGATGGACTGATTGCGTTGCGGCCGGACGACAGCGTGGGTTTTGACCGGGTGCTGGCGCGCTTGTCGTCCATCGAGGCCGCGTCCCCGGTCCACCATCATTCGGGTTCGTTGCCGCTGCCTGCCAACGATGACCCTGGTGCGACTGCGGTGCGGCCGGTGCTGCCGAAATTCGTATTGCGGGGCGTCTCCGGCAAGGGATTCGGCCGCAGTTATCCCGTACTCGGGCCGACGGTGGTCGGGCGCGCGCCCGAATGCACCCTGCGGTTGGACGAATCAGGATTATCACGCCAGCACGCTCGCCTGGTGCCCACGGCGGACGGGGTGGAGCTGGAAGACCTGGGGTCCACCAATGGCAGCTTCATCAACGGCAAACGCGTGCAGCGTGGATTTGCAGCGTCCGGGGATGAGATTGGTTTCGATACGCTGCGGTTCCGGGTGACGGCACCCGGGCAACAGGAACCTGTGCAGGGTGCCGAGCCTGCTGGAAAAACCCGCAGCCGTATTTCGCCGTGGACATGGGTGGGATTGGCTACGGTAGTGCTGGTTGCCATCTGGATTGCCGCGTTGGTGCGATGATATCCGCGCATCGATCGCTCAAAGCATGGTTGAAGTTGCGCACGTGTCAATCGTGGTGCGGTGGCAACCCCAGCTTCATCGACAGATCGATCGCGCGCACGTTTTTAGTGAGCGCACCGATCGAAATGAAATCCACGCCATCTTCGGCAATCGCGCGTAGCCCGGGCAGGTCCACACTGCCCGATACCTCCAGCGGGATTCGCGCATCGAACGGTGCATTCGTGGCGATGCGTACCGCCTCGCGTCGCATTGCAGGGTCGAAATCATCGATCAGGATCCGATCGCACCCGGCCTGCAACGCCTGCTCGAGTTGCTGCAGAGTCTCCACTTCGACGATCAGAGGGAGTGCGGGGTAGCGCGTGCGCGCGGACTGGATGGCCGCCGTGATCGAACCCATCGCGCGTACGTGGTTTTCCTTCAGCATCACGGCATCGAACAATCCGATGCGATGGTTGCAGCCACCGCCGATGCGCACCGAGTATTTCTGTGCCGTCCGCAAGCCGGGAATGGTCTTGCGGGTGTCGAGGATGCGCGTGTTCGTGCCGCGGACGGCATCAACATAGGCGGCGGTGGTCGTTGCCGTGCCGCTGAGTGTCTGCATGAAATTCAGTGCAGTGCGTTCCGCGCTGACCAGCGCACGCGCATGCCCTTGGAGCGTCGCCAGGACGGTACCAGCAACAACGCGATCACCCTCATCCACGCGCCAGTCAATGCGCACGTCGGCATCCAGTGCGCGATGGCAGGCATCGAACCAGGGCCGCCCGCAGACCACGGCATCCTGCTTGCACAACAGGTACGCACTGTCCGGGTGATCAGGCAACAGCGAAGCGGTGACATCGCCGGTGCCAAGGTCTTCGGCCAATGCGCGCTTGACGTCAGCGGCGACGACCTGCGTGTCAGGGGGCTGCAACATCAATTCAAGCCGCCGGAAAATCGGGAATCTGGCCCAGTGCGATGGCTTCCTCGACCAGCAGCACGGGAATGCCATCGTCGATGCGGTAAACGAGCTTGCGGTCGCGCGTGACCAGTGCCTGGCGGATGGCATCGACCTGCGCGCTTGTATCGACGCGATGGATGCCTCCAGCCGCAATCGCCTGGTTCAACGCATCCACCCCGCGTGGTTCCAGCATCGCCAATGGCTGGCGCGTGGCAGGGCAGGCGAGGATATCCAGGAGTTTGCGGTCCATGGTGGTACCGAATGGTTGCAGGAGGCCGGTAGAATACGTCTTTGCGACAGGAGACGAGCATGCCTGCCAACACGATGGATGCAACGACCAGCAAGCCGACAGTTGCGGCTCCCATTGTCGGTGTCGTGATGGGGTCGCGTTCGGACTGGGAGACGATGCAGCATGCCGTGGCCAGGCTCGAAACGTTCGGAATCGCGCATGAAGTGCGCGTGGTGTCCGCGCATCGAACCCCCGATGCCTTGTTCGACTACGCCATGACAGCGCAATCGCGCGGGCTGCGCGTGATCATTGCTGGCGCCGGGGGCGCGGCGCACCTGCCTGGAATGCTCGCGGCCAAGACCCTAGTGCCGGTACTCGGCGTGCCGGTGCAGTCGAAATCCCTGAGTGGTCTCGACTCGCTGCTGTCGATCGTGCAAATGCCGGCCGGCGTGCCGGTGGCGACGTTCGCGATCGGTCAGGGTGGCGCTGCAAATGCCGCGCTGTTTGCCGTTGCGATGCTGGCCACAACGGATCCCGCGCTCGCCACGGCGTTGGCCGGGTTTCGCGAGCAGCAGACGGCCGAGGTCACGCGCAACGACGATCCACGCTCGCCTTCGACAGGCGCCGTTTGAGCGGTCCCGGACGATGACGACTGTTGGCATTCTCGGGGGCGGGCAACTGGCGCGAATGCTTGCCCTTTCCGGCGCGCCGCTGGGTTTGCGATTGCTGGTGATGGACGCGGTGGACGATGCCTGCGCCGGGCAGTTCGTGCCGATGGTGGTGGGCGATTACCGTGATCAAGCTGCACTTGCGGAATTCGCATCGCGCATCGATGTCGCCACTTTCGATTTCGAAAACGTCCCGGCCGAATCCGCGCATTGGTTGAGCGAACGTGTTCCGGTATTTCCCAGCCCGCGCGCGTTGGCGACGGCTCAGGATCGCTTGGCGGAAAAGACCTTGTTCCGCGAGCTCGGCATCCCCGTGCCGCCGTTCATGCCGATCGATTCGCGGGCCAGCCTGGATGCCGCCATCGAGGCGATCGGCACACCGGCGATCCTCAAGACGCGCCGGCTGGGTTACGACGGCAAGGGCCAATACCGCATCAAGTCGCCTGCGGACGTTGATGATGCGTGGTTGACATTGGGTGCGCAGGCACAAACAGTTGGGCTGATCCTTGAAGGCTTCGTCGCCTTCGAGCGTGAGTTGTCGGTCGTGGCCGTGCGCGGGCGTGACGGCGAATTCCGCGCGTGGCCGCTGACCGAAAACTGGCATGTCGACGGCGTGTTGTCGGCGAGTCTTGCGCCAGCCACGGTTGACCGCGCACTGACCGACACAGCGTATGCCCATGCACGCAAGCTCGCCGAAGCGCTGGATTACGTCGGCGTATTCGCGCTCGAGTTGTTCTGCCGTGATGGCGTGCTGCTTGCCAACGAGCTTGCTCCGCGCGTGCACAATTCCGGGCACTGGACCATCGAAGGCGCGCAGACATCGCAATTCCAGAACCACCTGCGCGCCGTGCTCGGGCTGCCACTGGGCGCGACCGACGCCATCGGCCACGCCTGCATGCTCAATTGGATCGGCGCGTTGCCTGATGCCAACGCCGTCTTGCGTGAACCAGGTGGACATTGGCACGACTACGGGAAAACATCGCGCGCGGGTCGAAAGGTAGGTCATGCCACGTTGCGCGCCGACAGCGTTGAAGCACTTGCCGATGCGTTGACGCGGGTCGGTCGCGCATTGGATCGCGAGGCGCAGGTAGCCCCAGTGATCGCGCGACTGCGCGAGTAGCATGCAGTGTCCAGCGTCCTGCAAAATATAAAACGGCCGGTTTCCCGGCCGTTCTCTCGATCAGTGCATCAACATGCTCATCGCATGTTCGACGCTGCAAAGTCCCAGTTCGTCAGGTTCCAGAACGCCTCGACATATTTCGGGCGGGCATTGCGATAGTCGATGTAATACGCGTGTTCCCACACGTCGCAGGTCAGCAGCGGCGTGTCTTCACCGGTCAGCGGCGTCGCGGCATTCGATGTGCTGACCAGCGCGAGTGCGCCGTCGGGACGCTGCACCAGCCATGCCCAGCCCGAACCAAAGGTCTTCACCGCCAGTTCGCCGAACTGCTCCTTGAACTTGTCGAAGCTGCCGAATGCCTTCGTGATGCCGTCGGACAATTTGCCCGCGGGCTCGTTACCCGCGGAATGGGGCGCTTTCAGGCAGTTCCAGTAGAACGTGTGGTTCCAGACCTGGGCGGCATTGTTGAACATCGCGCCCTGCGACTTGCGGATGATCTCCTCCAGCGACATCGCCTCGAATGGCGTCCCGGCGATCATCTTGTTGAGGTTGTCGACGTAGGCCTTGTGGTGCTTGCCATAGTGGAAGTCGATGGTTTCACCGGAAATATGTGGCTCCAGCGCTGTGCGTTCGAAAGGCAGGGCAGGCAGTTCAATGGCCATGGTGGGGTTCCTGTATGGATGGTGTGCCCGTGGCGATGCAGGTGCATGCCAGACGAAGCGTCGGGGGCAAAGGATTACAATGTCGATTCTAACCCCACGTCGTGTTAGCGGCCGATCAACAACGCAAAGGCCGCGCGGCGAATAGCAGGAGATATCGCGTCATGCCCGTGCTGGAAGAGATTCGCGCCCAGGTGGAAGGCCACCCCATCGTGTTGTTCATGAAAGGCACGCCGCAGTTCCCCATGTGCGGGTTTTCCAGCCGCACCGTGCAGGCGCTGAAGGCCGCCGGTGCGACCGGGCTGCACACTGTCAACATCCTGGAAGAGCCTGAGATCCGCGCCAACCTTCCTCGATATTCCAACTGGCCGACGTTCCCGCAATTGTTCATCCATGGCGAACTGATCGGCGGTTGCGACATCACCATGGAGTTGTATGAGTCCGGCGAACTCGCGCGCATGATCGCGGAGACGCAAAAAGCGTGAGCACGATGGCGGACGCGCGCGCAATGGGTGGCCGCGTTGTATTGATCACCGGTGCCAACGGCGGACTCGGCACCGCGGCGTCTCTCGCGTGTGCACGCGCGGGTGCCACGGTGGTGCTGCTCGGCCACAAGGTGCCGAAGTTGAATCGTCTTTATGATCGTGTCGCCGCCGAGGGTGGCAACGCGATGCTGTACCCGCTGGATCTCGAAGGTGCATCGCCCGACGACTACGCCGAACTCGCCGCGCGCATCGGGTCCGAGTTCGGCCACCTGCATGGCGTCCTGCACTGTGCCGCCATGTTCCGCGGCCTGACGCCGATGTTGCACACAGACCCGGCTGCATTCGCACGCGCACTGCATGTGAATCTCACCGCGCCGTGGTGGTTGACTCAGGCATGCCTGCCGTTGCTGGCGAAAGCCGATGACGCCGCCGTGGTCTTCGCGATCAACGACCTGGAACAGACCCGGCAGGCCTACTGGGGCGGCTACGGCATCGCCCAGCATGGGCTCGCGGCACTTGTTTCGATATTGCATGCCGAGCTTGCCAATGGCCCGGTTCGCGTCAGCGCCTTGCAACCCGGGCCGATGCGGACTGGCCTGCGTGCGATGGCATACGTCGAGGAAGATGATGTCATCGCGCAGGATGCGGCTGTCCATGCGGATGACTGCGTGCTCCTGCTGTCGCCCAGTGGAAGCGAGCATCGCGGCAAGATCTGGAGCAACGTGCGCTCGATGGATTCCGCATTGCCGATGCTCGATGCCCGCTTGTCATGACGATTTCATCGGCCGCATTGCTGCTCTTCCTCATCCTGGATCCGCTGGGCAACATCCCGGTGTTCCTTGGCCTGCTGCGCACGTTGCCACCGCAACGCCAGCGCATCGTGCTGGTGCGCGAGATGCTGATTGCGCTTGGCGTGCTGATGCTGTTCCTGTGGGGCGGTCGCTACGCGCTCAACCTGATGCACCTGCGCCAGGAGTCGGTGTCGATTGCAGGCGGCATCGTGCTGTTCCTGATCGGTTTGCGGATGATCTTCCCGCCACCCGAAGGCCTGATGGGCGAACTGCCCGCAGGCGAGCCCTTCATCGTGCCGATGGCCATCCCGTTGATCGCGGGCCCATCCGGCATGGCCGCAGTCATGCTGATGGGCAGCCAGGAACCTCATCGCATGGGCGCGTGGAGCCTGGCATTGCTGATTGCCTGGCTCGCGACCGCCGCGATTCTTCTTTCCTCCACTTATCTCTACAAATGGCTCGGGCTGCGCGTACTCACTGCGATCGAACGCCTGATGGGCATGGTCATCGTCGCGATCTCGGTACAGATGCTGCTCGATGGCCTGACGGTTTACCTGCACGCGGCGCCAGCGGGTTGATTGCAATCATGAAAGACCAGTTCAATGGATGACGTCGTGCACCCTGATGCCGTGACACCTCAAGCCACTCCCACCACGCTGCCGACGGTCAACGCAAGCATCTATCCGCGTGGTGGCCTGGATGTGCTCTCGCGCGATGAAGTCATGCGCCTGCGCGATGCCTCGTCGGGCGGCATGCACGAACTCCTGCGCCGCTGCGCACTGGCCGTGCTCACCACTGGCAGTACTGCCGACGATCCACGCGCGGCACGTGAGATGTACCCGGATTTCGATATCCATGTGCTGCAGCAGGACCGGGGTCTTGGCCTGGAATTGCGCAATGCTCCGGCGACGTCGTTCGTCGATGGCCAGATCATCCTCGGTGTTGCGGAACTGCTGTTCGCAGTTGTGCGCGATCTCGTCTACACCTCGGTCGAGCTCGCGCCCGACTATGCCGACGAGCTCAACACATCGGCCGGCATCACCGATGCCGTGTTCCGCTTGCTGCGCAACGCCCGCGTCCTGCATCCGCGCGCGCCCAACCTGGTGGTGTGCTGGGGCGGGCACTCGATCAATCGCGACGAATACATCTACACCAAGCAGGTCGGCTACGAGCTGGGCTTGCGCGGCTTGGACATCGTCACCGGCTGCGGCCCGGGCGCAATGAAGGGTCCGATGAAAGGCGCGACCATCGCGCACGCCAAGCAGCGCCACACCAACCCGCGTTACATCGGCATCACCGAGCCTGGGATCATTTCCGCCGAATCGCCAAACCCGATCGTCAACCACCTTGTGATCATGCCGGACATCGAGAAGCGGCTGGAGGCCTTCGTGCGCATCGGCCACGGCTTCATCGTGTTCCCGGGCGGCGTCGGCACCTGCGAGGAAATCCTGTACCTGCTCGGCATCCTGTTGCGCGATGAGAATGCGCACCTGCCGTTCCCGCTGATCTTCACTGGCCCGACGTCGGCCGCGCCGTATTTCGAACAGATCGATACATTCCTGCGCCTGACCCTGGGTGGGGCCGCGACCGCCCGCTACCGCATCATCACCGGCGACCCATCCGAAGTCGGCCGGCAGATTGCGAGAGGCATTGGCGAAGTTCGCCAATACCGGGTCGCCCAAAAGGACTCGTTCTACTTCAACTGGTCGCTGGACGTCCCACTGCCATTCCAGCAACCCTTCATTCCCACGCACGCGGCGATGGCTGGACTTGACCTGCACCACGGCCGCAAGCCTTCCGAACTGGCCGCAGACCTGCGCCGCGCGTTTTCCGGGATCGTGGCCGGCAACGTCAAGGAAGAAGGCATCCACGAAATCGAGCAGCACGGGCCGTTCCAGATCCATGGCGACGCGGACATGATGCAGGCGCTGGACGGCCTGCTGCGGGCGTTCGTAGAACAGCGACGGATGAAGATCGCGGGTGACTACAAGCCTTGTTACGAGATCGTGGCTTGACCGGCACGACGTGCGATTGAACGGATCGCCGCGCTAGAGAATCGCTCAGGCAGGGTTGGGCATTACCGCCAGGGGCAAATGAATCGTCGCCACGAAATGATCGTCGATCATTGATGTCGTGACTCCATCTTCGCGGCCCGTGACCGCTTGCACACGGGCACGCACCGCTGTCAGTCCGATGCGATGGCCGGTGCGAGCGGGTACCGTTGCCCCGGAGACGCAGGAATTTCGGATGATGATATGCAGATGCGTGGCGTCGGCGTCGATGGCGATGGAAACGTTGGACCGTTCCCTACTTGGCTCAACGCCATGGATGATGGCGTTTTCCACCAGCGGCTGGATCGATAGCAAAGGAACTTGAAGGACCGGGTTGGATTCCAGTGCAGCGGGAATGTCCCAACTGACTTCCAGCCGCTCGGCGAACCGCAACTGCTCGATACGCAGATAACGCCGCGTCAACTCAAGCTCCTGGCGCAGGGGCACCCAGCCCGGTGCGGCCAGCGCTGCGCGAAACAGGTCGGCCATGTCCAGCAGCACGCGCTCTGCATCATCGGGGCGCGCATGCACCAGCGCAGCAGCAGAATTGAGCGTGTTGAACAGGAAGTGCGGATGCACCCGGGCTTGCAGGGTTTCAAGTTCCGCCTGCTTGGCCCGCAGCAGCAACTGCTTGGCATGCCAATAATTCTGGAACGCCCCCAGCCCCAATAGCCCCACGATCAAGGTCACGCCCAGCAATCGCAGGAACAACCACTTCCAGTCCTGCTGGCCCAGCGGCCAGACGCCGTGCAGGAGCGCCCAGGATGCGCCGGCAACGAATGCGGTGCAGGCCAGCAATAACAGCAAGGCCACGGAAGCAAGTTGAAGCGGCCGCAGTTTTGCCAGCAACGTCCTGAGCAGGTAAAGCATCGCCAGCGTCAATAGCGAGATCCACTGCGCCAACAGGGATGCCAGGCCAAAATAGCTCAACCGGTCGCCCCCGACTCCCGGCGCAAGGGCCAGCACGGCGGCCAGGCCCTCTGCGATCAACAGCACCCAGAGCAGGACCGGGGCGCGCCAGAGCGTATGCAACGGATCAGAAATCGAGAAAACCGCTGGCATGTCTGCAGTTGTCGATGGGGTGCTACGGCATCATGCAGGCAAAGTCAGCGGGCTGGGAACCCACAGGGTGATCGCGCCCGCCCGCCCGTCTACTCGCGCCGCTCGTCCGCCAAGGCTTGCATCCAGGCCCCCAGGCGCAAACAGTGCCATCCAGGCAAAGAGGGGACTGGCTGGCTATGACGATATCGCGGCAAAGGGGCTTCACGCTGATCGAGTTGATGGTGGCCGTCACCATCATGGGCATCCTGTTGGCGTTTGCGATTCCCAACTTCGAGTCCTTCGTCAATACCAACCGCCTGGCCAGTGCGGCCAACGAGATGATTGCCTCGATCCAGACTGCCCGGATGGAATCCCTGCGGCGCAACAATCGCGTCGTGGTCTGCCTGAGTTCCAGTCCCGGCTCCGCCACCCCAAGCTGCGATACCACGGGAATCAAAGGCTGGGTCACCTTCCTGGACGTCGACAAAACCGGCACCTTCACCGCAAATGACAAACTCCTGATGGCAAGTACGCTGAAGGATCGCGTAGTGGTCCTCACAAGCCCGTCAGTGACCGGCAAGGTGATTTTCCGTTCCGATGGCTTCGCATGGACCAGCGCAGATACCCTGCTCAATGGCACCGTCGAGTTCTGTATTGCCTCCCCAAGACCGCTACTGAACGCGCGTGACGTCAACATCGGCGCCGGCAGCCGGGTGGCCGTGGCCACGCCGATAGCGGCCAACAATAACTGTGCTACAGCAGTTGCGAACCCGGCAGCGTCATGAAAACTTCCCCTATTTCCAGATCACGTCGTTCCCATCCAGGCCAGATGGCCGGCATCGGTTTGATCGAAGTCCTGATTGCCGTCGTCATCCTGGCGTTCGGCATGCTGGGCATCGCGGCACTGCAGGCGGCAAGCCTGCGCAATGGCGAAAGCTCGCTGGAGCGCAGCCAGGCCACTGCGGAAACCTACGCCATCCTGGATGCGATGCGCGCCAATTCCTCGCACGCAAAAATCGGCGATTACAACCTGGCCAAGACCTGCGATGTGCCCGACGCCGGGGCCACTTTGGTGGAAAACGATCTGCACAACTGGATTACCTCGTTGCATCGTCGACTCGGCGGGCCCGACATTGGTGGCACGTCTTGCGGCGAAATCACCTGTGGCGCCCTTTCATGCAAGGTCACGGTGTACTGGGATGACTCCCGCGGCACCAACGGAGCAACCGATGCAACGGCTTACAACGTGGTAACGCAGACAAGACTATGAAAATATTTCGACCGCAACTGCATTCCTCGCCGGCGCGCGCGCGCGGCGTGACCTTGATCGAGCTGATGATCGCGCTGGTGTTGGGGCTGCTGGTCTCCGGCGCGGCGCTGGCGTTGTTCGTCACCAACAAGCAGACCTACAAAACATCCGAAAGCCTGGGCAGGGTGCAGGAGGCCGAGCGCACAGCATTCGAGCTGATGGCGCGTGACCTGCGCGAAGCCGCCGGCAATGCCTGCGAGAAAGATCTCGACGTAGCAAATGTCCTCAAAAACCCGACTACGAATTGGTATACGGACTTTACTGGCGGTGTGCGGGGCTATGACAACACCGTTGCTTCCGCTGGCTCCCCATTTGGAACCGCCGTTCAAAGTCGGGTGTTGGGTACCGATGCCATCGAGCTGAAGTCCTCCGTGTCGGGCGAGACCGCCATTGATCGCCAACCGGGAGGCCCTTCCGCCGACATCAAGCTCGGCGCTGTCGCCAACAATCTACAGGTTGGCGATATCGTCATGGCCTGCAATTTTGACCATGCCGCGATTTTCCAGATTTCCCAGCTCAACGGCGCTGGAAATTTAAATCTCGTGCACAACACGGGTGCCGCAGTCCCTGGTAATTGCAGCAAGGGTCTGGGGTTTCCGACGGTGTGCAGTGCCACCGGTACTTACTATGATTTCGGAGACAACCCGCCGGCAGTGATCGCAAAGCTGAAAGCCACACGCTGGTATGTCGGCTACAACGGCCGGACTTATCTCGGTCAACCCTCCAGGTCGCTGTATCAGACCACCTTGACCAACAACAGCGGCAATGCCGGAACCGTCACCAATGAGATCACCGAAGGCGTGCGCGACATGCAGTTGAAGTTCCTGCTGGCAGGCGCGTCCACCTATGTCGATCCCAGCGCGGTTACGGCTGCCGACTGGCTGACTGACAAGGTCGTGGCCGTCAACCTCGACCTGACGCTTGAAGGCTCCGATCGCGTCAGCACGGATGGCACGGTGTTGTCGCGTCATCTTGAACATACCGTCACCATCCGGAACCGCGCACCATGAGCCGTGATCGGGTCAACCTGCCCCAGTCCCAGCGCGGTGTCGCGCTGGCCGTCGTGCTGATCCTGCTGCTGATCATGACGCTGCTTGGGCTTGCCGCCATGCGCGGCACGCTGATGCAAGAGCGCATGACCGCCAGCCAGACCGATCGCAGCTTGAGTTTCCAGGCTGCCGAAGCGGCGCTGCGCGAGGGGGAGCAAGTGGCTACAGGCAAGCCGACTCTCCCCGGGAACGGTGTCCTGGGCAGCGGATGCGCGAACGGGCTTTGCGCCATCCCGGATCCCAATGCCAGCCCTGTCTGGCTGGACAGCACCGTCTGGGCCGCAGCGCCGTCGGTAACGCAAACCACGTTTGGCGGGAAAACCGCCACACCGAAATACATCATCGAATTGCTGGCGGACAACATTCCGTCCAAGGGAAGTTGCACGACCAGCGGCGACGTCTCGCCGGGTTCCGGCTGTACTGGAACCGAAAGTCGCTACAGGATCACCGCGCGCAGTGATGCGGCAGACCGCGCGGAAGTCATGTTGCAATCCATTTACGCGGTGCCCTGAGGCTGAAATGCCATGAGTAGCATGATGAAAACCAGCACATCCTTGCCGACGACGTTGCCCAGGCGCGTCCTCCCGTCATTCGTTGCACTCTTCGCGACGTTACTGGCGCTGCCGATCCAGGCCGTCACGATTCCCGCTGTGCCTTTGCAATCGGGTGCCGCCTATCCGCCGGCCAACATCATGTTCATCCTGGATGACTCGGGATCCATGTCTTGGGACTTCATGCCAGGAGCCTTCGGTTCGAGCGAGGTGCCTGCCACAACGCCACTCAACATCGCGCTGAA
>JBBSUF010000021.1:0-25252 GCA_038235185.1 Lysobacterales bacterium
AGTGGGGTCACGTCCAGCAGCAGCACGTCCTTGACGGTGCCGCCGAGCACGCCGCCCTGGATCGCCGCGCCTACGGCGACGGCCTCGTCCGGGTTGACGTCCTTGCGCGGCTCCTTGCCAAAGAAATCCTTGACCGATTCCTGCACCTTCGGCATGCGGGTCTGACCACCGACCAAGATCACATCGTTGATGTCCGAGACGCGCAGACCGGCGTCGTTCAACGCGGTGCGACACGGCTCGATGGTGCGCTTGATCAGCTCCTCGACCAGCGACTCCAGCTTGGCGCGGGTCAGCTTGATGTTGAGGTGCTTCGGACCCGACGCATCGGCAGTGACATAAGGCAGGTTGACCTCGGTGTGCTGCGCGGTCGACAGCTCGATCTTGGCGCGCTCGGCGGCGTCCTTCAGGCGCTGCAGGGCGAGCGGGTCGCGGCGCAGGTCGATGCCCTGCTCCTTGTTGAACTCGTCGACCAGGTAATCGATGACGCGTGCGTCGAAGTCTTCGCCACCCAGGAACGTATCGCCATTGGTCGCCAGAACTTCGACCTGCATGTCGCTGTCGACCGAGGCGATCTCGATGATGGAGACGTCGAACGTGCCGCCGCCCAAATCGTAGACCGCAATCTTGCGATCGCCGCCCTTCTTGTCCATTCCGTAAGCCAGCGCGGCAGCCGTCGGCTCATTGATGATGCGCTTGACGTCCAGGCCCGCGATCTTGCCGGCATCCTTGGTCGCCTGCCGCTGCGAGTCGTTGAAGTACGCCGGCACGGTGATGACGGCTTCAGTGACGGTTTCGCCGAGATAGGCCTCAGCGGTCTTCTTCATTTTTTCCAAAATGCGCGCGGAAACTTCCTGCGGCGACAGTTTCTTGCCATCGCTGGTCGCGACCCACGCATCGCCATTGTCGTGATCGGTGATCGCATACGGCACCAAATCGAGATCCTTCTTGACTTCGGCATCGCCGAACTTGCGCCCGATCAATCGCTTGACGGCGTAGAAGGTGTTCTTCGGATTGGTGACCGCCTGGCGCTTGGCCGACGCGCCGACCAGGACTTCGCCGTCCTTGGTGTAGGCGACAACCGAAGGCGTGGTGCGGTCGCCCTCGGAATTTTCGATCACGCGCGGCTTGCCGCCTTCCATGATCGCAACGCACGAATTGGTCGTGCCCAGGTCGATACCGATGATCTTGGCCATGGTGTTGTGTCCTCTGGAATGTCTGGAATTGTTGGCGACGACTCGCCGATAAACGTTATCTGGGGCTCAAGCCCGCCCCTTCAAGGGCGGACAGGCACTCAGTCGTGCTTGGCGACCACCACGAGCGCCGGGCGCAGCAGGCGTTCGTTCAGCAGGTAGCCCTTCTGGAATAGTTGCGCGATCGCTCCCGGCGGGACGCCTTCGGCGTCGACCATGCTCATCGCCTGGTGATGCTCGGGATCGAAACTGTCGCCCGTCGCAGGCGCGACTTCGACAAGCCCGTTGTTCTCGGCAATCCGGTGCAGCTGGCGTAGGGTGAGCTCCATGCCCTCGCGCAACGGGTCGGCCTGGGGAGCGATCAGCAACCCCGCCTCCAAGCTGTCGAACAGCGGCAACAGCTCGCTCAGCAGGCGTTCGTTGGCGAATTTGCGCGCCATGTCGATGTCCCGCGCCAACCGCTTGCGCTGGTTGTCCAGGTCCGCCTGCTCACGCAGGGATTGGGCGCGCAATTGTTCCAGTTCGCCCTTGAGGGCTTCGATCTGATCGAAGGGGGAAATATCATCGCTTTCCGGTGCCAGGCCTGCCTCGGGCACGTCGGCATCTTGCGTGGGTTCGGTGGTCATGCGGCAAAGTCCGTTCTGCGGCGCGCGTCTTACGCACCTGAATTACTCGTTATAAGGTCGGCCGCGAGCGTTTCAAGGCGGCCGAGCACGCCATCAACGCAACGTCACTGACAAGCCCTCACAGCGACGTCAGGGTGCGTCGAGAGCGGCGCCCAGGACGTCGGCTGCCGCCTGTACGACGGGTATCACCCGCTCGTACGCCATCCGCGTCGGGCCGATCACGCCCAGAACGCCTAATACCTGGCCATCGGCAGCACCGCCCGCACGATAGGGGGCGGTGATCAGCGACATGCCTTCCAGCGGGGCGAGGCCCGTTTCCTCACCGATGAAAATCCGCACGCCCGGGGCACGCAGGGTGCGTTCAAGGAGCTGCAGGATCTCGCGTTTGCGAGCGAATGCCTCAAACAATTCCCGCAGCCGGTCCAGGTCCGAAAGGTCCTGCACGCCCATCAGTCGGGTCTGCCCAGCCAGGAGCATGCCCTCGCTGTGGGCGCTGCCCCCGACGCCCGCCATCGCCTGCTCGGCCAGTTCGACGGTATGGGCGAGCAGCGTTTCCATTTCGCTGCGCGCCGCCTTGAGTTCGCGCACCAACGCACTGCGGATGTCACTCAGCGGGCAGCCGGCGAAATTGTGGTTCAGGTAATTGGCGACGCGCTCCAGTTCGCTTGCGTCATAGGCGCGCCGGGTCTGGATGATGCGGTTCTGCACGTCATTGTCGGCAAACACCAGGATCGCCAGCACCCGCTGGGCGTCCAGCGGCACGAAATCGATATGGCGGAAGGCGAACTGCTCGCGCCGGGGCACGCTTACCACGCCCACGAAATGACTCATCGCCGACAACAGCTCCGACGCGTTCCCCAACAGCGACTGGGTGCCAGATCCAGCAGGTAGTTCATGGCGCAGGCGCGCAAGCTCGGATTCTGGCAACGGGCGCAGCTGCAGCAGGGAATCGACGAACACCCGATAACCCTGCGGAGTTGGGACTCGCCCAGCCGAGGTATGGGGGGAGCTGAGCAGGCCAGCGTCTTCGAGGTCGGCCAGGATGTTGCGGATGGTCGCGGGACTGACGTCCAACCCTGCGTGGCGTGCCAGCGTCTGCGAACCCACCGGCTCGCCGTCGTGGATATGGCGTCCGATCAGCGTGCGCAACAGTTGCCGTGCACGTGGATCCAGTGGCTTGTCGTCAATGAAGGCGCGGCTCATGCATTGGATATAAGCCCGAGCGCGCATTGGCGCAAGCATCGCTGCGCCCTGCGGCCCAATCTCTTACGCTATTGCGATGCTTACCCATCTGGCCATCAAGGATTTCGCCGTGGTCGCGGCGGCAGAACTCGAATTCAGCGCGGGCCTGACCGTGATTTCCGGCGAAACCGGCGCCGGTAAGTCGCTGCTGGTCGATGCGCTGGGGTTCCTGTCGGGCCAGCGTGCCGACAGCGGCATGGTGCGGCATGGCGCCGATCGCGCGGAACTGGTCGCGATGTTCGACCTGCGCGATGCCCCTGCTGCGCTGGTTTGGCTACGCGAGGAAGAATTCGACAATGGCATGGCCGACGAACAGGATTGCCAATTGCGCCGTACGCTGCGGGCCGATGGTGGCTCGCGTGCCTGGATCAACGGGCGGCCTGCCACCGTCGCGCAACTGGGTGCACTGGCCGAACGGCTGGTTGAGATCCATGGCCAGCATGAGCACCAGGCGCTGCTGTCGCGGGCGAGCCAGTTGGCGCTGTTGGACGCATTCGGCGGGCACGTGGCGGAGCTGGATGCTGTTTGCAGCGCCGCATCCGCATGGGACTTGCTGCAGCGCGAGCTTGACCTGCTTTCAAAACAAGGCGATGTGTCCGAGCGCATCGACTGGCTCGAGCACCAGCTGGGTGAATTGCAACGCGAGTCGTTGGAACCCGAATCCATTGGCGAACTTATTGCGGCACATCGACGCCATGCGCATTCGGCCGCCCTGATAGCAAGCTGCGAAAATGCGCTGGCCACCATGGGCGGAGACGACGGCCCGGCGTTGTCGCGCCAATTGCAATCCGTACGGACAGAACTCGCACGCCAGCTTGAACATGAGCCGCGGTTGGGCGAGATCGACGCGATGCTCGATTCAGCGGCAATCCAGCTCGACGAGGCATTGGTTTTGCTGGAACTGGTGCGGGCCGACCTGGATATCGATCCTGCGGCATTCGATGATCTCGACCGTCGCCTTGCACGGCTGCACGATCTGGCGCGCAAGCATCGCGCCCTGCCGGAAACGCTGGCTGCGCAGCGTGATTCATTGATGGCGGAACTGGATGCATTGCGAGGCGCTGGTGAGCGGGTGCGCATGCTCGACGGCGAGATCGAAGCGGCAACCTCTTTGTGGCGCAAAACAGCCGATGCACTCAGCGCATGCAGACACGAGGCATCAATTGCGCTATCGCGATCGACCACCGCATTGATCGCGGAGCTGGGCATGGGGGGTGGCTACTTCGAGGTATCGCTCGAGCGCAACGATGGCTTGCGTCCGGAACCACTGGGCGCTGAGCGCGTGGAATTCCTGGTCGCTGCCAATCCCGGCCAACCCGCCCGTCCGCTGCGGAAAGTCGCGTCTGGCGGGGAATTGTCACGGATTTCGCTGGCGATCGAAGTGGCGGCGTTGGGCCTGGATGCGGTGCCAACGATGGTATTCGATGAAGTCGACTCGGGCATCGGCGGCGCGGTGGCGGACATCGTGGGGCAGAAATTGCGCTCGCTTGGCAGCACCCGGCAAGTGCTGTGCGTGACCCATCTCCCACAGGTCGCTGCGCAAGGTCACGCGCATTATCGCGTCAGCAAGGCCGAACGCTCTGGCATGACCCAGAGCGCGGTGCAACGTCTGGATGCAAAGCAGCGCGAGGAAGAACTGGCGCGAATGCTCGGGGGCGTGGAAGTGGGCAAGGAGGCGCGTGCCGCGGCTAGAAGGTTACTGCACAACGTCGCCTGATTCGCTTTCTACGGTTTCATGGTGGCTGGCGTTTCTTCCGCACATACAACACCAGCGCATGCTCCTGGATGTCGTATCCGTGCTTCGCGGCGATTAGGCTTTGCAGCTGCTCGATTTCGTCGCTCTGGAATTCGATCACTTTTCCAGTTTCGATGTCGACCATGTGATCGTGGTGCTCGCCGCGATCCAGCTCGTACACCGCGTGCCCACCTTCGAAGTTGTGCTTGAGCACCAGGCCCGCCGCCTCGAACTGCGTCAGCACCCGATACACAGTGGCCAGGCCGATTTCGTCCCCGTGATCGAGCAGCTGCCGGTAAATGTCCTCGGCGGTCATATGGCGGGGCTGGATCTGCTCGAGCAGCGCCAGGATCTTCATGCGCGGATGCGTGACCTTGAGGCCGGCCTTGCGCAGATCTTGCGATTCCATCGGGACTCCGGTCATGGCGGCAACAGGCGGGCGATGGCTGCACAGGGCAGCAACGCGTGAACGCCAGCACCACGCTGCCGTACCTCGCGCAACTGGAAAACTCGGCCTTCAGTGTATCATCGGCCCCGATTTCCCCACCTGCGACCCCCATGCAAAAGCTCCTGACGCGCAAGCTCATGTTTGCGGCCGCTCTGGCCACAATCGCCGTATCGACGACCGGCTGTGGAATCCTTTACAAGCAGCCGATCTATCAGGGAAACCTGATCGAAAAATCCGCTGCGGACCAATTGCAGGTCGGCATGAGCAAGCAACAGGTGCAAACCCTGCTGGGTACGCCGTCAATTGCCGATCCGTTTCATCACGAGCGCTGGGACTACGCTGCAAGCGAGCGCACCGATCGTTCAGGCCATACCCATGTCAAGGACCTGACGTTGTGGTTCGATGGGGATTCGCTGACCAAGTGGGACGGCCAGTACTTCCCGGAGCAGGACGAGGCCCTGGTCAAGGCAATGTCGAAGTTCGGCAACCTGCCCAAGGACAAGGACAAGGCCAAGAAGAAGCGCTGATCGGGGCAACATACCCGGCAGCTACTTCTTCGCACGCCGGCGTCGCGCCTCCTTCGGGTCGATCAGCAGTGGTCGCAGAAGCTCGAGCCTATCGCCATTCTCAAGGGCTTCGTGCCGGCCAAGCCTCACGCCGAACACGGCACATTCCACGCCGCTATCGGGCATTGCTGAATGGCTAGAGGCATTCGCAAAGCCGCTGGCGATCAATGCGTCGCCCACGGTCGCGGCATCCGGTAACGTCAGTACGACCGTGTCAAAACGGCGCGGCCAGGCGCGAATCACCGTCACGCGGATCATTCAAGCGGCCCCGTCACCTGCATCGGCAACGCGGACGAAGTCGTCGACCATGCGGTCCGCCAGCGCCTGGAACCCCAGCGCCATCGCCGGGCCCAGCAGGCGGCTCAGCGGTTCGAAATCCAGACTCAGCGTCACCTTGCACGCCGACTCATCCAAGGCATGGAACTCCCAGCGTCCGGACAACTTCCGGAATGGGCCGTCACGCAGCTGCATGTCGATGTGGTGCGGTGGCGCCAGCGTATTGGTGGTGGTGAACCATGTGTGCAGCGCACCGAGCCTGAGATCCAGCCGTGCGACGACATGCCCGGCATCGGATTCGATCACCTGCGCTTGCTTGCACCAGTCGAACCGGCGCGGATAGGCCGGGATGTCGTTGACCAGTGCAAACATGCAGCCAGCGGAGTGGGCAACCAGGGCACTGCGTTGGATCTTTGGCATCGATGACTCGCTATGGCTCGCCTGCACGCGACGGTTCGGGGACAATGGCTGCAATGAACAAGAAAGCAGGCAAGGATAAGGCAAACGGCGGCGGCACCATCGCGCTCAACAAACGCGCACGCCACGAATATCACCTCGAGGAGCGTTTCGAGGCTGGCCTGTCATTGCAGGGGTGGGAGTTGAAGTCGATTCGAGCCGGCCGCGCGAACATCACCGAAGCTTACGCCGTGATCCGCAATGGGGAGCTGTTTTTGTTCGGCGCACAGATGACGCCATTGATCTCGGCGTCCAGCCATGTCATCGCCGACGCCCACCGGACCCGCAAGCTGCTGCTGCACAAGCACGAGATCGACGAACTGATCGGACGCGTCCAGCGCGATGGCTACACACTGGTGCCCACTGCCCTGTATTGGAAGGCCAACAAGGTCAAGGCGGAACTTGCGCTTGCTAAAGGTAAACAAACCCACGACAAGCGCGAGGCAAGCAAGGACAAGGATTGGTCGCGCGACAAACAACGGTTGATGCGAAACCACAACAAGAATGCGTGATATCGATCAATACCCAGGTGGCAGGTATTTATACCGCGCCATTTGTTCACGATGACGCTCGACGATCGCGGCGACCTGCTCGCGTTTCAACCCTTCGCGCCACTGATGGCTTCTGCCTTGACGGAAGAAACGCCCGCCATTGCCTGAGGCCTCCACGAACCCATCCTTGCGCTCCATCTCGACCAACGTCCTGAATCCGGAGTGCTTGATCGCACGATCCATGCGTGCGCGATCCGCACTCAGGTTGAGCAGCTTTACCACTTTGCCGAAGGTTTTTGCCGGTCGTTCCAGCAGGTCTTCGTAGCGCACCACCAGCACCCGTGCCCCTGCCTGGTTCGTCCAACTGGACACATGCCGCGACCATGACCCCAATACCTGGCTGACGTGAAGCGAATCATTGGCAGTGCCGGTATCGTCGGACGCCATGCTGGCGATCGCCGCGTCGATATCCACACCAAAGTGGTCGCTCATGCTCAGCACGACGTCAAGCGGATTGCGCACGACATAGATTGCTGCAGCGGTCACGCCCATGTCATGGAGCGGATACCCGTCGAAGCTGCCCGACATGTTATGCGTCTTGACGAACACGGTGCCCTGATGACGCGCTGCAATGCGCGCGTGCACCATTGGCCGCAGGCACGCGATTTCCTGCAGGCTCAATTCGCTGCTGGGACGCCCGGCCAGCGCCGTATAGTCCTCCGGCAATGCTTCGTCATCGCTGAACCGTGGCAGCTCGCGCAATGACACTGGCTCTCCACGATCAGCGATCATGTTGGCCAGGAAAACACGCACCCATGTATTGCCTGACTTTGGATAGGATGCCAGCCAGCAGATGTTGCCCATCAAAGCTTACCCATCAAGATTGTCTGTAAAAGCTACACATCATTGTTGCCGTTGAATCACTCGTACGACAGCAGGTTATCCCCTGGATGAATAACCCGCCGGTGGTCGCATCCAACAAGCAGCACGATCAACTCCCGGGATCCGGCTCAATTTCTGGCAAGGTGAAATAAAAGGTCGCACCGTGCCCTGGCTTCCCTTCGGCCCGAATCATGCCGCCGTGCCGCTCCACGATCCGCTTGACTGACGCCAGGCCGATGCCGTGGCCGCTGAACTGGTCGGCATGGTGCAGCCGTTGGAAGGGGCGGAACAATTTGCCGGCGTATTCCTGTTCAAATCCCGCACCATTATCCCGCACGAAAAATTCATTGGCTGCAGTGCTGCCTATTTCAATCCTGGCCGCCACGGTATCGCGGGTGAATTTCCAGGCATTGCCCAGCAGGTTCTGCAACAGGCTGCGCACAAGGCCTTGATCGGCCACGGCGTGTAATCCATCCTGGATGGTGATCGTGACCTCCCGCATCGGATCCTGGATGCGGAGGTCGCCAATCACTTCTTCGGCGATCCGCCCCAGATCCAGCGCGACAGGCGTCATCCCGCCGCGACCGACACGAGACATGCTGAGTAGCGCCTCGATCAGCTCGCCCATGCGCCCTGCCGCATTACGTACCCGGGCAAGGTAGTCGTGTCCGGCTTGGTCGATGGCATCGGTGTAGCGCTCAGCCAGCAGCTTGCTGAAGCCGTCGATCGAGCGCAGTGGTGCGCGCAGGTCATGCGACACGCTGTACGCAAAGGTTTCAAGTTCCTGGTTGACCAGCGTCAATTCACGCGTCCGCATCGCCACGCGTGCTTCAAGCGTGCGGTTGAGCGCCAACACCTGTTCCTCGGCGCGCATACGGTCGGTCACGTCTTCGACCTGCACCAGGCGCGCAATGCCATGGATATCGTCGTCGCCGGGCAAAGGTGCGGACGTCAGGTGCACCTGCCGCACGCCATCGGCGCGCAGCAGCGTGCGTGTCATACGGGTCACGCCAATCGTGAGATCGCGTTCCCGATCGTGGCTGTGATCCACTGGCTCTTCCACGAACCGGTCATCGAATGACGTCCCCTCCAGGTCAGCAGCGTTGCCGAGGATGGCCACCAGCGCCGGGTTTGCCTCGACGATGTTGCCTTCGTGGTCGAGCAACGCCATGCCGATCGCGGAATGCTCCATCGCGCCGCGAAAACGCAACTCGCTGCGCCGATAGGAGTCGCTCATGCGCGCCGCCAGGTATTCGGCATGCCCCCTGGTGCGCACCAGCGTCAGCGTGATGCCGAACAACAGCAGCGATGCGAACACGCCAATGGCAAGCGTGGTGAGCAGCCCGGCGGTGCGCTCGTCGATCACCTCGAGGGGATCGGACATGAAATCCAGACGCCATCTCCGCCCGTAACGCTCCATTGGTTCGCTGTGGACGAATGCAGGCTCACGCGCGTCCGTGGTCGGGGACATATACAACGTCTCGGCCTGCGCGTCGGTGACGTCGATGATGCGGAATCGCGGGTGCTGCGGCGTGGTACCCAACGCAACATCGACGAATTGCCGGACGCGAAAGGGAATGTAAACCCAGCCACGCATGGACTCGTGACGCAACGACAGGCTGCCGTGCCGTCCCCCGAGGTGATACACCGGCTGGAACAGCATCAACGCCGCGACCGGACGTCCCTGATCGGCACTCGCCGCATCCTGCACCAGATGCACTCCGCCGCTGAGGTGCTCGATCCCGCTGTCCATCGCGGCTTGCATCGCGGCATGGCGTACAGGCTCGGTATACATGTCGTAGCCGACTGCGTCGAGGTTGACCTGGGTTTTTGGTTCCAGGTACAGGATGGGACCATAGTGCTCTCGCGGTCCTTCGGGCCGCACGCTATACAGGCCCTCACCGGCGTCGTGGATCTGGCGCTGCAGCTCAGCCAACTGTGCCGGCGACACATACGCCGCGAACCCAAGACCAACGATGGCCGGGAACCGGCGGCCGATGTCCAGTCCGTCGACGTAATCCTGCCACTGCCGGCGGCTCGGACGCTCCACCGTTGCGAACAACGACACGCCACCGCGCGCGACCAGTTCGTAGGCACCCAGCTGCTGGACGAGCAGTCCCACGCTCTCCTTGCAATCGACGATGAAGTTGGCTTCGGCGACCGCCAGTTCGCGGTTCCGCGCAGTGCGCCAATACATTCCTACAACCAGAAGGGAAGCGAGCAGCACCAGCAACGCCAGCGCATGACCGCGACGATTGCCGGAGAAATGGACATCGGGGGAAGCCGGAGAGGCAAGCATGGCGGCAAGCATAGCCGCTGCCATGACGCGGATCAGGGGCAACTGCCCACGCCCGCGCATGAATCGTCGCCGTGGTTGAGATCGTCAGCGTCTTGCGCGACGGCGGCTCATCCCTATACTGCCTGTGTCGGCGATATCGACATTCCCGGGGGTGCACTGGCTTCGACGGGGGTTGCGAAATTGTTTGGCGCATGCCGAGGGGGTAGCTTTCCTCGTTAATCCAGCTGCAAAAACTCAGACGCCAACGACGACGTCTTCGCTCTCGCCGCTTAAGGCGTAAGCCCTGAACCCACTTGTGCCTGTACTCGTGGATGTAGGGTCATCATTACAGGATCGATATCGGTGGCGACCCGTCAGCCGATGTTCAACCTAAAGCGGGTGTGTCTTGCGGTGTGCTTTGCACGCCGTGTTGCCGCAGGGCGAGATCTAACGGCGAGCTAAGCATGTAGTGCTGGGCATGGAGTACCTTCGGACGGGGGTTCGATTCCCCCCACCTCCACCAATCGAAGAAGTCGGGCCGCGAAAGCGGCCCTTCTTTTATGTGCCCGGTTTTACAGTCAGGTGCAGACCACAGCGCTTGCAGGTTCCGTCACCCTGCAATCTTCTTCACCCATGCCACGTACGCGTCCATCCACGCCTGCACGAACTTGCGGCTGTCCGGGTCAGTCATTGCCGGGGTTGGCTCTCGCGATGACAACTTCGACCTGATGGTCGCCATCGACGCTATGCAGGCTGATCCATGGCGTCTGTACCACGACGCCGTCCATGACGATGCTGGGCGCACCGCGATGGGAGTCGGATTGCGTGATGTTGATCCGGTACACCGCATCGCCGTGGCGGTACTTCACCTTGTATCCAGGCCAGTGCGCAGGAATGCATGGCGTCAACCAGAGCTGTTCGCCACGACGTTGCACGCCTAGCAGCGACTCGACGATCAACCGGTACATCCAGCCCGCCGAACCTGTGTACCAGGTCCAGCCACCGCGCCCGATGTGCGGGGCGACGGCGTACACATCGGCAGCCACCACGTAGGGCTCCACCTTGTAGATGTCGATGGCTTCGGCGCTGTGGCCATGCCGCAACGGATTGATCATGCGCATCAGTTCCCACGCACGCTCACGATCATCAAGTTTCGCGAACGCCATCGTCGCCCAGATCGCGGCATGCGTGTACTGTCCGCCGTTCTCGCGAACGCCCGGAACATAGCCGGCGATGTATCCGGGGTCATGCGTCGCCACGCCATCGACAGAGCGTTCCTGTGGATTGAACGGGGGATCGAGCAGTTGCACCAGTCCTGCTTCCGGGCGCACAAGCCGCGCATGCAAAGCGTCCATGGCCTGTCGCGCCCGCTCCGGGTCGGCAGCCGACGACAGCACCGACCAACTCTGTGCGATCGAATCGATCCGGCACGCTTCGGATTCAGTGGAACCCAGCGGCGTGCCATCGTCGTACCACGCTCGTCGATACCATTGGCCGTCCCATGCGTGGACTTCCAGGTTCTGTCGCAGTGACTCGGCAAATTCCACGCAGGTATCGGCAAACGCGGGGTCGTTTCGGCCACGCGCAACGGTGCTGAAGCGATTCAACACGTCATGCAGGAAGAAGCCCAGCCAGACGCTCTCGCCACGGCCCTGTTCGCCGACGCGGTTCATGCCGTCGTTCCAGTCACCCGTCCCAATCAGCGGCAGGCCACGTTCACCAATCAGGTCCATCCCGCGCTGCAGTGCGCGCAGGCAATGCTGGTACAGCGTATGCCGCAGTCCAGAACGCGTCGGCAGGTCGTAATAGGATTCTTCACCGGGACCAACCGGACGGCCTTCGATGTATTCAATCTGCTCATCGAGCACGTTTGTATCGCCGCTCACCTCGATGTAGCGACTGACTGCCAACGGCAACCACAGGTAATCATCCGAACAGCGCGTGCGCACGCCTCGATCCTGCGGCGGGTGCCACCAATGCTGCACATCGCCTTCAGGGAACTGATGCGCCGCGCTCAACAGAAGATGGGCGCGCAGGCGTTGTGGTTCGGCATGCACCATCGCCATGGCATCCTGCAACTGGTCGCGGAAACCGAACGCCCCGCCCGACTGGTAATAGCCACTGCGTGCGAAATAGCGACACGCGATGGTCTGGTACATCAACCATCCATTGGCGATGAAATCCAGCTCGGGTTCGGGTGTCTGCACCTGCACCGCGCCCAGGGTGCGAATCCAGTGGATACGTGCTTCATCCAGCGCATCGTACGCCGGCGCACTGCCGCGCATGCGACGCGCCAACGCCAGCGTCTGCTGCAGGTCCGTGCCACTCCCCAGCCGGAAGATGACCTCGGTCTCCTCGCCAGGCGCCAATGACACCGGCACCTGGATGGCGGCACAGGGATCCAGGCCTGCGCCCAGCCTTCCGGAGAGTTGCTCGCGAACCAGTGCGGCGGGCGAATGCAGGTTTCCATTGCGTCCCAGGAATTCAGCACGATCGCCGGTATGGCTGATCCGCCCCGATGGCGTCGGTGTATCGGCGTGGAAAAATGCCGCGCGGGCGCTGAACTCCGTGCTGTATGGATTGCGGGCAGAAATCGCTCCGCTCTCAGCGTCGATTTCCGTGATGACATGCATCTGCGTGTGCGCATGCAGATCACCCAGGATCCATTCGACATATCCCGTTGCCGAAATGCGACGCGAGCGCGTGCCAATGTTGCGCAATTTCAACACGGTGAATTTCACTGGCTGATCCAGCGCCACGTAGACCCACAACTCGCTGGCAATGCCGTCTTCGACGTGTTCGTACACGCTGTAGCCAAACCCGTGACGAGTCAGGTAGTCGCCTTCGCCGCGGCACGGCATTGCCATCGGAGACCAGACACGGCCCGTGTCTTCGTCGCGAAGATAGAACGCTTCTCCTGCGCTGTCGCTGACAGGGTCGTTGTGCCAGGGCGTCAGGCGAAACTCATGCGCGTTCGCAGCCCATGTGTAACCGGGCGAGCTATCGCTGACGACGCAACCGAATTCCGGATTTGCCAGCACGTTCGCCCACGGTGCCGGCGTGTTCTGGCCAGCCCGCAATCGAATCAGGTATTCGCGCCCATCCGAGGAGAATGCGCCAATGCCGTTATCGAGCATGCGCCCAGGCGGAGCATGGTCAAACGGCCATTGATCCGCGTCGATGGCATGTTGCTCGTGCGCGGCAGGTTTGTGCAATGCGAGCATTTCGTGTTGTAAGGGTGCCGGCTGCAGCAGCGGCATGACGACGTCGGCGGGCTGCCTTCGCGTGACCTGCTCTGCGAGTTCACCGCGCAGATCGCTGATGATGATGCGCGCAACCGACTGCACGAGGATGCGGTCCTCGTGCGGAATCTGCTGGCCCATGCGCACGAAGATGCCACCGGGGCGATCGATCGCATTGGCCTCCAGCCCGACCGCGACAAGTCCCATGATCTGGTCCTGCAGTTGCTGCCGATACCCGGCCTGGTCTTCATTCCAGATGACCAGGTCAACGACGAGTCCTTTCAGTCGCCAATACACATGCGCCTGCACCATTTGCCGCACGAGATCCATGTTTTCCACGTCGTGGATCTGAACCAGCACCACGGGGTGATCACCGGAGATGGCCTGGGCCCACAGCCCGGATTGACCTCGTCGGTTCTGCAGCAGCACGGTGGGCTCAGCGCGCAAGGCGTGGTGTGCATAGATGACCAGCCCTGCAAGCCGCTCGTACAGCTGCGCATCGGCCTGCGACGCGTTGATCTGCCGGCGCACGACCTGGTTGTGGGTCCATGCCAAATCGAAGACACGATCAGCGAGCCTGCGGTCGCGGTATTTGTCGATCAGCGTGTTGCACGCCCCCCGCGTTTCCCCGACTCCAGTGACCATGTCGATGCTGGCGGTCTGCTCGGGCGCCAGCGTGATGCGGCAACGAATCGCCACGATGGCATCGAGCACGGACCCTTGCGTGTTAGACAGAGCGTCATGTCGCAACGCATCGGGCGTCCGTGGTGTATTGCCGCGACCGATGAAGCGCGCACGATCGGTTTCATAGGAAATACTGTCGATATCGGCATCGTGGACCGCCAGCAGGTGCAGCATCCATTCGGACGACTCTTCCTGCGAACGCGGCCGTCGCGTACACAGGATCGCTTGTTTTTCCGGCACCAGTTCGCTCTGCACGAACAGGTTGCTGAAGGCAGGATGCAATTCGTCTGCGATCGCGGGCGCCAGGACGACTTCGGCATAAGTCGTGATTTCGATCGTGCGCGTCGCCCGAGTTCGATTGGTGATGTGCAGGCGCCGCAGCTCAATGTCGTCTTCGGGCGACACGGCGATTTCGACGTGCGTTTCGAATCCGTGGCTACGGCCGCGAAATTCGGCCTTTGCGTCGGAAAAAATCGCTTCGTACCCGTCAACCTGGACACAGCTGGGCTGATAGGACGTGGACCAGAACTCACCACTGCCGACGTCGCGCAGGTAACAGAAACTCCCCCAATGATCGCGAGTGGCATCCTCGCGCCAGCGAGTGACCGACATGTCACGCAATCGACTGTAACCACCGCCGGAATTGCTCAGCATCACGTGGTAGCGGCCGTTTGACAGCATCTGCACGGCCGGACGTGGGCTGTCGGCATCGCGGAAGATCCGCAACCTGGTTTCGCTCGCATGCGAGGCAGTGGCCGCAGCCGCGACTTCACCAGCATGGGGGTGGAACACGCCGGTACGAGGAATGCGCTCCTGCAGCAGCAGCATGGTGGCCTGGAACTCGGGATCGGCACCGAACCGGCGCTGCATCGGCTGGTCGCGCAGCAGATACAGCAATGACAACAACCCCATGCCCTGGTGGTGCGCCATGAACGATCTGACAACCGCACGTTGTTGTCCACGCGGTACCCGTGCCGGGGTGTAGTCAATCGCCTCGTAGTGGCCAAAACGGCCAGCAATGCCGTCTGCGCTCATGCGTTGAAGGTTCTGGCATGCGGCTTCTGGCGCGACCATCAACGCCATCATGCTGGCATAGGGAGCAATCACCAGATCCTGTGCCAGCCCACGCTTCAAGCCGAGCCCGGGCACTCCGAACGCGCGATATTGGTAGTTCATGCGCGCATCGACGGTGTTGTAACCGCTTTCGGAAATCCCCCAAGGCACGTCGCGCTGACGACCGTATTCGATCTGCCGCTCCACCGATCTGATTGCACTTTGCTGCAGCAACGTGCCTTCATAACTTGGCATCACCAGCTGTGGCATCAGATATTCGAACATCGATCCACTCCACGACAGCAGCGTGGGATCGCCATCAACATCGGTCAGCAAACGTCCAAGCGCAAACCAGCTTTCCTGTGGCAACTGGTTCTGCGCAATGGCCACGAAATTGCACAGCCGCGCCTCCGACGCCAAGAGGTCGTAGTAGCCGGTATCGAGCCTTCGCTCGTCGACGTTGTAGCCAATCGACAACAGGTGACGAGCGCGGTCGTACAGGAACCGGTAATCCATCTGCGCGCATTGGCCGGCAACATGCGCCAGGCGCTCGAGCTCCAGAATCCTGGCCCGGGCGGCATCGCGCGTGATCATTGGCACCGATTCATCTGCACAGAGATCGCGCAGCGTCACTGAGGCCGGGACATTGGAATCCGCGTGTATGAAGACCTGCAACTCCTGCTGCCAGGCACGGCATTGCTGCATCAGCGCCTCGCACCACAGAGCAGACTCAGTGGCTGATGGCATGGCATCGCGGATGACCTGGGCCAGGTTGCCGAGTGAATCCAGCGACGTCATGGCTTCGGTGAGTGTCGATGGTACTAGCTTGCGTGCCTCGTCGAGCGTCTGCGCGAAGGGCGCAAGGTCCTCAACCTGGGTCGCTGCATCCACTTGGAGGCTTTCGCGCAATACACCCAGCGTGTCACCCAGACCGGCATACACGCATTCAGAGATCAATGGCGTCTCGCACAATCCGAGCAGTCCCTGCCGCAGCGTCAGCAGGTGTCCGGCAAGATTTCCGCTGTCTACCGTCGAGACATACTTTGGCATCAGCGGTGCCAGTGTCTGCGTGTCGTACCAGTTGTAGAAATGTCCCCGGAAACGCGGCAACGACTCCAGCGTCCGCAGCGTATCCGCGGTGCGCGTCATGACGGTGCCAATGGGCGTGTACCCAAAGTCGAACGCCGACAGATTCGCCAGTAATGCCAAGCCGATATTCGTTGGTGAAGTGCGATGGGCGACCAGATGCGCCGGGTGTTCCTGGACGTTGTCAGGCGGTAGCCAATGCTCGTCGGCGGTGACGTAGGTTTCGAAGAATGCCCAGATGCGACGGGACAGTTTCCCCAGGTAATCCAGTTGCGACATGGAAAGTTCAGCGCGCCTGCGCGCGCGGGCGCGGCCCAGCCACCACATCAACACCGGTGCCAGCAACCACAAGGCGAGGATGGGGGTCGCCACCGGCCAGGCTTGCGGCTGTGAGCGCCAGACCGCATACGACACCACGATCGCGAACAGTGGCGAGAACCACATCAGCCGTAGCGACGCCATCACGCCACTACCGATGCTGCGGTCGACCTCACTGGAGGGCGTCCACTGCAACAGGTGTCGACGCGATGCCATCGTGCGCCACAGCGTGCGCATGATGGCGTCCAGGCTGTAGAACGCCTCGAACGGCAAGCTCGCGATCGCCATGGGCACGGGCGCGAAGCTGCGCAGTGTGCCCAGCGCTGCCTCCTGCAGGTGGGTTTCCAGCGGCATGTCCTGCGGCTTGCGGACAAAATTCATCAGGCTGGCGACGAATGGCGGCGCCAGAGGGATCGCCAGCAGCCACATCGTCCAGCGCAGCGGGTGCGTGGCCAGCAGCCAGCCGAGCACGAGCAGCATCACGATGGCAGCCGACACCAGGCTGCGGCGCAGGTTGTCCAGCAATTTTGCGCGCGACAAAAGGGACAAAGGATTTCGCTCACGCGCACCATCCATTGTCGGCACGCGCGGAAACAACCACGGCACCAGCTGCCAGTCTCCACGGATCCAGCGGTGCCGGCGCTTGACGTCAGCGGCGTAACTACCTGGATACTCCTCGTACAGCTGCACATCGCTGACGACACCGGCGCGTGCATAGCAGCCTTCGAGCAGGTCATGGCTGAGAATGCGGTTTTCGGGGAAACGCGCGTCCATCGCGCGTTCGAACGCATCCACGTCATAGATGCCCTTGCCTACGAACGAGCCTTCGCCAAACAGATCCTGGTAGACGTTGGAGACGGTGCGCGTATATGGATCGATGCCAGGTTCGCTGCTGAAAATACGGGCATACCAGGTGCGTCGTTGGGCGCTCATGCTGGTGCCGACCTGCGGCTGCAGGATGCCGTAGCCCCGCACGACGATGTTCTTGTCCGCGTCGAATTGCGCCTGGTTGAGCGGATGCGCCAGCGTGCCGATCAACTCGCGCGCCGCATCACGCGGTAAACGAGTGTCGGTATCCAGGGTGATGACGTAGCGGATATCCGTGCCCAGCGTCATGGGGTCGCCGGCAATGCGCAGGAACGCATCGCGTCCTTGTCCACGCAGCAACGCATTGAGCGCAGCCAGCTTGCCTCGCTTGCGCTCGTAGCCCATCCAGCGCCGTTCGCGTGGATTCCAGACGCGCGGACGATGCAGCAGGAAGAACACATCGTGTTCCTCATTGGCATACCGCGTGTTGAGCCTGTCGATCTCCGCCTGCGCAGCCTTCAGCGCCTCAGCATCGCCGGGTAGCGTTTGTTCATCCGCATCCATGAAATCGCTTAGCAATGCAAACTGCAGGTGCCGATCACGATTTGCGAGAAACCGCACTTCCAGTGCTTCCGCCAGCTGTTCGGCCTGCCCGGGAGTGGCGAACATTGTCGGCACCACGACCAGCGCACGCGCACTGGCGGGAATACCGTCGGTAAAATCAAGCCGTGGCAACGAGCGGGGCGTCAACAGCAACGTTGCGGTCCAGTTGACCAGGGCAACGGCGAGCTCGCTGAAGGCGATCACGCACAACACCGCGACCAGCCAAACCAGGCCGCGTGCATCAAGTGCAGATTCCGCATCCTCGACCAACACCGCGGTGAACAGCGCCACGATCGCCGCCATTGGCGCGGCATACGTCAACAGTGGAGCAATGCGCGCAGTGCGCCGCATCGACGCCGCCACGCTGTAGCGCAGTGGCAGCATGGCGACCAGCCGGCGCCGCCCCTGGTCGATGAGGTAATAACCAATATGCGCCGTGATTGCGTCGGCACCGACGGATTGAGCCTGCGCTTCCGCCAGCACCAGCACTTTGGCGGCAACATCGGGCTCGGGCATTTTTGCGCGACGCGCAAGATCCTCGATCGCATGGCGGTAACGATCGCGCGTGGCGAAATCCATCGATGCGTAGGTGCCATGGGGGTCGCGGCGCAGGATCTGCTCGACCGTGCTGGTGTCCTCGACGAAGTCCCGCCAGTCCATCATCGTCAGGAATCGCAACGAGCCGATGCTGTTGCCGATCGACACCTGGTCCGCGGCCTGCTGCTGGTTCTCGGCCTGCACCATGCGCTCAATGTTCTGCTTGCCCTCGGCCAGCCATTGCTCGACCCATGTCAGCGGCAATGCCAGCGCCGCACTCTGACCTTGCAACCGGCGCGTGAGTTCGGCAACGAAAGAGCTGCTCACCGGCGGCTGGGACCGCGCCATGTCGGCGATGGTCAGCACCAAGCTCTTGGGATCGCGTTCAACGATGTCCGTCAGGCGGTCGGCCCACACTTCGGCAAGATCGCGATCACGCCGATCGATGATGACGCGGGTACAAACGCGGCGCAGGTTTTCGATCAGGGCCAGCCGCAACATGATCGGGATCGCCCACAATTCACCAAGCCGCAGTGGCGCGACCGTCTGGTAGGCGATGATGAACCGGCTCAGGCTCTCCTCATCGACGCGGCCGTCGCTGTGCGCGATGGCGTTGAGCGCCAGGTCATAGGCGCGCGGTAAACCCATCGACGGGCCGCTAGCCAGGCGCGGCAATTCCCGACTGTAGCCCTTGGGCAAATGCCGCCGCGCGATGCGCACCTGCTCTTCGATCATGTAGATGTTGTCGAGCAGCCATTCGCCTGCCGGCGTCAGCGCGCGTTCCTGATGGGCTGCCTCGCTCAACCGCGCGCAGGCCTCGTTGATGACATCCTCGTTGTCGCTCAAGCGATGCAGCAGCAGGTCGTTGGATGGAACGTCGCCCACGCGGTGCGCGCGCGCCAAGGTCTTGCCGTGACGCTCCATGCGCTCTGCGCTGAACAACTCCGCGCGCAACGGCGGCTCGGTGTTCAGCGATTCCCGTTCAACCGGTCCGCGACGGCGGCGCAAGCTGGCGCGCAATGTCGCCAGGGTTCGCAACAAGCGCAGCTTCACGCTGTCACCATCGGCATCGGGACTTTCGCACACATGGAGTGGCAGCGATTCGTAAGAATATTCACACGCGAATCATCGCATCGCAGCGGGTCGATTAGCGAACCGAATCCCGATCATGCCGCCGGAGTGATCGCGTGTAGCACGGGCGCTGCACCCAGTTCAATATGCACGATGTGCTCCCGCCCATCATCTTTGAGATCGATCAGGCAGGGTGACGTCGCCAACCCAGCGTCATCGAGCGATGCGGCCCGAATACCGCGCTGCACGCCTGCAGGGTTGCGAACTTCGATCACATATGAGGATGTGCCATGCCGGTAGCGGATCGTAAACGCGGGCCAGTGGCTGGGAATGCACGGATCCATCAGCAGTTTCGCACCCTCAAGGCGGAAGCCCAGCATTGCCTCAAGTCCGGCCCGATAGAGCCAGGCCGCCGAACCCGTGTACCAGGTCCAACCCCCACGACCCACATGCGGATCGACCGAATATACGTCCGCGCACGCCACGTAAGGCTCGACTTTGTAACGTTCCAGCGTGTGGCTGGTGTCTGCATGGCGAAGCGGATTGATGAGCTCGAACAACGCGCCGGCTTTGTCGCCTTGACCCTGCATCGCATGGGCAAAGATCGACCAGATGGCGCCGTGGGTGTACTGGCCGCCATTTTCGCGAACACCGGGCGGATAGGCGGCAATGTATCCGGGGTCTTGTTCAGGATGATCAAAAGGTGGAGTGAACAGCAGCGCGACACCTTCCTCTTTACGGATCAGGTGCTCCTCTACGGCCTTCATCGCCTGCTCGGCATGCGCGGCGTCGTTGGCGCCGGCGATGACGCTCCAGGATTGGGCGATCGTGTCGATCTTGCACTGCCTGCTTTGGTTTGAACCCAGCGGGGTGCCGTCATCGTAGTAGCCGCGTCGATACCAGGCGCCATCCCATCCGGTATCTTCAAGCGCGGCGCGCACCCTTGCCGCCGTGTCGCGCCAACGCTTCATGCGTGCATCGTCGCCACGCGACTGCGCATGCGGAAGCAAGGCGTCGATCGTCGCGACCAGGAACCATCCGAGCCAGCTGCTTTCGCCGCGACCTTGTTCCCCGACGCGGTTCATGCCGTCGTTCCAGTCGCCGGTCCCAACTAATGGCAAGCCGTGCGCGCCGAGCTGCAGGCTGACATCGATAGCACGCGCGCAGTGTTCGTACAGCGTGGCAGATTCGTCCGAAACGCCCGGGCGGAAATAGGAATCCAGCTGTCCCGGCTTGAGCACCTCGCCCTGCAAGAACGGGACACCCATGTCGAGCACGGCGACGTCGCCACTGACTGTCAGGTAGTGACACGCGACGTACGGCAACCACAACCGATCGTCAGTCATCCGCGTTCGAATGCCCGCGCCAGACGGTGGCAGCCACCAATGCTGGACGTCGCCTTCGGTGAACTGTCGCGACGCCGCCAACAGGATATGTTCGCGCGCAAGGTCCGGCCTCGCCACGCACAACGCCATGACATCCTGCAGTTGATCGCGATACCCGAATGCGCCGCTGGCCTGGTAGAACGCCGTCCGCGCCCATAGTCGACAAGATGTGACCTGATACAACAACCAATGATTGAGCAACATGTCGAATGCAGGATCGGGCGTCTGCACCTGGAGAACGTCGAGCAGCTCATTCCACATGTGCGTGGATGCATCCAACGTCGCTTCCACGTCGATCTGCCGATATTTTGCGATCAGTGCCTGCGCGGCCGCCGTATCGGCGCCTTCCCCGAGCAGCACCACGACGTCCGCCTGCGCACCGGGCGACAGCGTCATCCGCGTCTGCAATGCACCGCATGGATCCATCGCACTACCGACGCAACCGGATAATCGGGTGGCCGATTGCAGGGCCGCAGGTGCGGAACTTGCGCCATGGCGACCCATGAATTCCGTGCGGTCGCCGGTGATGGATTCCTGTGCTCCGCAAAGATCAAAGAATGCAACGCGTTGGCCGAAGTCCTCCCGCCAGGCATTGCGCGCCAGCATTGCGCCGCCGTCGTCGAGATCCGTCACCACGTACGGGGCGGTGTCGGCGCCATTGGCACCCAGCTGCCATTGCACGTAAGCGGTGATCGACAGGTGCCGCTCGCTTTTTGAATGGTTTCGCAGCCGCAGGCGCGAGATTTTGAGCGTGTCGTCAACAGGTACGAATTGCACAAGCTCGGCTTCGATGTCATGAGTCCGATGCTGGAAGCGGCTGAATCCCTTTCCATGATGGGCGATGTAATCGCCACGGTCGCGGATCGGAAGCGCGGTTGGCGTCCACAACGCACCGCTGTCCTCATCACGCACATAGATGACATCGACAGGCGCATCACTGACTGGATCGTTACGCCAGGGCGTCAGCGTATTTTTCTGGCTGTTGCCAGACCACGTATAGCCGCTGCCAGATGCCGTGGCGATGAATCCGAAGTTGGGGTTGGCGATGACGTTGGTCCAGGGCATCGGCGTTGACATCCCGTCAGACAGGATGGTGACGAAGCTGCGACCGTCGTCGCTGAATCCGCCGATGCCATTGTCGAATTGGAGGGCTGGCCGTTGGAGCGCATCGGCTTCTGCGCTGGTCGCCTGATGACTCGCAGCGGACTCAACAGCGATCGGCTCGCCTGCCTGCGCTTCAAGCTGAGCGGCCAGGCTTCCATTCGTATCTGTCAGCAGCACCCTGGCCGAAGTGAACAGTGCGGAGCGGATCGATGCACCAAGGCCTTGATCGCGCACAACGAATACCGCTGGCTTGCCGTCGCCGATCGGCATGGAGGGCTTCGCCAGTTGCTGGAGTTTCGACTGCAACATATCACCGTCCGCGCCACCGGCACGGTTGAGGATGACCAGATCGAACGGCAGGCTGCGCTCGGAAAGGTAGGCATGCGACTTCAACAAATCTTCCGCAAAAGCCAATCCAACCTCTCCGGAAATACTGGCAAGTGCGATGGGGTGATCTCCGGAAATACCGCCGGCCCAGAGTTTCGGTGCGCCGCCGACGCCTTTAAGGATTTGTGCCTTGGACGATCGAAGTGACGGTGCAGCCAGATACAACAATGCGGAGGCCAGCTGCTGGCATGTCCGCGCCTGGGCCGTGTCGACAGCCAGTGCCTGCAATTGCCTGCAGGCATCCTCTTGCGCCGCGCGACTGGCATTGTCAAATGCATCCGGTGGGCGGCACTGTCGTGCCAATTGCAGGACAGCCTCGCGCGATTCGGCAACGACGGTCCAGAAGGACAGCGTGACCGACTGACCTGCAGCAATATGCACGCTGCGACGCAGTGCAAACACCGGATCCAGTACGGTGCCTACCGTCCCGCTTAAGGGCTGGCGGGTCTCGAGCGCGGCGCAGTTGCGAAGGCTGCGATCACGGCCAATGAAGCGGGTGCGATCGGTTTCCCATTGCAGCGCGCCGACGCAGTCACCCTCCTCCACCGTCAACAGGTGCGATGCCCAGCAAGGAGTCTCATCGGAGGCACGAAGACGACGCATGGCAAGTAGGCTCTGCGTATCAGTATCAAATTCGGTGTGCACGAACAATTTCGAAAATGCAGGATGCGCGGCATCGCCCCCGGCACCTGCAAGCACCAGTTCAGCATACGAGGTGGCTTCAATGTCGCAGCCATCCTGGCTGCCGTTGTGCAGGGTCAGCCTGCGCACCTCACCTGCCGCAGCGGGCAGCACCAGAACATCCATGGTCGCGCTCATCGCGCCCCGACGACCCACGTAACGTGCGTGTGATTCTGAAAAATCAACGGCTTCAGGATTCGCGGCGACTGGGAGGGGCTGCGCTGTCGCCGACCACGCCGTGCCGTCGGCGTCGCGCAACAGCACATAACTGCCGTCGCCATCGCAGGTGGCATCCGCGCGCCAGCGCGTCACCGCCACATCACGCCACCGGCTGTAGCCGCCTCCGGAGGCCGTGAGCATCACTGCATATTTCTCTCCGGACGGCTTGCTGCTGGAAAGCAGCTGGGTACGGATGGGGCTCGGCGAGCAGATGCGTGTCGCGGCGGATGGAACGTCATTGGATGTCATCAAGCAAGCCCTGGTCGATGAGCCATCCTGAACTGCTCGGTGTTGCGGTTTCGTCAATACCGCGGGGATTTTGCTTGATAGCCGTCGGCACGCGCCCTGCCCTACACTCCGCGCTGGTCTCTTGCTGGACGATTCCTGACCCATGGATGCCGTTGCCGACGCTGTCGTCCCGCCTGGACATCCGGTAAGCGATGAGGATGCTCGGCTGGTCGCCCAGCTGCAGCGCGACGCCTTCGACTACTTCCTGCAACACGTCGATCCGCAATCAGGCCTGGTCCCCGATACCTCGCGCACGGGATCACCTGTCAGCATCGCGGTGGTCGGTTTTGCACTGTCGTGTTATCCGATCGCAGTGGAGCGTCGCTGGATGACGCGCGAAAGCGCCTGCGCATTGAGCATGGCGGCGATGCGATTCTTTCACGACAGCGACCAGAGTGGTGCAGCCGATGCGACCGGCCATCGCGGATTTTATTTCCACTTCCTCGATCCTTCCAGCGGCAAGCGCGTGTGGAATTCGGAATTGTCGATGGTCGACACCGCCCTGCTCATCGCTGGAGTGTTGATGGCGGCCGAATATTTCGATCGTCCAGACCCGCTGGAAAGACAACTTCGCACGTTGGCCGATTCCTTGTATCGCCGAATCGACTGGCGCTGGGCGCAGGATGGCGGCCACACCATCATGCAAGGCTGGAAGCCCGAGAGCGGGTTCCTGCACTACGGCTGGGAGGGCTACAACGAGGCGATCGTGCTGTATGTACTGGCGCTTGGCTCGCCAACGTTTCCGATCTTCCCCGACTGTTACAAGGCGTGGACGAGTACCTACCAGTGGGAAAACATCTACGGCGTGGATGTGTTGTATGCCGGCCCGTTGTTCGTGCATCAGTTCTCGCATGCTTGGATCGATTTCCGCGGACTGCAGGATCCGTACATGCGCGAAAAGAATTGCGATTATTTTGTGAACAGCCAGCGCGCCGTCATGACCCAGCGCGAGTACACATTGATCAATCCAGGAAGCCATCCCGGGTACGGGGTCGATGGCTGGGGACTGAGTGCCGGTGACGGCCCGACGGATGAAGTGCCATCGATCGACAGTGAGCCGCGACGGTTGTTCGGTTACGCCGCGCGCGGTGTTCCCTACGGCCCGGACGACGGCACGCTGTCGCCTCCTGCGGTCCTTGCCTGTCTGCCCTTCGCGCCGGACGCGACATTGCGCTGCACGCGGCATTTTTTGCAGCGCTATCCGGAAATCCGATCACTTGGGCGCCTGACCAGCGGATTCAATGCTGGCCTTTGCACGGATGGCCGAGCCTGGGTCTCCCCAGGGCACTACGGACTCGACCAGGGCATCGTCACGTTGATGATCGAGAACGATCGCAGCGGACTGCCTTGGCGGCTCATGCGCGGTTGCCGCTATCTGGTCGATGGGTTGCACAAGGCCGGCTTCAAGGGTGGGTGGTTATGAGCAGCGAAGTCACGGGCACCCCGAATCCGACATCGATGGACGACCCATGCCAGCAGGAATGGCGTTCGAATGTTCGTCCCACTCACTGGCGTCAACCACAACCAGTCGGGATTTACCAGTTGGTCGTGATTGGCGCGGGCCCCGCGGGGCTTGCCGCCGCGCATGCCGCAGCCG
>JBBSUF010000022.1:0-23974 GCA_038235185.1 Lysobacterales bacterium
TGTAACGGGACGCTTATCGCTTGCGCGGTGATCACGCCGACTTCCGGCGGTGGCATCGCGCCGCCCGGGCCCCCCGGCCCTGCGCCTGCGGATTGTCCTTTGCCGCAGGCGGCAAGCGTCAGAACGGCAAGGCCGGCGAATGCCAGCGAACGCAGTACAGGGGTCATCGGTCGGGCTCCAGATACCGTTCCAACAGGGAGTAAGGGCGTATTTCTATACTCGTCAGTCTAGCATTCAGTCGTGACAACACCTGTGCCGAAAGTGCTGGTCACTTTTCCTCTGGCAACGTCAGCCGGAGCGACAAATCACGCGCTTCAGCACCTGGCGCATGCGGAAGCCAACCAAGGCAAGGCGCCTGGATCCGCGACTGCAGCATGCCGCGATGCTCTTCCCGGCAGTCCATCTGGGGGTCGATCGCATTGCCGATCCAGCCGACCAGGCGGCAGCCATCGGCGGTGATCGTGCGCGCGCTCAATATCGCGTGGTTTAGGCAGCCCAGCCGCAAACCGACCACCAGCACCACCGGCAAGTCGAGTGCACGCACGATGTCGACCTGTTGCAGCGATGCCGACAACGGTGCCGCCCAGCCGCCGACGCCTTCGACAACCACGATATCGGCCTGCGCCTGCAGGCGGGCATGCGCGGCGAGGATGGGCGCAAGATCGATCACGATTCCAACGTCGCGTGCCGCCAGTTCCGGTGCCAGCGGCAAGGGAAACGCATACGGATTGACGTCGGCGTAGTCCGGTCGTGGATCACTCGCCGATTGCAGCGCCAGCGCATCGTCATTGCGCCAGCCCTGAGGCGTCGACTCGCAACCACTGGCGACCGGCTTCATGCCGACGGCACGTTGCCCCCGCGCGCGAAACGCATGCAGCAATGCGCAGCTGGCGACGGTCTTGCCGATTCCGGTGTCGGTACCGGTGATGTAGAGGTGTTGCATCCGCGCATGCTAGCAAGGCGACCGGGCCACGAGCGCCACGGTGTCGGCGCGGGTAGACTCACTGGATGTTCGCCGCAAATGATCTCGTAGGCACAAAGACCGAGCAGTACGCGCAATTGCTCGGCCAGGCACGCGCGCTGGTTGCGGGCGAGCACGATCGCATCGCCAACGCCGCCAACCTCTCGGCGCTGGTGTACCACGCACTGCCTCACCTCAACTGGACCGGAATTTACTTTTTCGACGGCACCGAGCTGGTGGTCGGGCCGTTCCAGGGCTTGCCGGCATGCGTGCGCATACCACTCGACAAAGGCGTGTGCGGAGCGGCGGCACGCACGCGCACCACGCAACGCGTCGCTGACGTCGATGCCTTCCCCGGGCATATCGCCTGCGATTCCGCGTCGCGCTCGGAGGTCGTCGTGCCGCTGTACCTGGGCGACACCCTTGTCGGTGTGTTTGATATCGACAGCCCGATTCCTGATCGTTTCGACGCCGACGACCAAGCTGGCCTGGAAGCGATCGCGCAATGCTACCTGGCGACACTGACATGAGCATGCCCGCATGACCACGCAGGAAAAGATGCGCAACATCGGCCCGAAGTCGGCCGCGTGGCTGCGCCAGGTCGGCTTGCGCACGCGCGAGGAAATCCAGGCGGAGGGAACCGTCGATGCGTTCATGCGCGTCAGGCGCGCTGGTTTCAAACCCAGCCTCAATTTGTTGTATGCGCTGGAAGGTGCATTGCTCGACTGCCACTGGCAGGAAGTACCGGAAGCGCGACGCGCGGAACTGGTCGCGGCCGCCGAAGAAAAAATCGCACTGCTGCCCTCTCCACGCGGGCGCCCTGCAGCTGGTCCGGTGACGACGACGATGATGATGCCTGGCGTCGATGACACTGACGTTGCCGATCACGTCATGGATCACGACGACGTCGACAAGCCCTCCGGCTAGACGCGCTTTGCGCAACTGCGCGCACTCGCATAGACTGCGCGCGCTTCATGGTGACCTGAGGACATCCGTCCAAGGGTTGAAACGGGAAGCCGGTGACCCTGCACTCGCAATGCGATGCGCAGCCATTCCGGCACTGCCCCCGCAACGGTAAGCGAGACAAGCTGCGACATCCGCCACTGTGCATAGGCATGGGAAGGCGTCGCCGCCCGGACTTCGGTCCGACTCGCAAGTCCGGAGACCGGCCACGAAGACACTGGTTGCGATGCGGCGGGCATTGCGGCGGCGGCGCCGTCTGCTTTCCACGGCCCATCGCACGCACACCTTCTCCATTGCGACTCCTTCCCGTCGATGCGCGCGGGCGTGCGCGCAGGAGAAACATCATGCAATCGCGAATCCTCACCACAGCGCTCGCGCTGGCCCTGCCGGCGTGTGCGCTGGCGCAAGACGATGCGAGCGATCTCGACCGGATCACGGTCACCGCGACGCGCACGGCGGTGACCGTCGACAACTCCTTGTCTGCAGTCGAAGTGATCGACCGCGACGAAATCGAACGCAGCCAGGCGCACTCGTTGCCGCAACTGCTGCGCGGACGCGCCGGCATCAACCTGGTCAACCAGGGTGGCCTGGGCAAACTGACCACGTTGTTCATGCGGGGCACGGAATCCGACCAGACGTTGTTCCTCGTGGACGGTGTCCGCATCGGTTCGGCGACGTCCGGCCTGGCGTCATTGCAGGACATCCCGGTCGACCAGATCGAGCGTATCGAAATCGTGCGCGGTCCTCGTTCGAGCCTCTATGGATCCGAAGCAATCGGTGGCGTCATCCAGATTTTCACCCGTCGCCGTGTCGAAGGCGTCCATCCGCACCTGCGCGCGGGCGTCGGCAGCCACGGGCTTCGCGAAGCCAGCGCCGGCATCGATGCGGGTTCGGCACGCGGCTGGTTTGGTGTCGACGGCAGCTGGCAGAAAAGTGACGGCATCAACGTTTGTCGCGGGCTCGCAACGCCGTTTTTTGCTGGATGTGGGACTGATACTCCCGATCCCGACCGCGATGGATATCGCAACAGCTCGCTTTCGCTGCATGGCGGATTCAATGCAACCGATACATTGATGCTGGAAGCCAGCGCACTTCGCAGCGAAGGCCACAACAAGTACGACTCCAACCCGGTTTACCTCCTGCCCGACAACTCGGACACGGTGCAACAGGTCATTGGCGCAAAAGTGCGTTACGTGCCGAGCGATCGCTTCACGCTGCAGTTCACTACCGGGCACAACGTCGATGCCTCCAACGATTTCCTCGGCCATGTATTTACCGACCGCTTCGACAGCACGCGCGACAGTGCATCGTTGCAAGGCGATATCGGCCTTGCAAAGGGTCAACTGCTCACGGTAGGAATGGATTGGCAGCGTGATCGTGCCGAGCTCTTCCAGCCATTGAATAGAGGCAATCGCGCCGCCTTCGTCCAGTACCAGGGGCATGCCGGACGCAGCAATTTCGAAGCGTCGCTGCGCCACGACGACAACGACCAGTTCGGTGGCCATGACACCGGCGGCCTGGCATGGGGCATCGACGCGTCGCACGGCATGCGCGTCACGGCCAGCGTCGGCACGGCATTCAAGGCGCCGACGTTCAACGAGTTGTATTACCCGTACTACGGCAATCCCGACCTGCGACCGGAAACGTCGCGCAGCGTTGAAGTCGGCGTCGCGCAACGCCTGTCGGTGTGGCATTGGAGACTCGACGCCTACCAGACCACGATCAACCAGCTGATCAGCTACGACACCGCTCAGTTCCGGGCCAACAACATCGACAGCGCACGCATCCACGGCGCGGAGCTGACGGCAGGTGCGACGCTCGGTGGTTGGGATGTCACCGGCCAGGCCAGTTACGTCGATCCTCGCAATCGCGGCAGTGATAATTTCGACAAACTGCTCGCACGGCGTGCGCGCCAGAGTGCACGCGTCGACCTGGATCGCGGGTTCGGCGCATGGCGTGTCGGCGGCAGCTGGATCGTCGAAGGCGGACGCTATGACGACGCTGCCAACACCCTGCATGTCGGCGGTTACAGCACGCTGGATCTGCGCGCGGAGTATTCATTGCATCGCGACTGGACGCTGCAGGGTGAACTGCGCAACCTGCTGGATCGCGACTATGAAACGGCGGCGTTCTACAACCAGCCCGGGCGGGAATTCGCGATCAGCGTGAGGTGGCGTCCGGCCAACTGAGCGCCATCACGATCAATGCAGCTGAGCCGACCATGCCGGCAGCAGCGGCATGTCGGGAAGGCCACGCAATGCGCGCAGCGTGCGCACCAGATCGCGATAGGTGCGCGCCAACTGCTCGAACAGCGCTGCATAGGAATTGCGGCTGGCCACCGCGACTTCGGCATACGCCCCGCGGCCCATGTCGATGAAGTAATCGGCGCCCACCCGGCGCCGTTGGGCCAGGCCTGGATACAGCCCGGCGATCAGCAGGCATCGATCCCCCACGTCGCGCAATGCATCGGCGCGAACGTTGCCGACGTGCTCCTGGGCCTGCAGCCACTCCAGCGCCTGTGTGCGCGCCAGCAACGTGGCGTCGCCCTGGTAACGCAACAACACGAATACCAGGTAGCTTTCCCGCGTGTCGTCCAGGACGGTGCAGGTGCGTTGCCCTGCGTCGTGCACAAGCGCCTGCCACAATTCGGCGGGCGCACCACATGTGATGGATGGATTCACGCATCACTCCGCTGGTGTCGATGCCTCCGAGACTAGTAGAGTTTTCCGCCTCCGTGTTGGCAGCCGGTCGCAACGATTGCCAGCGCACGTTGTGCTCAATTATGACCGTGACTGGCTTCGCATCATCGGATGTGGTCGTTATGCGCACCATTGCCCGGGCGGGAAATGCAGCGTGCTAACGCTGTCCGCGCGTGACCAGGCAATCGGAAACCCGGCGACACGAAATAAATTTGAAATTGGTTTCGAAGCATCCACGACCTGCGACGAGTCGATGGTCCCTCATCGCATCAACTTGCGCAGTGTCCACACAGTGCTGGCCAGGTAGATCACGGCCGCGGGTATCCACATGAGCAGGCCCGCTTCCTGCTGGTCGAGCAACCCGTTCGGACCCGCGTAGCTGGCATACAACGGCGCCGGTGCCAAGGTGATCAGCGCGGCCATCAGGTTTCCCTGCAAGCCGACCAGCGTCACCAGCACGATCGCCGAACCCAGGTTGAGGCGACGATTGCCTGCGGTCAGCACCATGCGCCAGAACACCGCCGCGGTGAGCAGGAACGTGAGATGTTCAAGCGTGTGCAGCGTGGGATTGGCCAAGGCGGCTTCGTATAGAACGGGGGCGTGCCACAGCCACAGGCTCGTCGCAAACGCCAGGGCAGCGAGCCACGGTCCGGCGCGATGGCTGGAGCCGGCACCCGCGCCGGGTAGCCAGCCCGTCCATCGGCCGACATGCCGTCGCCATGTTTTCGGGAACGCGAACAACACGACGAAGTGGGCGTTCGACATTGCCAGAAACGGCGCGGCCACCAGCATCAGCAACAGGTGCTGCAGCATGTGCCAGGAGAAATGCGTGTCCGCCCGCGCATCCAGCGGCGAAAGCAACGCGAGCAGCAGGGTGGCGATCGCGGCGGCATAGGCGCAGATGCGCCAGCCGGGTGCGATGGTCGCCCGTGCCACACCCATGCGCGCGAGTCCCACGCATTGCAGACCAACGGACGCCAGGAGTAGTGCCCCGATCAGCGGATCGAAGTGCCAGCCTGCCGCGTCGGTCGCGTCGCCATGTGCAGACACCATGCACGGCGCACACAACGCCGCGGCCATCAGTCCAGCGCGGAAAACCCGATGCATGGACCGAAGTACACCAGCACCAGTGCCTGCACGACAACTGCGAAGAGGAACAGCGCGCTCCAGCTCAAGCCGAACAGCGCCATGAAACGCGTACGGCCATCACCGCGATCCGCGGATTGATGGATGTCGCCGCCGGCTTCGTGGCGCGTCACGCGCCAGTTCGACCATGCGATCCAGATGCCCAATCCCGCCAGTAGCGCAGTGGCGATGTTGGTCATCAGCAGCCACGGACTTGGTGCCCCTCCGGCGCTGCACAGATCCGAGCCAATCGTGTAACTGACGACAACCTGCAGCGAAAACGCAATCGGCGCCAGCAGCAGCCCCGCCCACAATTTCCAGAGCGCAACCAGTGGTCGTTGCGGCGCCGGATGCGAGACATCGTGTGCCAGCGGATGCAAGGCGCCGCTCATGTCAGCCTCGGACTCAGGTAGACCGCGGCGAATACGAACAACCAGACCGCATCGACGAAATGCCAGTACAGGGTGACCAGTGCGCGATGCTGTTCATGGCCAGCATGGACCTTGCCGGCCAGCCCCCACAGCAGCAACGCGGCCAGTGCGATCAGGCCAAGCAGCACGTGCGTCAGGTGCGTCCCGGTCAACAGGTAATAAATCGAGCTGTAACTGTCCTGCCCGAGTCCAAACGATTTGTCGTGCCACTCTTTCAGTTCCAGCGCGGCGAATCCGGCGCCCATCAGCAGCGTGATTGCGACTGCCACGCGGCTGGCCACCAAACGTCCCTTGCGCGCGACCTGCTTGCCCCATTCGAGAACCGCGCTCGAACCCAACAGCAGCACGGTGGCCGGCAGCGCCAGCTTCAGCGACGGCGGCCCGCTGGGCGGCCACCCGCCCACATGCTGGCTGCCGAGATACGCATAGGAAAAGATCAGGTAGGCGAACAGGATGCCTTCGGTCGCGAGCACGCAGAGCATGCCCCACCACGGTGTCCCGATCAGGCCCTGGCCATGGACCGGCAGGGTGGCGTCGACGGTGCGGGCTTCACTCATACATGCGGACCTGTTCGGTGGCAACGGTGTCGGGCGTCGGCCAGAACCATGCAGCCAGGATCACCAGGCAAGCCAAAGCGGACGCGACCGACAGCCAATCCATGTGCACAAGCAACGCGCAGAAAAACACCAGCAACGCCACCGACAGCGCGACCGGCAGCAGGCTGTCGCCGGGCATTTTCAGGATGACGTCGGGCACGCCATCCAGCGGCGTGACCCCGAGTGTCTCGCGGCCATTGTCGAGCAGGAAACCCTGGTCGAACTTCGAACGCGCGTCGGATTCCTGCAAGCGGTCCTCCCATAACGGATGACGCGACGCGACCTGCGGCAGCACGGCAAAGTTGTACACCGGCGGTGGCGACGGGATCGACCACTCCAGCGTCGGGCCATCCCATGGATTCGGGCCCGCGATGGCGCCGCGGCGCAGGCCCTGCACCACGTTGATGAGGAACAGCAGGATGCCCGACGCGAACAGGAACGCGCCGATGCTGATCACCAGGTTGGCCGGACCCCAGCCCATCTGCGGCGCGTAGGTATAGATGCGTCGCGGCATGCCGGCCAGTCCCAGCCAATGCATCGGAAAGAACGCCATGTTGAAGCCGATGAACATCACCCCGAACGTCCAGCGGCCGAGGCGCTCTGACATCATCCGCCCGGTGAATTTCGGGAACCAGTGGTAGATCGCGCCGATCACCGGGAACACGTTGATGCCCAGCAACACGTAATGCAGGTGCGCGACCACGAAGTAGGTGTCGGTGAGTTGCCAGTCCAGTGCAAGGCTTGCGGTCAGCACGCCCGACACGCCGCCGATCACGAACAGCAGCACGAACCCGGCAAAGAACAGGAACGGCGTCGTCATCTTGACGCGACCGGTGTGGATCGTCGCGATCCAGGCGAACACCGCCACCGCGCTGGGAATGGTGATGATGAAGCTCGCCGCCGAGAAAAAGCTCAACGCCAGCACCGGCACGCCGGTGGCAAACATGTGGTGCAGCCACACGCCAAAGCCGATCACCATCGTCGCCACGGTCGACATCGCCACCGGCGTGTACCCCACCAGCGGACGCCGGCAGTGCACCGGCAATGCATCGGAGACCAGTCCCATGGCCGGCAACACGATCGCGTACACCCACGGATGCCCGAACATCCAGAACAGGTGCTGCCACAGCAGCGGCTGTCCACCACCAGCGACATCGAAGAAATGCGTGCCGTAGTTGCGGTCCAGCCACAGCATCAGGCATGCCACGCTCAATGCCGGCACCGCGAACAGATTTGCGACCGACGCAGTCAACGTGCCCCAGATCAGGATCGGCACGCGGTTGATCGACATCCCCGGCGCACGCATGCGCAACAAGGTCACCACGAAGTTGGCGGAGCCCACCGTGGTCGAGATGCCGAGGAAGATCAGGCCCAGGCAGTACACGTCGATGTTGGGCCCTGGCGAATATTCCTTGCTGGATCGCGGCACGTAATTGAACCAGCCACCGTCGGGCGCCGCGCCCATCGGGAAGCTGACATACAGGAACAACCCGGCCGCCAGGAACAGCCAGTAGCTCAGTGCGTTGAGGCGCGGGAATGCCATGTCGCGACTGCCCAGGATCAGCGGCCACAGATAATTGGAGAATCCCGACAGCACCGGCAACGCGTACAGGAAGATCATGGTGACGCCGTGCATCGAGAACAGCTGGTTGTACTGTTCGGGCGTCAACACGTGCGCGTTGGGCTGCGCCAGCTGCAGGCGCATGGTCAGGGCTTCAAGCCCTCCGACAATCAGGAACACGAAGGCAGTGACGATGTAGCGCAATCCGATCGTCTTGTGGTCGACCGTGCCGAACCAACCCTTCATTCCCGGCGCTTCCGCCCACAGCGATTCCAGCCGCGTGGCGATCCCGGGAGGATTCGGCGAGCGTGAGGGCTGGTCGACCGCGTCGGCGACGACATCGGAGCGCGCGGCGTGCAGCGGGATAACGTCGGAGTGGTTGACGGCCATCAGCGCAGTTCACCCAGGTAGTCGGCGACGGCCGAGAGGTCGGCGGGGCCCAGCGGAATTTCTGGCATCTGCGCCCCCGGTTTGACCGCCTGCGTGTGCTCGATCCATTCCATCCTTCCTTCCCGCGTGTTTGGCAGCACGCCGGCAGCAAGCGTTGAGCGCAGTGCAAGATGGGTGAGGTCCGGCCCGAGGATGCCTCCGGCCTGCGTGCCGCGCACCGTGTGGCAACTGGAACAGGAGGTGGCGAACACGTCGGCACCGCGGGAAGCCGGCGCCTGTGCCGGCATCCGCATCGCCTCCTGCCACGCGGCAAACTGCGCGGGGGCGAGTGCGACCACACGGATGCCCATGTGCGCGTGTTCCAGTCCGCAATACTCGGCGCACTGGCCGAGATAGACACCAGGCCGGTCGGCCTGCAGCCAGGCATGCGTCTCCTGCCCGGGGATCACGTCGATCTTCGGCCCCAGCTTGGGCACCCAGAAATCATGGATCACGTCGGCCGAGCTCAGGTCCAGCCGCACCGGCATGCCCGTGGGGATCACCAGTTCATTCGCGGTGCTGAAGGTGTTGCCTGCGATGGCATCCGGATACCGCAGCTCCCACCACCATAGATGGCCGGTGATCTGGACCCGCAGCGCGGGACCGGCGGGTCGCGCGGACACTTCGCGGGTGACGGCGAAACTCCACACCGTCATCGCGAGCAGGACCGGCACCGTAATCCCGATGCCCCAGTAGATCCAGCCGAGTCCGCGAGCGTCGCGATGCACCACGTCGCCATCGCGTCGCGTAGCCCGGCGACCGCTGCCGATGGCCATTACGATCATGACGGCGATGATGACCACGACGCCGATGGCGATGCCGACGAAACCCAGCGCCAGATGCTGCCCCGGGGCGGCGGCCGGGCCGGCGGCGCCGCTGAGATAGCCCATTGGATGGTCGACGCAACCGGCTAGGCCACACGCTGCGACGAGCAGGCTGGCGCGGCGCAGTGTCATCATTTTCCGGGCGTATCGTCGGAATGCGATCCGCGCCCGCCCTCGAGCTCACTCGCTTCCTCGATGGGATCCGCGGCCGCTGCGCCCGCTGGTTGGCCGCTCGTCTCCGGAGCGGCGTTTTCAGGCTTCCCGCCCTGGAAATCGCCCTGCAATGCAGCCTGCGCCTGCCCCGGTGGGACCTCGCCACCCAGCGAACCGACGTACGCGGTCAGCTGCCAGATCGACTCGGCCGGCAGCGCGCGTCCCCACGCCGGCATGCCCTTGGGATGGCCCAGGGCAATGCTGCGGAAGATCGCGGCAGGCGTGCCGCCATAGATCCAGTAGGGGTCCTTGAGGTTGGGCCCCATGTTGCCGCCACCGCCGTAACCATGACAGCCGGCACAGTTCATGGCCACGTACAGCTTCTTGCCGTTCATCACCACGTCGGGGCCTTCGCCCAGGGGGTTGGCCAGATCCAGGGGCCACTGCAGCTTGGCGGCGCCGGCCAGGTCGGCTTCCGGCATGGTCAGGGCCGCCAGCGGTTGCGGTTGCGATTTCATCAGCATCGCCTGCTGCGGCGATGCGTGGTGCCAGCTTGTTGCCCATGCAGCGATGGCCGCGCCGATCACGGTGCATGCCAGCATTCCTGCGATCGCGTTGCCGGTTTTCATGGATGTGCCTGTGCGGCGTTTGCAGCGGCAGGTGCGGGAGCACTTGGAGCGCCGCCTGCATCCACGCCGTCCAGCGAGAAGACATAGAGCGTCGACCCACGTGCGGGATACCCTGGCCGTGCTTTCTGCACGCCGGCCGCGCCACCCACTCCGGTGGGAATCGCGACGTACTGATGGCCGTCGGGCCCGAGGTACGTCATCGGCTGGCCGATGATCCCGGACGACAGCTTCTGCTGCCACAGCACCTTGCCGTTGCGGGCATCGACCGCGCGGAACCAGCCATCCGAGGTTCCGTAAAACACCAGGTCGCCGGCCGTCGCCACCGCGCCAGACATCACCATGAATTTCTCCGGGATCGCCCACGCGCGCTTGCCGGCTACCGGGTCCCAGGCGATGAACGCGCCCCAGTCACCATTCGGCCCGTCGACGGACATGCGGGTCATCTCCATACCGTCGTACGGCGTGCCGGGGATGTAGCTGGCCTTGTGGTCGGTGACATTCATGCAGATGTTGAAAATGCCGACGTACATCAGGCCGGTGCGCGGCGAGAATGCCGGCGGCTCCCAGTCCTTCTGGCCAATGTCCGGGGGGCAGACCTTGAGTTTGACGCCGGGCTTGGGGTGCTCTGCCGGATTGACCACCGGGCGGCCCGTCTTCATGTCGAAGCCGGTGGACCAGTTCTGGTACGCGAACGGATCGGCCTTGAGCACTTCGCCGGTTTGGCGATCGAGTACATAGGCGTATGTGTTGCGATCAAAATGCACCAGCGTCTTGCGCATGCGGCCGTTGATCGGCAGGTCGAGCAGCACCGCCTCGTTGACGCCGTCGTAATCCCACTCGTCGTGCGGGGTGAACTGGTAAGCCCAGACCGCTTCGCCGGTGTCGGCATCGCGCGCGAACATCGTCGACGACCACAGGTTGTCTCCAGGTCGCTGTACGGGCACGCGTGGACTCGGATTCGACGTGCCATAGAAGACCAGGTTGGTCTCCGGGTCATAGGACGGGAAGCCCCACGCCGCACCAGCCCCGGTCACCGCCATGCCCGCCGGCCAGCTAGTTACGCCAAGATCCTTGCCCTTGTACTGCGGATAGAACGGCTTGAAGCGCGCACCGATCTTCGCCTGCGCATCGTTGCCCACCGAATACGCACGCCACAACTCCTTGCCCGTCTTCAGGTCGAGCGCCGCGAACCATCCGGAGACGCCCATCTCGCCGCCGGAATTGCCGACGAAGACCTTGTTGCCAACGATCAACGCCGGCGATGTCATGGTCACGCCATGCTCAACGTTGGCCATTTTGGTGCGCCACACTTCTTTGCCGGTCTGGGCATCCACCGCCACGACATGGTCGTCGAGCAGGTTGTAGACCAGCTTGCCGTCGCCATACGCCCAGCCGCGCAACACGGCGTCGCAGCAAGCTTTGCCGACCGCCATCTCGGAAGGATGCGGGTTGAACATCCACTTCACCGGCGCACCGGGCTTGGTCAGGTCAAGCGCATAAGCTTTATCGGGAAACGGCGACACCACATACATCGTGTTGCCAATGACCAATGGAGCACCTTCGTGGCCGTACTGCACGCCATCGGAAAATGTCCACGCGACACGCAAGCGGCTGACGTTGCTGGTGTTGATCCGATCAAGCGGGCTGTAACGCGTGTTGGCGTAATCACGCGCCTGGCTGGGCCACTCGCCGGGCGGGCCACCCGGTGCCGGGTTGAAGCTGCGGTTTGCCGCCGGCTGCGACATTGTCGCGGTTGCCGTGGCAGGCGTCGTCGCGTGCTGCGATCGGTCGCAGGCGCCGAGTGCAAGAACCATTGGAAGCAACGGGATCGCGGCCGTCGATAACCGTGTCCACTTCGAAGATCTCGCGCTCACCGCGCATGCTGATGGCACTAGGCTGCTCCCCGGATGCGAGGTCCAATAAAATCACAGACAAAGTAAAAAAAAATGAATGGCACATTAAAAATACTTAATGAAAATCAACGCGCGTGCAACGGAAAGTTTGCCGCTACGTCGACAGAAGAATGGTCAAGATGATTCGTCGATTGCCATTCCAGAGCGATTCCAGCCCATAAAAACTGGCTTCACGTCGGAATCGACACGACTGGAGGAAACGCATGCATTGCAACAGACATCACAGCCACTCAATGCTGGCAACAATCGTGGCCGCGTTTTGCGTGGCGTCGTCCGCGCGAGTCCACGCCGGAAATAATGAGCACTTGTTCGGCGACTGGAATGGCGAGCGCACTCGTCTTTCGGACAAGGGAATTGATTTCAACCTCGGCTATGACAGCCAGGTTGCGCACAATTTCCGTGGGGGTACGCGCTCGGTCACGCGCTACACCGATCAGTGGACGGCAGGCGTCACCTTCGACTTCGACAAACTCTGGGGCTGGCACGGCGCGTCATTCAAGTGGCTGATGACGCAGCGCGACGGACGCAATGCAGGCAACGATGCACACATCGGCAGCAACCAGTCGGTGCAGGACCTTTACGGTCGCGGCCAGACGCTGCACTTGACGGTGTTCGCCTTCGAGAAAAAATGGCGCGATGGCGCCGTGGAATGGCGCATCGGGCGATTACCGGTCGGGCGCGACGTCGCCGGATTCTCCTGCAACTTCCAGAACCTGACGTTCTGTGGCTCCCAGCCGGGCAACATCGTCGGCGATTACTGGGTCAACTGGCCCACCAGCCAATGGGCCACGGTGCTCAAGGTCAAGACAAGTGATACGACGTATGTCGAAGCCGGTGCGTATCAGGTCAATCCCAAGTACATCGACAACGAGTACGCGCGAGCAAATGGATGGAAGCCCGACTTTCCAAGCGGCACCACCGGCGCGCTGATCCCGGTGGAATTCGGATGGACACCCAAGCTGCATGGCTTGCCCGGTATCTACAAGCTGGGGGCGTGGCACAGCAGCTCACCCGGGGACGATCTTTTCAGCGACCAGGCGGGACAACCGCTTGCCGTAAGCGGCGGAACACCGCTGCAACACGCTTCGCGCCATGGCGCCTACATCGACTTCAAGCAGCAGGTGACCGGCGAGGCAAAGGGTCGCGGCGTGACATTGTTCCTGCGCGCCGTGCGCGCCGACGCAGCGACTTCTTCGAGCGATCGCCAGATCGCTGCGGGTCTGGAATACCAGGGGCCTTTCGGCCGCAGTCACGACGCCATCGGCTTTGGCGTGGGCGCCACGCACTTCAGCGACCGCCTGGTCCAATACCAGCGGCTCTACAACCAGACACACGCCGACCAGTTCGCCGTGCAGGGCCGCAACGAGCGCGCGGCGGACCTGTTCTACAGCTGGAGTCCGGTGGCGTCGATCAAAGTGCGGCCCAACCTGCAATACTTGCACGATCCGGGTGGCACTGCGCGCAACCGCGATGCGCTGGTCCTGGGGGTTTACACCAGCGTGAAGTTTTAACGCCGGCTTGGTGGATTCATTCCGCAGCGCCAGTCAGTCGATCGGCTTCGCCGCCTGCGGCGAGTTCATCCATGTCCAGCTCGGTCTCCAGTCGCTCGGCCACGGACTCGCCCATGCGCCCGGCGTCGCGTAGGCGCGCCACCACTTTGCGCTGGACATCCAATACTTCCATCAATGGCCCCTGGTCTCCGGGCTGACCGGCCTCGGCGCCAGCTCCTGCAATGCCGATGCTGCCGTCCGCGATACGAGGCAGCAGCCGTTGCGCCCGCTCCAGCCCTGAATCATCGTGATGCAGGGTGTGCCTTAGCGCCCTCATGCCAGCGCGCCGCGCCCGTTCGCGCGCGCGCGCTTCGTCGCGCGCATCCAGATGTGGATCGCCGACACCCAGCAACCGGATCAGCGGCAGCAGGGTGACGCCCTGGACCAGCAGCGTGGCGAAGATCACCACGAACGTCATGAAGATGATGGTGGAACGCACGCCGTCCGGCGCCAGCGACATTGGCAACGCCAGCGCCAGGGCCAGCGAGACGACGCCGCGCATGCCGGCCCAACCTAGAACTGTCTGCTGTCGCCACGTGCTGGTTTCCGTCGCACCCTTGCTGATCGCCGCCACCAGGCGTGGCACAAGCCACATCCAGGCCAGTCGCAATACGATCACCGCAACCGACAGCTCGACACCTGCCCACAGCATCGACCAACCGGGCCAGGCGATGGAGATTTCGCCAAGTAACAGCCCCAGCAGCAGGAACACCAGCGCGGTGCTGGCATAGCGGAACGCCCCCCAGACCGTGCGCGCCGCCAAGCGCGCCGCCGGGGAGCGAATATGGTCGATATAGCGCCGCAACAGGAATCCGAGTGTCACCACCGCCAGGACGCCGGAACCGCCGAGCCGGCCGGCCAGGTGATAGGCCAGGTAGGGACTCACGATGGAAATACCGACTTCCAGCGGGACGCTGTCGATGCGCACCCGCGCGTGCTTGGCGCCCCAGCCGACGGCGAATCCCACGCCGATCCCGATCGGCGCCTGTTTCAGCAGTTCCACCAGCACGCCGGACCATGCGAACTGCCCGGTGACTGCCGTGTTGACCGCGATCCCGAACGCCACGATCGCGACCGCATCGTTGATCAGGCCCTCGCCTTCCAGGATCACCACCAGCCGATGCGGAAGCCCGGTGCGGGCCGCAATCGCCGTGGCGGCCACCGGATCGGGCGGTGCCACGATCGCGCCCAGCACCAGCGCCGCCGCCCACGGCAGGCCGGCGACCCAGTGCCCGACGGCCGCGCCCACCACCATCGTCGCCAGCACCAGGCCAATGGCGAGCAGGCCGATTGGCAGCGCGTTGCGGCGCACGGATCCCAGCGGTAGCGCATAAGCGGCGGTGACCAGCAGTGGCGGCAGGAACACGAACAGCACAAGGTCCGGCGGCATCGTCACCGGCGGTAGCGCTGGCAGCAGGTGCCAGCCCAAACCGGCCGCGATGCCGACCGCGGCGAAAATAATCGGCGCCGGCGTCGTCAGGCGACGCGCGACGAGCGCCGTCACCAGGATTAGCGCAAGCAGCAGGAAGCCGGTATCGATGACGCTCATTGCCTGGGCCATCCGGTATTCGGTGCAGCGACCACGATTACATCTTTTCCTTCAGGCCAGCGCGAATCAACCACCAGTTCACCGGATACGCAGTGGCAAACCCACCCATCATCGCCAACTGCATGGCAAGCCAGAATTCCGGCGAATCAACGGGCGCGATCTTGCCAAAGGCGGGCCGGAGCACCGCGAATTGCATGATCGCCATGACGCCGTACATGCCCACCTGCCACGACGCTAGCGACAACGAGTCCGCCTTCACGGCAGCGAGGATCCCCCCGCCGGGCGAGAGCTTGCGCATCGGCACGATGGCGAAGTACTGGAACACTATGCCCAGCGCGAAGGCAAAGATGAAATCCAGCACCCACACCGCGAACGTCTTCTCGGCAAACAGCCAGTGCCAGCCGAACCACGTCGCGACGATCGGGAAAAAGAACGCCAACGACTCCGCAACCAGATCGCCGATGCTGCAGCCGGCGCCGCAATGAAGTGCCCCCTTGGCCACGATTAGTGGAAACGGGATCAGTCGCTTGCTGGGGGGCTGCTGGTGATTGCGGTTGGCGCTGTCGAACGCCTCGCGCGTGGCCAGACGTCCGTAGCGCAGGTAGATCCACAACACGAAGATCGTGCCGAACAGCGCAGTCACCGGCCAGACGATATTCATGACTGCCATGTGCTGCGGATGGCGGCTGACGTCGATCGCGATGAACAGTGCGCATGCGCCGCCCAGCAACAGCGCGCTCCATGCGATGGTATGCAGCCAGTCGGGAAACAAACGGTATCTTCCTCGTCACGGTCGCACCGAGCGTAGATGTCCAGCCATCGCCACCGCGTGAACTGCACGACTATTTGATACGTCAGCGTTATTCCACCGTCACCGACTTCGCTAGGTTGCGCGGCTTGTCGACATCGGTGCCGCGTGCCAGCGCCGTGTGGTACGCCAGCATCTGCACCGGGATCGTGTGCACGATCGGCGAGAGCACGCCGACATGCCGCGGGGTGCGGATCACGTGCACGCCTTCGGACTCGCCGAAGTGGCTGTCGGCGTCGGTGAACACGAATAGCTCGCCGCCGCGCGCGCGCACTTCCTGCATGTTCGACTTGACCTTTTCCAATAGGCGGTCGTTCGGGGCGATGACCACCACCGGCATGTCCTTGTCGACCAGCGCCAGCGGGCCGTGCTTGAGTTCGCCAGCCGGATAGGCCTCGGCGTGGATATAGGAAATTTCCTTGAGCTTGAGCGCGCCTTCCAGGGCGATCGGATAGTGCACGCCGCGACCGAGGAACAACGCGTGCTGCTTGGGCGTGAATCGCTCGGCCCACACGGCGACCTGCGGCTCCAGGTTGAGCGCGTGCTGCACGCTACCGGGCAGGTGGCGCAGCGCATCGAGGTATTCGATTTCCTGCGCGTCATCCAGTCGCCCGCGCAGTTTGGCAAGCGTCGCGGTGAGGATGAACAACGCGACCAACTGCGTGGTGAATGCCTTGGTCGAGGCCACGCCGATCTCGGCGCCGGCACGCGTGTAATAGACCAGTTTGCTGGCGCGCGGGATCGCACTCTCGGGCACGTTGCAGATCGACAGCGTCTTGTGCTGGCCGAGTGACTTGGCGTACTTCAGCGCTTCCATCGTGTCGAGCGTTTCGCCCGACTGCGAGAGGGTGACGATCAACTGCTTCGGGTTTGCGACCGCGTCGCGATACCGGTATTCGCTGGCAACTTCCACCGAGCAGGGAATGCCGACGATCGCCTCGATCCAGTAGCGCGCGGTCAAACCCGCGTAGTAGCTGGTGCCACATGCGAGGATCTGCACGCTGTCGACATCCTGCAACACCTCCTGCGCATTGTTGCCGAACAAATCTGGAATAAATGCGTTACCAGCAAGCAATGCCTCGATCGTATCGGCGATCGCGCGTGGCTGTTCGTGGATTTCCTTCTGCATGAAATGCCGGTACGGGCCAAGCTCCAGCGAGGCCAGCGACACGTCGGATAGGTGTTCGTCGCGTTGCACGGCGTAGCCGTCGCCATCGAACACCTCAACCCCACTGCGCGTCAGCTCGGCGGTGTCGCCTTCCTCCAGGAAGATCACCCGGCGGGTCGACGTCAGGATTGCGGAGACATCCGAGGCGACAAAATTTTCGCCGTCGCCAAGGCCAATCAACAACGGGCAGCCCATGCGCGCGGCGACCATGCGGTCGGGATCGCGCCGGTCGATGACCGCAATGGCGTAGGCGCCGTCGAGTTCGCGCACGGATTTCTGAAGCGCGTGCAGCAGGCTGTCGCCTTGCGCGCGATAGTGGTGGATCAGGTGCGCGATGACTTCGGTATCGGTCTGCGATTCGAACGTGTACCCACGCGCAAGCAATCGCTCACGCTGGTGCTCGTGGTTCTCGATGATGCCGTTGTGCACCAGCGCCAACTCGCCATGGCTGATGTGCGGATGCGCGTTGTCTTCGGTGACGCCGCCATGCGTGGCCCAGCGCGTGTGGCCGATGCCCAGCGACGAGACGAAGTTCTCGGCTTGCGCGGCGGCTTCCATCTCCGTCACGCGCCCGGTGCGACGCACGCGGCGCACGCCTTCCTCGGTGACCACGGCAATCCCGGCCGAGTCATAGCCGCGATATTCAAGCCGCTTGAGTCCTTCTATCAGGACGGGAACCACATCACGATCCGCGATCGCGCCGACGATGCCACACATGGACAGGAACTCCGCTGGTCAGGCGCCAGTGTAGCGGCTGGCCGCTTTCACCCAGCTGTCCGGGCGTCGTTGTTCGTGGGCCTCCATCCTCCCGGCGGCGGACTGATGGAGGAGGTTTCCGATGCAGCCCTGCACTCGCGTTGCAATGCAGAATTGAACGATAGTGTCGCGGATGAAAAACACTATTTGGACTCAGCGCCGCCCAGGCGCGGGATTGCTGTTGCTGCTCGCTCTGGTCGGCGCGATGTCTTGGCCCCTCTGGCATTGGCGCAACAGCAGCCATCCGCTCGCCGGGACGGAACATCTCGACCTATGCGCGCAGCTTGGCGCCACGCCGGGCCTTGCCGGCCTACGACCACAGGTGTTCCGTCCGACCGATGCCGCGGGTAAATGCGAATGGAGTGATGCCGGGGGTGTCGTGCAACTGGACACCACGCTCTACACGATCCGCAGCATGGCGCAGGACTACAACCCGCCGCAGCGGATCGACCGTTACTACGATGACTGGCTCGCCCAGATCCGACCCAGTGGCGCCGATGCACTTGTTGAACAGGGCCAACCTGGCCAACGCTCGCTGCACTACGTCATGCACCCACGCGGCGCCACGAGTCGCCAGGCGATGGTCGAGGACCATGGGACGTTGCTGTGGATTACCAGCAACACCATGGACGCTGCTGGATTCGCGCAGCTGGAGGAGCCATTGCGTGCGCAGTTGCGTGTCACGCAGGAGCAAGCCGCTACTTCAGGTGTTTCACCGGCCGGTGCCAACCAGGCAGCGTCTCCTGACGTCCTCGCGCCACGGTGAGTTCGCCGTCCGGCGCATCCTTGGTGATGACCGAACCAGCGCCGATCGTCGCGTCCTTGCCGACATTGACCGGTGCGACCAACGAGGTGTTGGAGCCGATGAAAGCGCCGTCGGCAATCGTGGTGGTGGACTTGTTCACGCCGTCGTAGTTGCAGGTGATGGTGCCGGCGCCGATGTTGACGCGGCTACCGACCTGCGCGTCGCCGAGGTAGCTGAGGTGGTTGGCCTTGCTGTCCGCACCCAGGTGCGCATTCTTGGTCTCGACGAAGTTGCCGATGTGCACGCCCTCGGCCAACACCGTGCCCGGACGCAACCGCGCGAACGGTCCGATCGTTGCCGCGCCATGCGTGCGCACGCCGTCGAGGTCGCAATGCGCGCGCACCTGCGTGCCGGCAGCGAGATCGACATCCTTCAGGCGGCAGAACGGGCCGATGCGCACGTCGTCTCCAAGCACGACATCGCCTTCGAGGATGACGTCGACATCGATTTCGACATCCCGGCCGACGTTGACAGTGCCGCGGACATCGATGCGTGCCGGATCCGCGAACCGTACGCCTTCGATGCATAACGCGCGCACGGCGCGTTGCTGGAACGCACGCTCCAGTTGCGCCAGCTGCCAGGCGTCATTCGCGCCTTCGGCCTCGACCGGATCGGCGACAAGCACGATCTGCGCCGGATCGAATTCCGCCGCGGCCTGCGCGAACACGTCGGTCAGGTAGTACTCGCCCTGCGCGTTGTCGTTGCGCAACGCCAGCAACCAGCGGCGCAATGCGGTTGCGTCCGCGGCGATGACGCCGGTGTTGACCAGATGGATGCGGCGTTGTTCTGCGTTGGCGTCTTTCTGCTCGACGATGCTGGCGACGTGACCCTCGGGATCGCGCACGATGCGGCCGTAGCCGGTGGCGTCATCGAGTTCCGCGCCAAGCACGACCAGGTGCGCCGACGCATCGAGCAGCCGCTGCAACGTGGCGGATTCGATCAAGGGCACGTCGCCATACAACACCAGCACCTGCGCGCCATCGGGCACACCGGGCATCGCCTGGAGCACGGCATGCCCGGTGCCGAGCTGCTTGTCCTGTTGCGCCCACTGCAGATCCGCCTGCGTGGCGAAGTCCTCCTGCACCGCCGCGCCACCGTGGCCGAACACGATATGGATGCCGGCAGGCTGTAAGGCACGCGCCGTGGTGATGACGTGCGCCAGCATCGGCCGGCCTGCGATCTTCTGCAGCACCTTCGGCAACGCCGACTTCATCCGCTTGCCTTCACCGGCAGCGAGGATGACGACATGCAAGGGCGCGGACATGGGCAATTCCAGAACCTGGTTTGGCGGCATTGGGCATTCTAGCGGGGACGCGCTGGTACGATGCCCGACCCTGCGCTGCCACCGAGCCGATGACCGAATCGTTCCATCGTCCAGCGCCGGCTTTTCTTGTGGTATCCGGACTCGTCGCGGCCGCATTCGCGATTGGATCCGGGCTGCTATGGCAGCTGCCATGGCAGCGGTTCGGGTGGTCGCTGCTGATTGGATTGGCCGCGCTCCTGGCCGCTTGGTTGCTACAGCGCATGACGCGCTGGTCAATCGCATCGGGGTTGATCGTGGTGTGGGTGCTGGCGCTAGCCTGGTTTGCAGGGCCGCCCGCCGTCATCGCCACCTGCCTGCTGGCCGCGGCGGCACTGGGTATCGGACTGCGCGTGACACCCCCGATCCCGGGACAGGCAACGCTCGCGCTGGTCGTAGGCCTGATGGTGATCGCCGGCGCAACCGGCTGGCTGATCCTGCTGCCGATTCATCATGCGCTGGTTTGGTGGGTCTTGTTGGCCGTCATCGTGTACGTGCAGCGTGCAGCACTCGCACGATGCTTTGGCCACGTGCAGATCGGCTGGCGTCGTGACGTTGCCGCGACGCCGGCATGGGCGGCATTGGCCATCCTTTTGCTGGGTCTTGCCTCCACGGCGTGCTGGCTGCCAACCATGCAGGCAGATGATCTTGCCTATCACCTGGGGCTGCCCAGCCAGTTGCTGGCACATCAGCGCTATGCCCCGATGCCGCAGCATCAGGTCTGGTCATATGCCCCCTGGGCAAGCGATATCCTGCACGGCATCGTCGCCGTTCTGTCGCGCGGCCAGGGCCGGGGCGCCGTGGATGCGCTCTGGCTGGCGGTCACTGCCGCCGCGGTCTGGGCGGCAATGGGGCGGCTGTCGACGTCATCGAAGGAACGCTGGGCCTGCGTGGCGCTATTCGCAAGCTTTCCGCCGCTGGTGTGGCTGGTCGCAGGCATGCAGACCGAATTGCCGGCGATGGCCGTGCTGGTTGCGCTGGCCGCGACGTTACTGCCCGTCACTGCCGGCCGTCCTCGCGACGAGGGCTCCCCACACGTCCTGTATGGCGGCAATCCTGATCGGCGGTTTGTTTGCGCTGAAGCTGACCCACGCTTTGGCGGGGTTGCCATTGCTGGTCTATGCGGGATGGCGCCATCGCCACCACCGGCCGTGGCGGCGGCTGCTGATCGGTTTGTTGATCGTGTGTGCAATCGGAGGATCGAGTTACTGGTACTCGTGGCGCGCCACCGGCAACCCGCTGTTGCCGCTGTTCAATTCGACATTCGCATCCCCATATTTCGCCTTGCGCGATCTCGACGACCTGCGTTGGCATGCGGGGCTTGGGCCAGCACTCCCCTGGCATCTGGTGGTGGACACCCACCAATACGGTGAAGCGTGGGACGGGGGCCTGGGCATCACCCTCATTGCGCTGGCAGGTGCGTGGGTTCTGGCACTGTGGCGTGCCGACACGCGCAGCTTCGCGATCGCCGCGACCCTGGCCATCCTGCTGCCCCTGCTGCCGCTGCAATACGCCCGCTACGCATTCCCGGGCATGGCGTTATGGCTGATCGTGGTCGTGCCCGGCCTGGAGACCGTGTTGGGCAAGCGCTGGTTCGCCCCGACGATCATTGGCATCTGCTTGGTCAACCTCGCGTTCCAGGCGAATGCAGGCTGGACCCAGCATTCTTCGGCATTGAAGCATCTGCTCCGCTCTGGCGGCGACGACGCGGCGGTCCTTGTGGACTATGTTCCCGAGCGCGTGCTGATCGCCAAGCTCCCCGATGATGGCTCGATCGTGCTGGCAACCGATCCCGCACGCGGGTTCATCGCCGAACTGGCCGGCCGTGGTCGTACGATGTCCTGGCACGATCCCGCCCTTGAGGCAGCGCGAATCGCGGCGGAAGCCGATAATTCCGGGGGGCGCTGGCGCGCCCTGTTCGCATCCACCCACGCACACTGGATATTGATGATTCCAGCCAATACGAGTCCCGCACTTGGTACTGCGCTGCACAATGCTGCCGCCATTCGCGTTGCGCAAGCCGGCGATGCCGAGCTGTGGCACCTGCCCTACGGAGCGCACCATCCATGAGCCTGACCCGCCACGCGCGGCATTACACCCTGATCGGCGGTGTGCAATGGCTGCTCGACTGGGGCGTGCTGGTCGTGCTGACGCATTGGGGCATGGCGGTGGTGCCCGCCAACGTCGCCGGCCGCGTCGCCGGGGCGCTGATTGGCTTCTGGCTGAACGGCAAGTTGACCTTTGCGGGCGACGAGCACGAGATCGGCCGCACGCAACTTCGGCGTTACATCACCATGTGGGTGGGCACCACCATTGTCAGCACCTGGTCGCTGGGCGCGGTCGACCACTCGCTGGACCTGAAATGGGTCTGGCTGGCGAAACCGGGCATCGAATTCATCCTCGGTGTGGTCGGCTTCCTGCTGTCACGGCACTGGGTGTATCGGAAGTAGGCACGCATTCGCCTTTCCAGCAAAAGCAGGAACAACGGACAAATACGGAAACGTCGGGCCAGCCAGACAAATAAAAACGCCGGAACAATGTCCGGCTTTTTCATGTCACCGCACGCCGAAACTCAGTGCTTGAGCGTCTTTCGCAAACGCTCCAGCGCCTGCATTTGCGCCATCACTTCCGCCAGGCGCTGCTGCGCCTCGGCAATTTCCATTGGCTCGCCACGGTGGGCGAGCACGCGTTCGGCTTCGGCCTTGGCCGCCAGCACGGCGGCTTCATCGATGTCCTGCGCGCGGATCGCGGTATCGGCCAGCACGGTCACGACCTGCGGCTGAACTTCCAGGATGCCGCCGGAAATCGCGAAGTCGAGCTTCTCACCGCCCGGCAGCGTCACCACGATCTTGCCGGGCTTGAGCCGGGTGATCAGCGGCGCGTGCCGCGGCGCGATGCCGAGCTCGCCGGATTCGCCGGTAGCCACGACCATCTCTGCCTCGCCGTGGAAGATCTCTGCCTCGGCGCTGACGATGTCGCAGCGGATTGTGGTTGCCATGGATTCTTCCTGCGTAGGGCGGGCTCAAGCCCGCCTTCAAGTATCGCGACGGCGGGCCAGGGCCCGCCCTACATCAACTGCTTCAGGCAGCAATCTTCTTCGCCTTCTCGATAGCTTCATCGATGCCGCCGACCATGTAGAACGCCTGCTCGGGCAGGTGGTCGCATTCGCCATCGACGATCATCTTGAAGCCGCGGATCGTCTCCTTCAGCGTCACGTACTTGCCCGGCGAACCGGTGAAGACCTCGGCCACGTGGAACGGCTGGCTGAAGAAGCGCTCGATCTTGCGCGCGCGCGACACGGCCTGCTTGTCTTCTTCGCTCAACTCATCCATGCCGAGGATGGCGATGATGTCCTTGAGTTCCTTGTACTTCTGCAGCGTCGACTGCACCTTGCGTGCGGTGTCGTAGTGCTCGTTGCCGATGACATTCGGATCGAGCAGGCGCGACGTTGAATCAAGCGGATCGACGGCTGGATAGATGCCGAGCGATGCGATGTTGCGCGACAACACGACGGTGGCGTCGAGATGGGCGAAGGTCGTCGCCGGCGACGGATCGGTCAGGTCATCGGCGGGCACGTACACCGCCTGGATCGAGGTGATCGAGCCGGTTTTGGTCGAGGTGATGCGCTCCTGCAACACGCCCATCTCTTCGGCCAGGGTCGGCTGGTAGCCCACGGCCGACGGCATGCGGCCGAGCAGCGCCGACACTTCGGTGCCGGCCAGCGTGTAGCGGTAGATGTTGTCGACGAAGAACA
>JBBSUF010000023.1:0-23218 GCA_038235185.1 Lysobacterales bacterium
ATCCGAAATTCCTGCAGCAGTTCCCGGACCTCGCGATCAGCATGATCGTGCCGCGCGAGGAAGGCCCGGCCGCCTCGCTGGCCAGCTACCAGCTGGACGTGCTGCGCGACAAGAATCGCGAACTGTCGCGACGGCTGCACGAGTTGTTCGCCAACGCGCAGGAGAACGAACGCCTGGCCGTGCGCACCCACCAGCTCACGCTCGCCTTGCTCAAGCAGGGCAACGCCGCTGGCACCGTGTGTGCGATGGCCGCGTCGCTGGAGGAGGATTTCCACGGCGACCTGGTGCGGATCGTGCTGTTCGAGCCGGTGGCGGGACTCGATGAAGCCGAGTGGCTGCATGTCATCGGTGCGACCGATGCCAGGCTTGCACCGTTCCGTGATGCACTGGCCGAAGGTGAGCCGATCTGCGGGCGCCTGCATGCCGACAAGAACGCGTTGCTGTACGGCATGCGTGCCGAAGACGTGCACTCCAGTGCACTGTTGCCGCTGCCGGGCGTCGGCGTGCTGGCAGTAGGCAGCGCCGATGCCAACCGGTTTTTCCCCGGCATGGGGACATTGTTCCTGCGAATGATGGGGGAAGCATTGACGGTAGCGCTGCAGCGGTTCGACGGGTGATTGTCGGCGACTGGCTTCGATATTTTTCCATTCATTTTTTAAAGGGAACGTTTCATGGCCGTTGCTTACTGGTGCATCCTGATCGTCGCGTTGCTGCCGTACCTGTGGATTGGGATCGCCAAGAAATCCGGCAAACGTTATGACAATCGCGACCCGCGCACATGGTTGACCAAACAGGACAACCCGCGCACTTTGCGCGCCCATGCCTCACAGTTGAATGCGTTCGAGGCATTCGCTCCATTCGTCGCAGCGGTCTTGATGGCGCAGCTTGCCGGCGTCGACCCGGCGCGGATTTCAATGCTGGCAATGGTATTCGTCGTGCTGCGCGTGTTGCATGGGGTGTTCTACCTCACCGGTATCCACTTGCTGCGAAGTCTGGTGTGGGCTGGGGGCTTGGGCGTGGTGGTCTGGCTGATGGTGATGGCAGCGATGAAAATAGCATGATGTAGGGCGGGCCCAGGCCCGCCTTCCGCACGTGCCGGCGGGCTTGAGCCCGCCCTCTGCGACCTCTACTCGGCTACTAATCGCACTCGCGCGAAGTTGCGTTTGCCAACCGCCAGCACGCCGATGAACCCGGCCTGGAAGACGCGCTGCGCATCCTCGATGACGTCGCCATCAATGCGCACCGAGCGTTCCTTCAACTTGCGGTTGGCTTCGGAGTTGCTCGATGTCAATCCTGCAGCCGTGAGCAGGGCGGCGATGCGCAGCCCTTCGGCGGGAACCACGACATCGGTCAACGGCAATGTTGCAGTGTCGCCCTCGCCACGCACCGCGGCATTCCATCCTGCGATTGCGACATCGGCGGCGGCATCACCATGGAAACGCGCGGCAAGTTCGCGCGCGAAACGCAACTTGATGTCACGCGGATTGAGCTGGCCGGCGATGACGTCTACCTGCAGGCGCTTCGCCTCGTCCACCTTGATGTCAAAGCTGAGCAGCTCGATCCAGCGCCACATCAGCGCGTCGCCGATTTTCATCGTCTTGGTGACGATGTCGATCGCCGGTTCATCGATGCCGATGTAGTTGCCCAAGGACTTCGACATCTTCTGTACGCCGTCCAGGCCTTCGAGCAATGGCATCGTCAGCACGACCTGCGGAGGCTGGCCGAAATGCTCCTGCAATCCGCGTCCCATCAGCAGGTTGAATTTCTGGTCGGTGCCACCGAGCTCGACGTCGGCGTTCAGTGCCACCGAGTCATAGCCCTGCACCAGTGGATACAGGAACTCATGGATCGCGATCGGTTGCTGGGCGGCGTAGCGCTTGCAGAAGTCGTCGCGCTCAAGCATGCGTGCAACGGTGTGCTGCGCGGCCAGCTTGACCATGTCGGCCGCCGACATCTTGTCGAACCATTCGGAATTGAAACGTATCTCGGTCCGCTCGCGATCCAGCACCTTGAACACCTGCGTGGCGTAGGTGCGCGCGTTGGACTCGATGTCCGCGCGCGTCAGCGGCTTGCGGGTGATGTTCTTGCCGGTGGGGTCGCCGATCATTCCGGTGAAATCGCCGATCAGGAAGATCACCTGATGGCCAAGCTCCTGGAACTGCCGCATCTTGTTCAGCAGGACCGTGTGCCCGAGATGCAGGTCCGGCGCGGTCGGGTCGAAGCCCGCCTTGACCCGCAGCGGCCGGCCGAGCTTCAGGCGCGCGACCAGTTCCTCGCGCTTGAGGATTTCGTCGCTGCCGCGGTCGATCAGTTCGAGGGCATCGCGTGTGTCAACGGCGTGCGTTGCAGCAGATGGGGATGCGATGGGTGCGGGCACGAGGACTTCTCTTGTCGGCCGCCTGGCATCGAGCGTGACGTCCGTTGCAAAGTTGGCGTTAAGTGGAAGTTAAATGGGGCGATCAAAAATATCAATGCGTTCAAGGGTTTGACGCATTCTTTTCGCGCGACTATGGTACCTCCTTGACGCGCTCCTCACATTGCGTCCGTCACCGCGAACCGGGAAACAACGCATGAGCCATTCCGACGAAAGCGGCAGCAGCCGGCGCGCCCGCCTCGACATCCTGCGCGAAGCCGCCCTCCACCGGAAAGTCCTCGCCACCCGCCTGCCCGCTGCTTTCAATGGCCGCTGGACCCGACGCCATTGGGCCCACGCCAGCTTGTTTGCCACGCTCGGCGCCCTGGTCGCCGCGATCGTCCCCGGATTCTCCAACGCGACGCCATCCTCGCCGCGCACACCACACGCCACCCTTGCGCTGGCGTTGCCGACCTTGCCGCTGACGCAGCTGCGCAGCCACGCCGGTGACAGCTGGCAGCTGGTGACGGTCAAGTCCGGACAGACGCTGGCCGTGTTGTTCCACCAGCTTGGCGTCCCCGCGGACACCCTGCATCGCCTGCTCGCACACCCGGCCACCAAGGGTGCGCTGACACATCTCAAGCCGGGTAGTGTGGTCGGCTTCGACCTGCCGGTTGATGCACCCGGTGGTCCAGGCAGCCTGCGTACGCTGCGCTTCGATCGCGACCCGACCCACACCGTCGAGTTGTCCCTGGCGGGCGACCAGATCCACGAGCACGTGATTGAGCGTGCCAGCGAAACCCGTACCGTCGTGCTCAGCGGGGAAGTCGGCGATTCGCTGTACCGCTCGGCGCGTAAAGCCGGGTTGACGCCCGCCAACATCAGTACTCTCACCGATGACATCTTCAAGTACGACATCGACTTCAACGATGATGTCGGGGCCAAGGATCGCTTCAGCGTGGTCGTCGATCAGGTCTGGCGCGATGGCGAACTGGTGAGCACCGGCCCGGTGCAGGCGGCGACCTTCACCGTCGACGACAAGCTGTATTCAGGCTTCCGCTTCGAGCGCAACGGCAAACCGGAATATTTCACCGGGCAGGGCCGGCCGCTCAAGCGCACCTTCATCCGCATGCCGATCCCATATGCGCGGCTGACGTCGAGTTTCGGTAACCGCTTCCATCCGATCCTCGGCCGCATGCGCATGCACGAGGGCGTCGACTTCGCCGCCTCCAGCGGCACCCCGATCCAGGCTGCCGGTGATGCGCGCGTGGATTTTGTCGGCTGGAAAGGCGGTTACGGCCGCGTGGTGATCCTCGACCATGGCCACGGCTACAGCACGCTGTACGGCCACATGTCCCGCTTCGGCAGCGAACACGTCGGCCAGCGCATCGCGCAGGGCACGGTGATCGGCTATGTCGGCATGACGGGCCTGGCCACCGGGCCACACCTGCATTACGAATTCCGCGTCAATGGCGTGCATCGCAATCCGCTGTCGATCACGATGCCCGCGCCCGAGCCGCTGGGTGGGCAGGCGCTGGCGCAGTTCCGTGCGCAGACAGGCAACGCGCTGGCGAAGATCCGCAGGGTCGAAAACGTGATCTACGCCGACGTGGCGCCGGCCAAACATGCCAAGGGCGGCAAGAAAGCCTGATCGCGATCGCCACGCTGTTCACCGCCGATGAATTCGCAGCGTCGTAACGTCTGCAGTTCCCGTCCAGGTTACGGAACGTCCCGCATGCGCTTTGTGCCGCTCATATTGGTCGCTGTCCTGGGGCTTGGCGCTTGCGCTTCGACGCCAACGACGTCCGTATCGCCCCCCGTTACGACGACGGATCGTTGGCCTTCGTCATCGCCAAGAATGCCGGCAGCCACCGCCACGCGCGCCGTCGCCCATCTTGCCGGCGCATCCGGCAGCCTCGTCAGCGGCACCCTGACGCTGTTACAGACTGGCGCCGGCGTGCGCATCCACGGTGATCTTGGTGGACTGGCACCGGGCAGCACACACGGCTTTCATGTCCATGAAACCGGCGATTGCAGCGCGGCTGATGCCTCGAGCGCTGGCGGACATTTCAATCCCGGCGGCAACCCGCATGGCAAGCCCGGAACATCGAGCCACCATGCCGGCGATATCGACAACATCATCGCCGACGCATCTGGCGTCGCACATGTGGACGTGACGGTGGTGGGGATTTCCCTCGGTGGAGGCGTCAGTACCAATATCCTTGGCCGAGCGCTGGTTGTGCATGCGGCAGCCGACGATTACCGGACACAGCCGTCGGGGAATTCCGGCACGCGCATCGCTTGCGGAGTGGTGCGCACGCCATAGGAGCGTGGTTTGGCGCACACGACTTCTACAAAATCCTGCGTCGCTGGCTCCGGGTGGATTCGCACGACGCAAGCGACTGCGTAGGATGGTGGCATGACCTACCGAATCCGTGCTGCCGAATCCGCCGATGGCGACCTGCTTGCGCAATGGGCGCAGGCCATGGCGATGGAAACCGAGCACAGGCAGCTCAATGACGGCACCGTGCGTGCAGGAGTTGCCGCGGCCATCGCCGATCCAAGCAAGGCACGTTATTTCGTCGCGATGGAGGACGCCGTGCTGGCCGGCGGCGAAACCATCGGCATGGCGGTCGGCACGTTGATGGTCACGCGCGAATGGAGCGACTGGCGAAACGGCGACTGGTGGTGGATCCAGAGCGTGTATGTCACCACGCAGCATCGTCGGCGTGGGATTTTTGCAGCGCTGTATCGGCATGTGCAGCAACTGGCGGAGGCGACGCCGGGCGTGATCGGGCTACGCCTTTACGTTGAACGCGACAATGCCGTCGCCCAGCGCACCTATGCGGCGCTGGGGATGCACGATGCGGGCTATGCCATCCAGGAACAGGCGTTCACGTGAGTTGCGGCGGCGACTGACCAGTCTTTCGGATGCGATCGGCGCGGCGCAGGTCTAGACAGGACCATTCGCGGTGTCGCACTGTACGAACAGCACCGGGATTGCGTGCGCCTGCAGCACGGCGGCGAACTGGCGCTGTCGGGCCTGGAAATATTCGAACCGACGTTGCAGCTGCTGGGTGTCCTCACTGGACCCGGCGGCGTGGCGTGCCGTCCACGCGCTGTGCGAGAACAGTGCGATCCGCGCTTCGCCATCGGCGTAATGCACGAGCGGCTCAGGGGGTGCATCCAGCCAACACTCGTTGCGGGGCGACAACAATGCGGTTTCGATCAGCGGCCACAACGGCGCAAGGCCGGCATGCTGGTACTGCAGCGCCATCATCGCGGCCAGGTCGTGCAGGGTGAGGTAACGCGCGTGTTCAATGCGCAGGTCGAACAACTCCTGCGCGGCAAGCGCGGTCGCCGCACCCGCCATGCCACGTTCGAGCAGGTCGCGCTCGTAGACGTCGGCGATGACCCGCAGGGTGTCGCGATCGCCACTCAACACAAATGGCACCAGGCGCAGCGGGCCACCGTTGTCGTCCGGCGATGGCATCAACGCAGGCGGCAGACATCCGTCATCTGTGCCAAAGGCGATGATGCGGCCAATGGCCGTCTCCGCAGGCAAACCGCCTGCCAGCGGATTGGAATCCAGTGGCGCGCGCAGGGCGAACTGTTCGAGCTGTTGGTGGAGCGGCCAATCTGGACGCAGCATTTCGACCGCATCGTAATGCGCGCCAACGGTCGTGAGCTGCAACGATGCGGCCTGGCTGGCGAACCGCGCCAGATCGGCAGCGATATGCGCTGCAAGCGCGCCGGCCTGTGTCTGCAGCAGGACATTGCGGCTGCAGGTACTTCCTGGAGCCAGTTCCAGTGCCAATGCACCGAACACGTTCAAGGCGTGCACGGGCTCATGATGTTCTATCGGCTTGGGCATGCAGCGCCTGTGTTGATCGTGCAGCGTGATTGGCCCGACATGGCGCCCGGCGTAAACTTCCCCGACATTATGCCCGTCGCCAATTGCCGGGCCGCGAGGATCCATCCATGCTCCAAGGTCGTCCCGTCGCCGTGCTAGGTGGCGTTCGCATTCCCTTCTGCCGCCAGAACACCGTGTATTCCGACGTCGGCAACCTCGGCATGTCGGTACGCACGCTGGGGGCGCTGGTGGAAAAATTCGGGCTGCACGGGCAGCAGCTTGGAGAGGTGGCGATGGGTGCGGTGATCAAGCACCCCAGCGACTGGAACCTCGGCCGTGAAGCAACGCTATCGTCGGGCCTGTCGCCGCTGACGCCCGGGATCACATTGCAGCGTGCGTGCGGCACTTCGCTCGACGCGATCATCATGATCGGCAACAAGATCGCGACCGGGCAGATCGAGGCCGGCATCGGTGGCGGCTCGGACACTACCTCCGATGTGCCGATCGTCTACGGGCAGTCCTTGCGGCGCAGGCTTCTGCAGGCGGCGCGCGCGAAGACGACCAAGGAAAAACTGTCCGCGTTCAAGGGCTTCCACCTGCGCGAATTGAAACCTGAATTTCCCGGTGTGATCGAGCCGCGCACCGGCAAGTCGATGGGTGAGCATTGCGAGGACATGGCGCGGCAGTGGGCGATCGCGCGCGACTCGCAGGACGAATGGGCGGCCGCCTCGCACCACAAGCTGGCGGCCGCGTACGAGCGCGGATTTTTCGACGACCTGGTGGTGAGTTTTCGCGGCATCTCGCGCGACAACGTGATGCGGCCGGACACCTCGATCGAAAAACTCGCCACGCTGAAGCCGGCGTTCGACAAGACGTCCGGACACGGCACGTTGACCGCGGGAAACTCAACCCCGCTCACCGATGGCGCGGCCGCATGCCTGCTGTCTTCCGACGAGTGGGCCGCCGAGCACGGGCACGACGTGCTGTGCCATCTGCGCGATGCGCAAGTCGCGGCGGTGGATTTCGTACATGGCGAAGGCCTGTTGATGGCGCCGACCATCGCCGTGCCCGAGATGCTCGCGCGCAATGGACTGACATTGCAGGATTTCGATATCTACGAAATCCATGAAGCCTTCGCCGCGCAGGTCCTGTGTACGTTGCGGGCGTGGGAAAGCCAGGATTACTGCCGCTCGCGGCTGGGCCTTGACGCGCCGCTGGGACGAATCGACCCGGCGAAAATCAATCCGAATGGCTCCTCTCTGGCGACAGGGCACCCGTTCGCCGCGACCGGTGCCCGCATCGTCGCCACGGCCGCGAAAGAACTCGTGCTGCGCGGCGGCGGCCGCTGCCTGGTCTCGATCTGCACCGCAGGCGGGATGGGCGTCGTCGCGATCCTGGAGCGGTAACCGAATCGGACTTGCTTTCCGGGTAGGTGGGCTGCCGAGTCGCTGATCCTTGCATCGCACCCGCGCCTACTTCGACAGGCTGCCTGCGTCGGCAACTGCGATGCGGGAAAAAAACGCGTGCGCCGATTCGGGCCTGGCAAAATAAAAGCCCTGCACATGCGCCAATCCCAGCGTCCGTAACACGTTCGCCTGTTCGCGGTGCTCGACGCCTTCGACGACCACTTCCAGCGACAGCGCCGACGCCAGGTCGCGCACGGCGATGACAATCGCGCGTGCGGATTCGTCGCTGACAAGCTCATCGATCATGGCCTTGTCCAGCTTGAGCGTGTGCACCGGGAACCTGCGCAGGTAGGCCAGCGACGAATAGCCGGTGCCGAAGTCGTCAATCGCCAAGGCCACGCCCAGGTCATGCAGCTGATCCAGGGTGTTCTTGGAGGCGGCGGCTTGCAGCATCAGCGTGGTTTCGGTGATTTCCAGGCATAGGCATGCGGCAGGCAGGCCCGACGCCTGCAATGCCGCGGTGACAGCTTCGAACAAACCCGCGTGCGCGAATTGGCGTGCGGAAATATTGACCCGCACCATGCGGCCACGGCCACTGGCGAGTCTGGGCCAGCGGCTGGCTTCGATGCAGGCGCGCGTCAGCACGCGATAGCCGATGGGCTCGATCAGCCCGCTGGCTTCGGCCACGTCGATGAATTCCCCGGCGGCCAGCAGGCGGCCGTCCTCCAGTCGCCAGCGCGCGAGCGCCTCGGCGCCGACCACCTCGCCGGATTCCAGGTTGAACTCCGCCTGGTATGCCACTTCGATCCTGTCTTCCCGAAGCGCCTGGCGCAGCGCGCGTTCAACCTCAAGGCGCTCGACAAGGGTGCGATGCGCATCGGAATCGAACACCTCGACGCGATTACGGCCGCCGACCTTGGCCTGCTTGCTGGCAAGGTCAGCATCGCGCAACCACTCTTCGGCGGTCTTGCCGTTGCCCACATCGGCGAAGGCGATGCCAATGCTGGCGCTGATGTCCACCATGTGGTCGCCGTGCGCCAGCGGTTCGGCCAGCCGCTGCAGGAGGATCTCGGCTTGCGTACTGGCCTCCCATTCACGCCGCACGCTTGGCAGCAGTACCGCGAAACAATCACTTTCCACGCGCGCCAGTACGGCGTCATCGGGCGTGGCGGCATCGATGCGCTCTGCCAGTGTCGACAGCGCCATGTCGCCTCCGGCTTCGCCGAGGGCTTCGTTGACGCTGAAGAAACGATCGATATCGATGAACAACAGAGCTGCCATGCGCGGCCGTCGCCGCATGCGCAGGAGTAGCTGGCCCAGGCAGGCATGGAACATTGCGCGATTGGCGGCGCCGCTGACGCTGTCGTACAGCGCCAGGTATTGCAGGCGCGCTTCAGCATCCCGACGGCGGCTGCGTTCGATTGCCACACCCATCAGGTCGGAAAAATATCCGGCCAGCGTGGTCTCGTCCACATGCCAGCGTCGCGGCTTGGCGCAGTCGAAACGCAATTGTCCCCAGATGCTGTCATCCACCCGCAACTGCGCATCGATATGCGACCCCACGCCTTCACGCTCAAGCGTGTCGCGCCAGACGGGATCCAGCAGCGCGGCGTTGCCATGCACGCTGACCAGCCGAACTTCGTCCTGACCCCCGCGCTGCTTCGCCCGCGATCCGCGTGTATGCCGGGTTGGCCAATGCGGTGCGCACTGTTGCGCGCCCGGGGAGATCGGCACGCTGCCGTCGCCCTGGGCATGCAGGCATGTCAGGGTATTGGCGCCGTCGAATTGCCACAACGCCAGGCGTTGCAGGAAGAGGGCTTCGATGGCAATCGGCGCAAGCGCGGCGAAGGCGGCATCGAGTCCGTCGTTGGACTGCAGCACCGCGCGTGCGGCGCGCGCCAGCGCGATCGTCTGCCGTCGCAGGCGCACGGTGCGGCTATGCGTGATGGCAGTGCCTTCGGTCTCGCCCATGACCACTCCCGCCAAGGCCAAGTTTATCTAGCTGAACGTTACCACCGAGCTCGGAAGAATACGCCTGTGTCTTCTAAAAACGCGGGGGACCTGCAAAGCCGGACTGGGGCGGGCTGATTGCTAGAATGGCCTGTTAACCCCTTTCCAAGACGGCGATCGCTTGCGGTCGGCTGCCTGTGAGTGTCCATGACCAGCACCGCCGAACTGTCATCACCCGCGTCCGCCAATACCTCGCTGACCAACAGCGCAGTGGATCGCGACTACACGCTCGAGGACAAATTCACCCGGGTGCAGGGGCGGATCTACCTGTCCGGCGTGCAGGCGCTGGTCCGGCTGCCGCTGATGCAGCGGCTGCGCGACCAAGCGGCGGGGCTCAACACCGGCGGCTTCATTTCAGGCTACCGCGGCTCGCCGCTGGGCGGGTTCGACCTGGAATTGTGGCGCGCGAAGAAGCATCTCGAAGCCGCGGCGGTGAAGTTCACGCCAGGACTCAATGAAGATCTTGGCGCAACCATGGTGTGGGGCACGCAGCAGACCAACCTGTTCGAAGGCGCCACCGTCGATGGCGTCTACGCGATGTGGTACGGCAAGGGGCCGGGCGTGGACCGCTGTGGCGACGTCTTCAAGCATGGCAACGCAGCCGGCACCTCGCGCTTCGGCGGCGTGCTGGCGCTGGCCGCCGACGATCACGCCTGTCGCAGTTCAACCTTGCCGCACGGCAGCGAAGGAGAATTCACCTCCGCGCTGATGCCGATCCTCAATCCGGCCGGCGTGCAGGACATCCTCGACATGGGCCTGCTGGGCTGGGCGATGTCGCGCTTCACCGGCCGCTGGGTTGGCTTCAAGACGATTGCCGAAACGGTCGAATCCTCGATGTCGGTCGACGTCGATCCGTTCGCGCTGCAGATCTTGACGCCTGAAGATTTCGTGCTGCCGCCGGGTGGCTTGAACATCCGCTGGCCCGATCCGCCGCTGGACCAGGAAATGCGGCTGCACATGTATGCGGTGAAAGCCGCGCAGGCCTTTGCGCGCGCCAACCGCATCGATCGCGTGGTCATGGATTCGCCGAACGCGCGCCTGGGCATCGTCACCACCGGCAAGTCGTACCTCGACGTTCTGCAGGCGCTGGAAGTCCTTGGGCTGGACGAAGCTGCCTGCCGGGATCTCGGCATCCGCGTCTACAAGGTCGGCATGACCTGGCCGCTGGAGCCGTCTGGCATCCGCGAGTTCGCGCGCGGGCTGGAAGATATCCTGGTCGTCGAGGAGAAACACGCCTTCATCGAAAACCAGATGAAGGAACTCTTCTACAACTTCGAAGGGCAACGTCCGTCGATCGTCGGCAAGTACGACGAGGCTGGTGAATGGATCCTGCCCTCGACCAATGAACTCACGCCGGCGCGCATCGCGCGTGTGATTGCAAAACGTCTTTCGCGTTTCCATACCTCCGACTACATCCAGCAGCAGCTCGCGTTCCTTGCGTCGAAGGAAGCCGAACTCGCGCTGCCGCGCGCGAATTTCCCACGCGTGCCGCATTACTGTTCCGGCTGCCCGCACAACACGTCCACGCAGGTGCCCGAAGGCTCGCGCGCGCTGGCGGGCATCGGCTGCCACTACATGGTCACGTGGATGGACCGCAGCACCGACACGTTCACGCACATGGGCGGCGAAGGCGTGACGTGGTCGGGGCAGGCAGCGTTCACCAGCACGCCGCACGTGTTCCAGAACCTGGGCGACGGCACCTACTTCCATTCCGGTTCGCTGGCAATCCGGCAGTCGGTCGCCACTGGCGTCAACATCACTTACAAGATTCTCTACAACGACGCGGTGGCGATGACCGGCGGGCAGCCGGTGGACGGCACGCTGTCCGTGCCGCAAATCGCGCAGCAGGTCCGCAGCGAAGGCGTGCAGGCAATTGTCGTTGTCAGCGACGACATCGAAAAATGGTCCGACCGTTCGATCTTCCCGTCGGGCGTCGAGTTCTTCGACCGCCGCAAACTGGACGACGTGCAGAAGCGCCTGCGCGAGGTAGGCGGCGTCAGCGTACTGATCTATGACCAGACCTGTGCCACTGAAAAACGCCGCCGGCGCAAGCGCGGCAAGATCGCCGACCCGGCCAAGCGCGTGTTCATCAACACACTGGTGTGCGAAGGCTGCGGTGATTGCGGCAAGAAGAGTTTCTGCGTGTCGGTATTGCCCAAGGAAACCGAATTCGGCCGCAAGCGCGAGATCGACCAGTCGGGCTGCAACAAGGATTATTCGTGCGTCGAAGGCTTCTGCCCGAGCTTCGTCACCGTGCATGGCGGAACCCCGCGCAAGGGGCGCAAGGTCAACGCGGCAGAGAAACTCACGAACATCCCGATGCCAACCTTTGCGACCGACCTGTCGCAACCATGGAACATCTTGATTACCGGTGTTGGCGGCACCGGCGTTGTCACGATTGGCGCATTGCTCGGCATGGCGGGTCATCTGGAGGGCCGCGGCTCGAGCGTGCTTGACCAGACCGGCCTGGCGCAAAAGGGTGGTGCGGTGACGACGCACATCCGCATCGCGCAATCGCCGGCGGACATCCACGCCGTGCGCATCGCCGCCGGCGAAGCGGATCTCGTGCTCGGCTGCGACATGGTGGTGGTCAACGACTACTGGGCGCTGTCGAAAATCCGCGCCGACCGCACGCGCGTGGTGCTCAACACCTACGAAGCGATGCCCGGCACGTTCACCACGCGGCCGGACATGGAGTTCCCAGCGGCCGACATCGTTTCCGCCGTGCGCACCGCGCTTGGCGGGCGCGAGCCATTGCTGGTCGATGCAACCCAGCTCGCAAATGCGCTGATGGGCGACGCGATCGCCGCCAACCTGTTCATGCTTGGCTACGCCTGGCAGCAGGGACTGGTGCCCTTGTCGTTCGATTCGATCATGCGCGCAGTCGAACTCAACCGCGCTGCGATCGAGATGAACAAGACCGCGTTCGCGTGGGGACGGCTGGCGGCGGTGGATATCGACGCCGTCGCCGAGGCGGCGGGGGTTGCCCGCAGCTCGGCGGCCATGTCGCAACCATCGCACGTGTTGCCGTTGCTGGCCCCGCGCCCATCGGAAGGGCATGAGTCGGGGCTGTCCGATGCGCTGGCGGGTACGCGTGTCGTCGATGACCTGCGCCATGTGCCGGCACATGGCGAAGATGTCGCCTTCCTGCCACTGGACGACGCGCGCCTGTCGCGTTCTCTCGATGAAGTCATCGCGCGTCGTGTTGCATTCCTGACCAACTACCAGAACGCGCGCTATGCACGGCGTTACTCGGATTTCGTGGCGATGGTTCGCGACGCCGAGGCTGCAAACGCACCTGGCAGCACCGACCTCACCGAAGCGGTCGCCCGCTACGCGTTCAAGCTGATGGCTTACAAGGACGAGTACGAAGTCGCACGCCTGTACACCAGTGGCGACTTCAAACGAAAACTCGCGCAGCAGTTCGATGGCGACTACAAGCTGCGTTTCCATCTCGCCCCGCCGCTGCTGGCGAAGAAAGATGCACAGGGTCATCTGGTCAAGCGCGAGTTCGGATCCTGGGTGTTTACCGTGTTCAAGGTGTTGGCAACGCTACGCGGCCTGCGCGGGACTGCATTCGACATGTTCGGCCATACCGCCGAGCGCAAGATGGAGCGCCAGCTGATCGTGGATTACGAACAGACCATCGTTGACCTGCTTGCCTCACTCGACAGCGGTAATGTTGGACTTGCCGCCGAGATCGCCAGCATCCCAGAACACATCCGCGGCTACGGACACGTCAAGGAAGAGTACCTACTCGCCGCGAAACAACGTGAAGCCGAGTTGCTGATGCAGTGGCGTAATCCGTTGCGGATCGTTCAAGCGGCATAGACCGTCACAATGAGGGTCCTGCCAACAGACAACTCATGGTGTGTGTGTTAAACCGCGCATTCCAGTTTATTTTCTGGATCGAATGAATCCCTCGCCTGCCACAAGGTCTGCTCCCGGCCAGCCAATCCAGCTTGCCTGGCTGAGTGCGCTGGCGGAGGCGGAGACGTCTCGGGCTGTCGCGACCCAAATCCTCCGGATGGCGCGAACCTACCCCGACTGCATCGACGCGCACGTGCTCTGGGGAATGGCCGAGGGCGAGCATCCGGAAAGTGAACCACCAGGCGAGCCGGTTGCGGCTGACATCGCCCGGGCAGCCGCCTCCCTCGCGCCGGGAGCTGAGGCTTTGAGCCAGGACGGCTGCCAGGTCGCGATCCCATTCTCCGGCCGGGGCGATGCCGCAGTCCTGATCCTGACGCTTGGCGTGGGCGCGGGCGATTTTCAATTACCCCCGGAATGGGTAGAGCCGCTGCGCGTCGCCGATGTGCTCATGCGCCGCCTGATGTCACTGGAAGCGCTGGAAAGCTCGGTCGCCGGCCTCAAGCGCGCCGAGCAGCTGCAGGGCGCACTGTTCGCGATCTCCGACCTCGCCGGCTCCGATCACGCCATGCCCGAGCTGCTGAAGGGCATCCACGCAATCCTCGCGACGCTGATGTACGCGGAGAACTTCTACATCGTCCGACTTGATGCCGAGAGCGGAATGCTGCGCTTCCTGTATTTCGTCGACGTCGAGGATCCCACGCCCATCGATGTCCCGCTTGCCGAGCGTGAGGGCACGCTGACCTGGTACCTGCTGCACGATGGCAAGCCGCTGCATGGCGACATGGTGCAGTTGCGTTCGCAAGTCTCCGGGCCATTGCGTTACGTGGGCACTGATGGAGCGGACTGGATGGGAGTGCCACTATTGCGCGACGGCGTCGCCCAAGGCGCACTGGTCCTGCAAAGCTACGAACCCGGCATCGTCTATTCGACCGAAGACCAGACGGTGCTCGAATTCGTGGCCAGCCACATCCTCACCGCGCTCGAACGAAAACAGGGCAACGAGGAGCTCGAACAGCGCGTCCATCAGCGCACTCTCGAACTGGCGCAGGCCAATCGGGGTTTGCAACTGGAGATCGTGGAGCGCCAGCGCGGCGAACGCCTGCAAGGGGCGTTGTTCCACATTGCCCAGCTGGCCACTGCCGACATCAGCCAGGAAGAGTTCTACGAGCGCCTGCACGCAGAAGTTGGCAAGTTGATCAACACGGAAAATTTCTTCATCGGGCTGGTGTCCGAAGATGGGCAGGAACTGGACTTCCCTTACTACATCGACTCAAGCCTGCGCCGCCCCCATTCGCGGCCAATGGGACGCGGCCTCAGTGAATATGTCCTGCGCCACGGTACGGCGCTGCTATGCACGCATGCGCAGATCGAGATCCTCGCCCGCACCGGGGAAATCGACCTGCAGGTGGCTGGCCCCGCGTCGGAGTGTTGGCTCGGGGTGCCGCTGAAAGTCGCCGACCTGGTCATCGGGCTGGTGGTTGTGCAAAGTTATGACGCCACGGTGGTATACGGGCCAGCCGAGCAGGAACTGCTGAGTTTCGTGGCCTCGCAGATCGCCAACACGTTGCATCGCCGGCGTGCCGCAGAAAGCCTGCAACAGGCCAACGCCCAGCTGGAGCAACGGGTGCAGGAGCGCACGCAGGAGTTGAGCCACGAAATCCTGCAGCGCGAGCATATCCAGAAGCAGCTCGAGCATGAAGTGCTGCACGATGCACTGACCGGATTGCCCAATCGGGGCTACCTGCGCGATCGGCTCGATAGCGTGCTCGGTCTCCTTCGACGCCACCCCGGGCGCAGCGCCGCACTGCTGTACCTGGACGTCGACCGATTCAAGGTCGTCAACGACAGCCTCGGGCATCTGGCGGGCGACACCATGCTCAAGGAAGTTGCCATCCGCCTGCAATCCTGCGTGCGCGACCCAGATCTGGTGGCGCGATTAGCCGGCGACGAATTCGCGATCCTGCTCGAAGACGTGGAGATGCCTGAAACCGCGATCAAGGTCGCGCAACGCATGCTGGCCAAACTCGCCGTGCCGCTGGTGCTTGCGGGCAAGGAAATCGAGCCTTCGGCCAGCATCGGCATTGCGATTGCCGACGCGCATTACCAGACGGCTGATGAAGTCCTGCGCGATGCCGACATCGCGCTGTACCGCGCCAAGTCGCTGGGACGCAAGCGCTTCGAGATGTTCGATGTGTCGCTGCAGAAGCATGCGGTGGATGTGCTGGAAATGGAACGCGACCTTCGCGTGGCACTGCAGCACGATCAGTTCGTGCCGTACTTCCAACCAATCCAATGCCTGGAAAGCGGCGACATCATGGGCTATGAAGCCCTGATCCGCTGGAACCATCCGCAGCGTGGCTTGCTGGCGCCCGGGGAGTTCCTGCGCATCGCCGAGGACAGCGGCAGCATCGAAGCGATCGACTGGTGGATGTTCGAACACAGTTGTGCGCTGGCGGCCAGTTACCTGGAAGACCGGCACTACCTCACCATCAACGTCTCGCCGCTGCACTTCCGGCGCCCTGATTTCTGCGAACGCCTTCTGGAAATGCTCCGTCGCACCGGGCTGCCTCCATCGCGCGTGGTGCTGGAGGTGACCGAGGGTTCATTGCTGGACGATCCCGAAGGCGTGCGCGACATCCTCGCTACATTGCGCAATGAAGGCGTCGGTGCCGCGCTCGATGATTTCGGCACCGGCTATTCGTCGCTGAGCTATCTGCACACATTCCCCTTGCGGATCGTCAAGATCGACCGCAGTTTCGTCGCACGCCTCGGCGTGGGCGAGGGCAGCAGCGACGCGGTGGTGGTGTCGATCCTGGCCCTTGCGCTTGCGCTCGGGATCGAGGCAGTTGCGGAAGGAATTGAAACCCTCGCCCAGCGCGACACGCTGCTCGCGTTGGGCTGCCATTACGGGCAAGGCTACCTATTGGGACGTCCTGCGGCCATCGAGCACTGGATCACGCCAACCGTGCAATGACGCGGAATGTCTTCAGTCCCGCTGCAGCAACCTCAGCCCGAACCAGTCATCGGGATCGTTCCAGCCGCGCACGACGCGCATGCCGGCGGCGGCGGCCAACGCCGCGAAACTGGAATCGGTGTATTTCTGGCTGTATTCGACCTGCATCGCCTCGCCGGCGGCGAACTCGAAGCGATGCCCTTCTACTGTCACGACCTGCGCCCGCCGACTGACCAGGAAGGTCTCGATGCGGCCGGTGTCGATCAGGTACTTGGCGCGATGCTCGAAACCGTCCAGGTCGAAATCACTGTTGATCTCGCGGTTGAGCCGTGCCAGCAGGTTGAGGGTGAACGCCGCGGTGACGCCGGCCGCATCGTTGTAGGCCGGCGCGATGATCGCTGGTGATTTCTGCAGGTCAATGCCGATCAGCGCGCCGCCGCGCGTACCCATCGTGGCATGCATGGCCCGCAGCAGCCGCACGGCCTCGCTATCGGTGAAGTTTCCCAGGGTCGAGCCGGGGAAGAACACCAATGCGTGCTCCGCCTTGCGCTCAGGCTCGGGGATGTCGATCGGCTGCGTGAAGTCGGCGCAGACCGGCAGCAGTTCGATGTCGTCGAATTCGTGGCCAAGGCGCTCCATGCTCGCCAGCAACGCACTGCGCGAGATCTCGATGGCTGTGTAGGCGACGGGATCCTCGAGTGCATCCAGCAGGATGCGCGTCTTGCGCCCACTGCCGCTGCCGTACTCGACGACATGCGCGCGCGGCCCGACCACATCGCTGATTTCAGGCGCGCTCGCCTCAAGCAGGGACAGCTCGACGCGGGTCAGGTAGTACTCGGGCTGGCGCGTGATTTCCTCGAACAGTTCCGACCCACGGCGATCATAGAAATACTTCGATGGCAGTCGCTTGGGCGATTGCGAGAGTCCCGCCAGCACATCGCCGGTGATGTCATCTGGGGTCGGGCGCAGGTCGGTGAGCTTGAGCGTTGCGTTCATGCCGTGTCCTTGGCCAGCCGGACGCCTGAAAACTGCCAGCGTGCGGGAGGTGCAAAAAAATTGCGGTAGCTGGCGCGCATGTGGTCGCGCGGGGTGGCGCAACTGCCGCCGCGCAGGATCCACTGCCCGCACATGAACTTGCCGTTGTACTCGCCCAGTGCGCCGGGCAGCGGGCGGAATCCTGGATACGACGTGTAGGCGCTGGACGTCCATTCCCAGACATCACCAAACATTTGCTGCAGGCCGCCGTCCTGCTTGCCGGCATCCGGTACCGATGCCGCGTGCGGATGCAGCAGGTCGTCGTCTGCGAAATTGCCTTCGACCGGCTGTGTTGCAGCCGCCTGTTCCCACTCGAACTCCGTCGGTAGCCGTGCTCCCGCCCAGCGCGCGAACGCGTCGGCTTCGAAATAACTCAGGTGGCAGACCGGCGCATCTGGCTGGACTGCTCGCAGGCCAGCCAGGGTGAATTCACGCTCCCCATCCGCATCCCAGTACATCGGTCGCGACCAGCATTCCTCCTGCACGCGCGCCCATCCTTCGCTCATCCACAGGTTTGGATCGCGATAGCCGCCATCGTCGATGAAGGCGCGATACTCGGCGTTGCAGGCTGGGCGACTGGCCAGCGCATGTGCACCCACCAGCACGCGATGCCGGGGAGATTCGCTGTCGAAGGCAAACGCATCGGTGGCGCGTCCATCCACTTCTGGCCATGGCGTTGCACCTATCTCAACGATGGCTTCGTCGAATGCGCGCCAGCGCAACGGCGTTGCAACACCGCCAGGCACTGGAAGGTCATCGCGATACGCCGGCTTCAGTGGGTTGCACCACAAGGCATGCTTGATGTCGGTCAGCAGCAGTTCCTGATGCTGTTGCTCGTGGTGGGTGCCGAGCATCAGCACGCGCAGGTCGTCGACGTCCAGATCGCCGGCGTCGAAGCGCCGCGCGATGCGCGCATCGACTTCGCCACGATATGCGCGCACCGCATCCAGCGAAGGGCGCGAAATCAATCCGCGTTGTGGCCGCGCATGCATCGGGCCGACGCTCTGGTAATAGCTGTTGAACAGGTAATCCCACTTCGGATCGACGGGTCGATATCCTGCACGGGCGCCAAGCACGAAACGCTCGAAAAACCAGGTCGTATGTGCCAGGTGCCATTTCGCTGGACTGGCATCGTCCATGCTCTGCACCATTGCGTCTTCGGGTGACAGCGGCGCGGCCAGATGCAGGCTGCGTGCACGCACGGCACGGTACCGCGCCGCCAACGCGTCGAGTGCGTTCAGCGCGTTGCGGGATGTGGCTGCGAAGGTGGCGTCGGGGAGTGCAGACATCGCGCGCAGGATACGGGGCATGCGCGACTGCCGGGTGACGACCGGCGAAACCCCAGCCGTGTGCGATGCAATGATGCGCTGAGGCCCGCGTTACAGTGCCGTATGTCCAGGATCCCCACTACCTCGGCGAAGGCCGATGAAATGCGTGCGCAGTTCGACCTGCCCGCCGGCATGACCTATCTGAATACCTGCTCGCATGCTCCGATGTTGCGATGCGCACTGGCGGCCGGGCAGGCGGTGCTGGCGCGCAGCGGAACGCCGTGGAGCGGCCCGGATGCGGAATGGACCGCCGGCGTCGAGCGCGTACGCATGCTGGCTGCGCAGTGGTTCGGCGGCGATGTCGATGGCCTCGCGTTCGTGCCATCGGCTGCCTATGGAATTGCGACTGCAGCGCGCAACCTGCCACTGGCGCGCGGCGATGCGGTACTGGTGCTCGACGGACAATTTCCCTCCAATCTGCTCGCGTGGCAGCAACGTTGCGAAGAGACCGGCGCGCGCATCGTGGTCGCACGACGTGAGCCAGGTCAGGACTGGACCGGAGCAGTGCTGGCTACGCTCGAACGCAACGCCGATATTCGAATCGCAGCGTTGCCGCAGGCGCACTGGCACGACGGGGCGATGCTAGATATGGATCGCAGCGCACCGCATGTGCGTGCTCGCGGTGCTGCACTGGTGCTGGACCTCAGTCAAAGCCTGGGCGTGATTGCCGCCAATCCTGTGGGTTGGCAGCCGGACTTCATCGTGTCGGTCGGCTACAAATGGATGCTGGGCGTGACCGGTATGTCACTACTGTGGGCAGCACCACACTGGCGCAATCACGGCACGCCGATAGAGCACCATTGGTCGGCTCGCGACGCGCGCACCGTGTGGCAGTTCGATCCGCAGACGCCTCCCGAGTATCAGGCGGGTGCTCGGCGGTTCGATGCAGGTGGCGTGATCGAGCTGCAACGGCTGAAGATGTTCGAGGCGGCGTTGCTGCAATTGCAGGAATGGGGTACATCGATGGTGCTCGACCACCTGCAGGCGACAACCGACGCGTTGGATGCCGCATTGGACGACGTCGGATTGTCATCATGGAACACAGCGCAGCACGCACCACATTTCACCGGCCTGCGACCGCCGCCGGATCGATTTGCATCCGTCGCTGTCGCGTTGCGCGACGCCAACATCATCTGCACTGCGCGCCATGGAGTCCTGCGCATTGCCCCGCATCTTCATGTCGGCCCCGCGGATATGCAGCGCCTCGCCGAGGTGCTGGTGCGCGCAGTTTCCTAGCTACTTGCGCGCCGCCAGACGCAGGCCGCGCGGAGTCAACATGCGTTCGATCAACTCAAAGCCGCCCTGTACCAGCAGGGCCAGCACCGCCGCGGGGACTGCGCCTTCGAGAATCAGGCCGATATCATCCAGCCGGATCCCGGCAAGGATCGGTTGGCCGTATCCACCTGCACCGATCAAAGCGCCCAGGGTCGCGGTGCCGACGTTGATCACCGCTGCCGTCTTGATGCCTGCCAGGATCGTGCGTAATGCCAGCGGCATTTCAATGCGCCACAGCCGCGTGCGTGCAGGCAATCCGATCGCTGCCGCCGTCTCGCGCAACTCCAGCGGGATGTTCACCAGGCCCGCATGCGTGTTGCGCACGATCGGCAGCAGGCTATAGAGGAACAACGCCGCGATCGCGGGCTTCGCGCCGATGCCGAACAGCGGAATCATGAACACGAACACCGCCAGCGATGGCAAGGTCTGCAGCACGCCGGTCATCGACAGCACGACCTGTCCCAAGCGAGGACGCCTGGCCGCGAACACGCCCAGCGGCAACGCCACCAACAAGGCCAGCGCCAGCGAAATCCCGACCAGCGCAAGATGCTCGCGCGTGCGTTGCCAGATCCGTGCGATACGTCCGTCCTCTGTCGGCGCGGCAACGCCGAGCCAGCCTGCGGCGACAGCAGCTTCTTTCTCGTGCTGCAACTTCACCCGCGCGTTGAGGCGTTGCATCGTCGCGGCATCGATGCGGCCGGCCAAACCGTTCAGGACGCGAACGAATCCAGGGGCGCGTAGCGCGAGGTCGACGCGATACAGGAACACCGCGTCGTATGCAGGGAAATAGTGGCGATCGTCATCCAGCACGCGCAGCGTGTAATAAGGAATCTCCGCATCGGTGGTGTAGAGGTCGGTCACGTCGATCGCGCCGCTGGAGAGACCGCGATATGCCAGGTCGTGGTCGAGTCCGTCCGGCTGTTGTGGTAGGTGGTAGGCGCTTTTCAGTCCCGGCCAGCCATCGGTGCGCTGCATGAATTCGTTGCTCAGCCCGACCTTCAAGTCTGGATGCGTGCTCAAGTCGGAAACCCGTGTAATACCAAGCGCATCGGCTCGCTCGGCACGCATTCCCAGCGCGTAGGAGTTGTTGAAGCCCAGCGATGGCGTCATCGCCAGCCCTTGGTTGGCGAGCTCGCTGCGCAACTGCGCCGGCGTTGCGTTCGGCAATTGCAGGATTTCCTGCGCCAGCGTGCCGGTGTATTCGGGATACGCGTCGATCTGCCCGCCTTCCAGCGCATCCCACAGGATGCGCGTGCCGCCGAGCTGCCGGCGATGCTCGACCGGGAGATTCGCCTTGCGTGCGAGGCTCGTGGCGATTTCGCCCAGGATGACGGACTCGGTGAAGTTCTTTGATCCAATGACGATCTGTTGTTTATCGTGGGCTGCATCCAGCGCCATCGCCGTGGTTGCCATCACTCCGCATAACAGCAAGCTCAGCAGCACGAACGTGCCTGTCCACCACTTCATGCATGCACCTGCAACGTGCGTTGCGCAGTCATGAACGCAGGCACGAAGGCATCGGTTGGCATGTCCATCAACTCGCGCGCGCTGCCCTGCTGCAGCACGCGACCATCGCGCAGCAACACCAGCGTATCGCCCAGGTAAGCCGCCTCGGCGACATCGTGGGTCACCAGCACCACGGTCTTGTGCAGGCCGGCAAACAGCGTGCGCATCTGCGTCTGCAATTCATTGCGCACGATCGGGTCCAGCGCGGCGAGAGGCTCGTCCAGCAACAATACCGGCGGGTCGAGCATCAACGCGCGAATCAATCCGACACGCTGGCGTTGTCCACCCGACAGTTCGGCCGGATAACGCGCCAAGGCATCGCGGGGTAATTGACACAACGTGGCGAGGTCGTCGATGCGAGAGGCGATGCGTTGCGCCGACCAACCCAGCGTGCGCGACAGCAGCCCGACATTGGCGGCAGCGGTGAGGTGTGGAAACAATCCCCCTTCCTGGATCACGTAACCGATCCGTCGCCGATGCTCAAGCAACGCATCACGGCGCAAGGGTGCATCGTCGAAGCGCACCTCGCCGCTGTCGGGCCAGTCGAGCCCCAATAGCATCCGCAACACACTGGACTTTCCTGCGCCGCTCGGACCGATCAATGCCGTGGTGCGCCCGGCCGTAATCGTCAAGTCCACGCCATCCAGCGCGACCGCATTGCCGTAATGCCTGGTGACCTGGCGGAGTTCGAACATGCCCGCAGGATAGCGGGCATCGACGCGAAACGCTTCAGCCGCGATGCCAGACCAGGCAGCGGTTGTTGGCCGGCATTGGTATGTCGTCGCACAAGTGCAGCCCGATCGTACGCGCCAACGCATCCACCGACTCGAAATCGCGAATGCCCGAGCGTGGATCGCGCGCCTTCAGCCATGCGTCGAACTCGCGATTGCTGTCGCAGGTGTAGGTTCCCGCGTAGTTGAAGGGGCCGTACACCGCGACAGTCGCCGATTCCGACAACACGCGATCAAGGCCGCTGAAGAACGCCTCGACCTCGGGCCAGCCCATGATGTGCAAGGTATTGGCGCTGAATGCAGCGTCGAAACCATCCTGCGGCCAAGCTCCGCGCGCGACGTCCAGTTGGACCGGAGCGGGCGTATTCCATAGCGCCGCATCGTCCAGCCATGCACGGATCCCCGGTAGATGGTCGGCGACATCCGAGCACTGCCACGTCAGCCAAGGCATCGCCGCGGCGACGTGCACGGCGTGCTGCCCGGTGCCGCTGCCAATTTCCAGAACGCGGCGACGATCCGTGAAGTATTCGCGCAACACCTCGAAGATCGGGTCGCGGTTGCGTTCGCATGCGGGCGAAAATGGTTTGTCCAACGTTGGATCGACGCGGGTCATCGCGCTGCACCGATGTCGGCGATGATGCCCATCGCCACGGCCTCCGCGGTCTTGATGCCATCCACGCCTGCCGACAGGATGCCGCCGGCATATCCCGCGCCTTCGCCTGCCGGGAATAATCCGCGTGTGTTGAGGCTGTGTCCGTCCTCGCCGCGGGTGATGCGCAATGGCGACGACGTGCGTGTCTCCACACCGGTCAGCAGCGCGTCATGCATTGCAAATCCCTTGAGCTGCTTGTCGAATGCCAGCAACGCCTCGCGGATTGCGTCGATGGCGTAGCGCGGC
>JBBSUF010000024.1:0-23095 GCA_038235185.1 Lysobacterales bacterium
AGGCGTGCCGGCCAAGGGGCTGCTGGACGCTGTCCAGGCCAGCATCGTCTTCGAAGATGCTCGGTTGTTGGCGATCAACAAGCCGGCCGGCGTTGCGAGCCACGGCGGCAGCGGGATCTCCTTCGGGGCCATCGAGACCTTGCGGGCGCTGCGGCCGAAGGAATCCCTGGAGCTGGTCCATCGCCTCGACCGCGATACCTCGGGGCTGCTGCTGATCGCCCGCAAGCGCTCGGCGCTGACTGAACTGCAAGCCCTGATGCGGGAGGACGCCGGCCGTTCGGGCGGAATCCGCAAGCGCTACCTGGCGTTGCTGGCTGGACGCATGCCAGACGGCGTGATGTCGGTCGATGCACCGCTGCATGTCGGTCTACGCCAGGGTGGCGAGCGCCATGTGCAGGTGAATCCGCTAGGCAAGGCGTCACTCAGCCACTTCAAGGTGCTGGAGCGTCGCGGGGGCCAGTCCTATTGCGAAGTCCGCATCGAGACAGGCCGCACCCACCAGATACGCGTGCATGCCCAGCACATCGGCCACCCGATTGCAGGCGACGACAAATATGGCGACGAGGCCGTCAACAAACGGCTGCGCGAGCAGGTTGGCCTGAAGCGGATGTTCCTGCACGCCTCGACGCTGGAGTTCGCGCTGGACAGTGGCAAGACGCCTTATTTACTGAATGCTTCACTGGCTGGCGAACTGATCGACGTGCTGGATCGGCTGGCGTGACTGTTGTGTTGGGTCATTCAACCAGCGCATCGGCCTTCGCTGCGCAGATGAAGTCGTTTTCGCTCAATCCGCCAACATCATGCGTTGAGTAACGCACCACGCAGCGGTCGTAATGCACGCCGAGGTCAGGATGGTGGTCTTCCCGGTTGGCCATGAACGCCAGCGCGTTCACGAACGCGATGGTGCGGTAGTAATCCTTGAAGGCGAAACTTTTCGAGAGGGCGTGTCCGCCTTCGACCCGTTCCCAGCCCGGGATGTCGGGCAGCAGTTCTCGAATGCGGGCTTCAGGGAGCCGGTGTTCGTTGCCCTTTCGCGGAATGCAGTGGGCTTTGGCGAGCGGGACGAGGTCATTCATGTCGGAGGTCTCCTGAAGGCGCAGCGGGTTGAAGCGGGCAGATCGAATCGACTGGTTGAAGCGGCATTCGTATCGGCACACTGAATGCAATTCGGCGCTGGACGATGCCGGCGTAGCTTGGGGCGCATGGGTCGCTAGAATAGCGGGATGATCCAGATCTCCGAATCCGCGCAGCGTCATTTCCATAAATTGATCGAGCGCGAAGACCTGCCTGGCATGGGCGTGCGCCTCACGGCCATGCAGCCGGGCACGCCAACGGCGGACGTTCGGCTGGAGTTCGCCGAGCCCGCCGACCTCCAGGGCGATGAATGGGCGGTGGACTGCGAGGGTTTCACGTTGTGGGTCGACGCCGGCAGCGTGAAATATCTCGATAACGCCGAGATCGACTACACGCAGCAGGCGACCGGCGGACAACTGCAGATCCGCGCGCCGAAGATCAAAGGCGTGGCGCCACAGGACTCAGCATCCCTGGTCGAACGCGTGAACTGGATCGTTGAACAGGAAATCAATCCACAACTGGCCCAGCATCGCGGGCACGTCGCGGTGCAGGAAGTCACCGGCGAGGGTGTTGTCGTGCTGCGTTTCGGTGGCGGCTGCCAAGGCTGCGGAATGGCTGACGTGACCTTGAAACAGGGCATCGAGAAGACCCTGCTGACCAAGGTTGTGGGTGTGACCGCAGTGCGCGACGCGACCGATCACGACACCGGTCAAGCGCCTTACATGCCGCGCGACGCGGCGTAATCGGCTGCCATTCGCAGCCCCGGCGAGCGACGGATGTTCTCCGCTGCTGACCTGATCCAGGCGCTGCACAAGCGCGGACGCAAAAGCCTGCGCCCGGAACCCGGGCCCGGTGAATTTCCAGAGGGCTGGGCCAAGTGGTTCGCCTTGATGGGCGAACGCATTGGCGCGGTCACCGGTGCGACCGCCGACGCCATCATTGCGATCTTCCTGCAGCGCGAGCTGGCCCAACCGCCGCGCCGCGCCGGTGAACTCAATCGCTGGCAGGCCTTCGCCACGTTGTGGCGGCAGCAATGGCAGCCGTCCGAGGACGAAGACCGCCGCACGCGGTTGATGGCGATCCTGATTACTTTCGTCATCCATATTCTGCTGCTGGCGATCCTGCTATGGCTGGCCTATGTGCGTTTCACCCAAGCCCCATCACCACAGGGCGAGGACGTCGTACAGGTGGAATACGTTGGCCAGGGGACACCAGAAGATCAGGGCGGGGGGCCGCCTGCAGGCAGCATCTCCACCCCTGCCGTCGCCAGTCGTGCCGCTGCGGTTACGCACGTTCCGGCGCCGAAGCAGCCACCTCCAGCAGCTTCGCCTCCAATGCCTGCAACTGCCTCTGCATCGCCGCCTGCATCAGCGGTGCCTGTCGTCGATCAACCATTGCAGGTGACGCAGAAAGCCATCCCCGATACGACGTTCGTGTTGCCACCACCCACCCCAGCGCACGTGGAAATTCCGCAGGCGCAACTGACGGTTCCCGCATTGCAGGTGCCCACGCGCGATGTGCAACTGATCGAACGTCCGCCGTCGGTGCGCGCCATCCAGCCGGAATTGCCGGCGGCTTCGATCCGGGCGCCCGAACTCAAGACGCAGCCAGCGCCCATCGCACTTGTCATACCTGCGCCTGCCATCCGGCCCCCCCGGGTCGAGCCATCGCCACCAGCCCCGCCTGTCGCCGTGCAGCCCAAGGCGGCTCCTGCGCAAGTGCAGCAAACGCCGCCACCTGCAGCGACCGCAACGTCAACTTCGAAATCAGTTGTCGAGCAGGGCAGAACCGGAACGCCGACTGTCGTTGCCGTGCCGCCATCGGGGGCGCCGGCCACCCAAAGCGGGACACAAATTCCGGCGGTAGCCTCAGGTCACGGCCCGACCACACCCTCGAAACCCGGCACACTTCCAACCCCACGACGCGGCGATGACTGGGGCGTTTCGACACGCAATCGTCCTGGCGCCAATGCAGGAAAGTCCGGCTTGTTCAATGCTGATGGCAGCCCGAACCTGGCGCCCGGTACCGCGCAGGCAGGCGGCGGATTCCCGCCGGGCAGCGATCGCTGGTCGCATGACCAATTCGACCACGCTGGCACGTGGTTGAAGCGCCCGCCCACTGACTACACGCCGACGCGGTTCGACAAGGTTTGGCTACCCAACGAAACCCTGCTCGAACAGTGGGTGCGCCAAAACATCCGCCAGGTGTCCATCCCGATCCCGGGGACGACGAAGAAACTCAACTGCGTCGTATCGCTGCTGCAACTCGGTGGCGGCTGCAGCATCAGCGATCCCAACCTCAACGACCAGGAGGCCGAGGCGCGCCCGCCCCCCGACATCCCCTTTAAACGGGAGTTGCAGGAAGATCAGAAAAGCCTGGAGAAGTCGCCGAATCCGCGGTGACTTCGCAACGACTCGTTATTCCAGCCCGTGCAGATCCCGCAACTGCGTCGGCTGCGAACCAAAGTACGCCGCCGCATCGGCGATCTGCTGGTCGGTCAGCTTCTTCGCCTGGCTGCCCATCAGGTCCGTGGTCGGAGTGCCGCTGCGATCGCCGTCGCGATACATCTGCAGGGAATGCGCGATGTAGTCGTGGTATTGGCCGCCGAGCTTGGGATAGCTTGGATCAATCGGGGCATTTCCAGCTGCGCCGTGGCAATCGACGCAGGCCTGGCCAGTCTCAGCATTCTTGGTGGTCGCCAGCTTTTGTCCGTCAACCGCGTGACCAGGTGGCAGGCCTGCAGAGGACGCGGAATGTCCTTCGCTACGGTCCGCGGAGGAATGCGCGGCCGGGGTTTCTCCCGAAGGCGTGCACCCTGCCAGGGCCAGCCCAGCGGCAAGCGTGGCGATGGCCAGCGGGAAGAAGCGCAGGCGGAGGAACGTCTTCGTCATAGGGGTGCTCATGGAATCCTGCTCACTTCAGGCCGGAAACGAAGGCCGCGATGTCTGCGATGTCCTGCGCGGAGAAGCTCTGCGCCTGGGCCTGCATCGTCGGGTGCTTGCGCTTGCCTTGCTGGTATTCGGTCAATGCGTTGATCAGGTATTGCGGCGACTGGCCACCGATCTTTGGCACATGAAAGTTTGGGTAGGCATTCCTGTAGCCGGTGACGCCGTGGCAACCCTGGCAGGTGTAGGTGAGTTGCTGTCCGCGCTTCGCGTCGCCAATGACGGCGGGAGCTGAAACGGCTGCTGCAGCAGGGGATGCCGCCGTGACGGCTGTCGGAGATGCCGGCGCCGGGGACGGGGTGGGCGCTTGGGCCAGCGCATTGAAGGCGATCAAGGTCAGGCAGGAGGCGAGCAACAACGGTCGGATCATGGGGTAGTCCGTGGTCGGAAGCGAAAATGCACGGGATGAATCCAGACATCACAGCGCACAATGCGCATGCGTGCGATGGCGAGCGCAGCAGTATAGCGATGACACCCGCGCAACCAAAGCAAACGACTTTACCCGCTGGGCAAATCTCCGGACGCACCGGACATTCCGCACCATGACCTATGGCGGATTGCTGCTCGTTAGCGGGTGATATACCTTGATACCACACCAAATAGCAGGCCTGCATGATGCGCGTTCCACCTTTGTTTTCACGTCCCGGACTAAGGCCGGTTCCGGCTGGGTCGATACTGGTATTGCTATTGCTTGCGGGTGTCTTGGCGCTGGGCGGCTGCAAGCGGGGCGGCGTCGATGCGCAGGCAAAGGACGCTGCGAAGGGCCCGGAAGCCGTGCCGGTCGAAGTCGCATCGGTGACACACCGGCCGATTGCAGCCAGCTACAGCGGGACCGCGCCACTGGAAGCGCGCGGTGAATCGCAGGTCGTCGCCAAGACTTCAGGAGTGGCTTTGAGTGTCATGGCCGAAGAGGGCCAGCACGTCAGGGCGGGGCAGGTGCTTGTGCGCCTGGATTCGGCGCGCGCCGCATTGCAGGCCGCGCAGACCGCTTCACAGATGCGCAAACTTGAAAGCAATTACGCGCGATCGCGCCAGTTGGCCGACCAGAAGCTGATCAGCGCCAACGACATCGACCAGATCAAGTACGACCTGGAAAACGCGCGCGCCGCCAATCGCCTGGCCAATCTCGAACTCTCCTACGCCAACGTCGCCGCGCCGATCTCCGGCGTGGTCGCACAGCGCTCGATCAAGCCTGGCAACTTCGTGCAGATCAACACGCCCATCTTCCGCATCGTTGACATCTCCCGTCTTGAAGCAACGCTCAACGTGCCCGAACGCGAACTCGAAACCCTCAAGCCCGGTTTGCCGGTCACGTTGCAGGTCGACGCGCTGCCCGGCAAGACATTCAGCGGCACGGTTGATCGCGTGTCGCCCGTGGTGGACTCAGGCAGCGGCACGTTCCGCGTGATCTGCGCATTCCAGGGCAGCCAGCTGGAATCGGGCACGCTGCAACCAGGCATGTTCGGACGCATGCAGATCGACTACGACAAGCGCGCCGATGCGTTGGTGATTCCACGGACGGCACTTCTCGATGATGAGGGTGACCCCGCGGTATTCGCGGTACGCAGCGGCAAGGCGGTGCGCGTGCCGGTCAAGCTCGGATACCTGGATGGTGCGTGGGCCGAAGTGCGCATTGGGCTGAAGTTAGGTGATCAGGTTGTCATCGCCGGGAAGGCGGCATTGCGCGACGGCAGCCTGGTGCAGGTGCTGGGTGCAGCGTCCGCCAAAGTACAACCCTTGAGCGTGACACCGCCTTCGAACACCAAGCAGTAAGCGCAGGACGCCGACGTGACCCAACTTCCCAGGACGTCCTTCAGCGTCGTTGAATTCGCCACGCGCCGCCGGGTGACGGTGGCGATGATGACGATCACGCTTGTGTTGTTCGGTGTCATCGCGCTGCGTGGCCTGAAGGTCAACCTGCTGCCGGACTTGAGTTATCCGACGTTGACCGTGCGCACCGAATACACAGGCGCCGCGCCAACGGAAGTCGAGACCTTGATCAGCCAGCCGGTCGAAGAAGCCGTCGGCGTCGTGAAAGGCTTGCGCAAGCTCAAATCAGTGTCGCGCACGGGACAAAGTGATGTCGTGCTGGAGTTCGCGTGGGGCACCAACATGGACCAGGCAAGCCTGGAAGTGCGCGACAAGATGGAAGTCGTGCAGCTGCCACTGGAAGCCAAGCCGCCGGTGTTGTTGCGCTTTAATCCGTCGACACAACCAATCCTGCGGCTTGCGCTGACCGCAAAACAGGCTAATGCCAATCCAGACGAGTCGCTGCGGTCGCTGACGACATTGCGCCGCTATGCCGACGATGATCTCAAGAAAAAACTCGAGCCTGTCGAAGGCGTGGCCGCCGTCAAGGTCGGCGGTGGTCTTGAAGATGAAATCCAGGTCGACATCGACCAGCAGAAACTTGCGCAACTCAACCTGCCGATTGAAACCGTCGTTGCACGGTTGAAGTCTGAAAACATCAACGTGTCCGGCGGTCGCCTGGAAGAAGGCACGCAACGCTACCTCGTGCGCACAGTGAACCAGTTCGCCAGCGTCGCGGAGATCGGCAACATGCTGGTCACCACGCAGAGCGCCGGTGGTGGCGCAGCGGCGAGTGCGGCCGAACAGATGGCCCGCGTCGCAGCTGCCAGCGGTGATGCCAGCGCAATGGCAGCCGCAGCGTCCGTGCAGAGCGCGTCGTCGTCTTCGCAGGGTACGGTCGCCAACGGCATGCCGATCCGGCTGAAGGACATCGCGCAGGTGCGCCAGGGCCACAAGGAGCGCGAGGCGATCATCCGCCTCAATGGCCGTGAGGCCGTGGAGCTCGCGGTCTACAAGGAGGGCGACGCCAACACGGTTGCTACCGCCGATGCGATCCAGAAACGACTGACTGAAATCAAGGACCAGATCCCGCCGGACGTGGAAGTCACCACCATCGACGACCAGTCGCAGTTCATCCGCAACGCGATCCACGATGTAAAGGTGGACGCATTGTGGGGCGCCGCGTTTGCCATCCTGATCATCTTCCTGTTCCTGCGCGATGGCTGGAGCACGTTCGTGGTCGGTTTGTCGTTGCCGGTCTCGATCATCGCGACGTTCTTCTTCATGGGACGTTTTGGCCTGAGCCTCAACGTGATGTCGCTTGGTGGACTGGCGCTGGCAACGGGCCTTGTCGTGGACGATTCGATCGTGGTGCTCGAATCGATCGCCAAGGCGCGCGAACGTGGCCTGGGCATCCTCGATGCCGCCATCGTCGGCACTGGCGAAGTCAGCATGGCGGTCGTCGCCTCCACGCTGACCACGATTGCGGTGTTCCTGCCGCTGGTGTTCGTGCAAGGCATCGCTGGGCAGTTGTTCCGCGACCAGGCATTGACGGTTGCACTGGCGATCGGCATTTCCCTGGTCGTGGCGATGACGTTGATTCCGATGCTGAGCTCATTGAAGGGCCGGCCACCACTGGCATTTCCCGAGGAAATGCCGCATCCGAAATGGCAGCCCACTTCGCGCTTGCAGAAACCAATCGCAGCGGTTGAACACGGCATCGGTGCTGGTGCGCGCGGAGGATTCTTCGGCATCAGCTGGCTGATCGTGCGCATCTGGCGCGGAATCGTGTTCGTGGTCGGGCCAGTGATGCGCAAGGCCAGCGATTTGGCGATGGCGCCGTACGGACGCGCGGAACGCAGCTATCTCAAATTGCTGCCGGCTGCGCTCAACCGGCGCGCATTGGTGTTGGGTGCCGCGGCTGCCGCATTCGTATTGACGCTGTTGCTGGTGCCGTTGCTGGGTGCTGACCTGATCCCGCAGTTGGCGCAGGATCGCTTCGACATGACGGTCAAGTTGCCACCCGGCACACCGCTGCGGGATACCGATGCACTGGTGCGCGACATGCAGCAGCAACATGCAAAGGACCAGGGCATTCGCGTGCTGTATGGCGTCAGCGGCAGCGGCACGAGGCTGGATGCCAATCCGACGGAGAGCGGCGAGAACATCGGCAAGCTCAGCGTGGTCATGGCCAATGGCGGCAGCAAGCAGGTCGAAGCTCGCGAAACGGAAAGCCTGCGCCAGACGATGAAAGCGTATCCCAACGCGCAGGTTGACTTCAGCCGGCCGGAGCTTTTCAGCTTCTCCACGCCATTGGAGATCGAGATCAGTGGCGAAGACATGTCGTCAATCGAACGCGCTGGTCGCCAGTTGGCCGCGATGTTGCGCAAGAACCGGCACTATGCCGACGTCAAATCGACTGTCGAGCAGGGCTTTCCGGAAATCCAGATCCGGTTCGACCAAGAGCGTGCAGGCGCACTCGGCATGACCACGCGTCAGATCGCCGATGTGGTGGTCAGCAAGGTTCGTGGCGATGTCGCCACGCAATACAGCTTCCGCGATCGCAAGATCGATGTGCTGGTGCGTGCGCAGCAATCGGACCGGGCATCGCTCGACAGCATTCGCCATCTCATTGTCAATCCGGGTAACGGTCGGCCGGTGACCCTGGACTCGGTGGCTGACGTGGTGTCGACCTCCGGCCCTAGCGAAATCCATCGTGCTGACCAAGTGCGTGTCGCAGTCGTGTCGGCGAACCTGCGCGACATCGATCTCGGCGGCGCCGTGCAGGAGGTGCGCGACATGGTGGCTGCGCAACCGCTGGGGGCTGATATCGGCATGCATATCGGCGGCCAGGGCGAGGAGTTGTCCGACTCGGTGAAGTCATTGCTGTTCGCCTTTGGGCTGGCCATCTTCCTCGTCTATCTGGTGATGGCCTCGCAGTTCGAATCGCTGCTGCATCCGTTCGTGATCCTGTTCACCATTCCGCTTGCCATGGTAGGCGCGGTGCTGGCGCTCTTCCTGACCCGCTCGTCGGTGTCGGCAGTGGTGTTCATTGGCCTGATCCTGTTGGTAGGGCTTGTGGTCAAGAACGCGATCATCCTGATCGACAAGGTCAACCAGTTGCGCGAACAAGGCGTCGCCAAACGCGCTGCACTGGTCGAAGGAGCAAGCTCGCGGCTGCGGCCAATCGCGATGACGACACTCTGCACACTATTTGGATTCCTGCCGTTGGCCATCGCAACTGGCGAAGGTGCGGAAGTACGCTCGCCCATGGCGATCACGGTGATCGGCGGTCTGCTGGTCTCCACCTTGCTGACGCTGATTGTGATCCCGGTGGTGTATGACCTGCTCGACAAGCGTCCTGATGAGTACTACCGCGAGCGTGGATTCCGGGCGCGGCGCAACAATGACGTGGCTCACGCCGGCATCAGCAGCGAGCAGGCGCTTCTCAGTGACATTGACCCGACATGAGCATTGCCGAGTTCAGCATCAAGCGCCCAGTCACGACGGTGATGTTTTTCGTGTCGCTGTTCGTGATCGGCTTGATCGCCGCCGTGCGACTGCCGCTGGAAGCATTCCCATCGGTGACGCCGCCTTTGATCGTCATTCAATTGCCGTACACCGGCTCCACGCCGGAAGAGGTCGAGCGCACGGTGCTGCGGCCCGTGGAAGAAGCGATGTCGACCATGTCGGGGATCAAGCGGACAGAAGGCACCGCTCGCGCGAATGGTGCTGAATTCCTGGTATTTTTTACCGACTGGAGCCGCAATGTCGCCATCGCTGCCTCCGATGCGCGCCAGCGCATTGACGCGATCCGCGATCAGTTGCCGGCAGAACTTCAACGTTACACCGTGCAGAAGATCGACACTGGCGACCAACCGGTGCTGCGCGTGCGACTTGCAAGCGACACGCAAAACCTTACTGGCGCCTACGATTTGATCGATCGTCAATTCAAGCGTCGGCTTGAACGGTTGCCTGGCGTTGCGAAAGTGGAGGTGTCTGGCGCGCCGCCGAATGAAGTAGAGATCGCGATCTCTCCCGACCGATTGAGCGCGCATAACATAAGTCTCAATGACCTGACCAAAACCTTGCAGGCGGTCAATTTCTCGTTGTCTGCCGGCGTGCTGGACGATGGCGGGCGCCGCCTGCGGGTGCAACCGGTGGGCGAGTTGACCGACTTGTCACAACTGACTGACTTGGTCATCGGCAGCACCGGCGTACGGCTTGGCGATATTGCGGATGTGCGTTTGAAGCCCGCGCGCATGGATTATGGGCGCCGTCTCGATGGGCGGCCTGCTGTTGGATTGGATATTTTCAAGGAGCGCGACGCCAACCTGGTCGATGTCTCGCGCTCTGCACTGAAAGAGGTTGAAGCGATCCGTAAAGAGCCTGCGATGAGTGGCATCCAGGTCAAGATCATCGACAACCAAGGTGACAACGTCACTTCATCATTGACGAGCCTCGCCGAAGCCGGCGGTATTGGCTTGTTGCTGTCGATTGCCGTCCTGTACTTTTTCCTGAGGCACTGGCCGTCGACGCTGATGGTGACGCTGGCGATTCCCATATGTTTCGTGATGACGCTGGGCTTCATGTATTTCGCCGGCATCACGCTCAACATCCTATCGATGATGGGTTTGCTGCTGGCGGTGGGCATGCTGGTGGACAACGCCGTGGTCGTGGTGGAAAGCATCTACCAGGAGCGTGAAAAGAATCCCGGCCAGCCCCGGTTGGCATCGATCCTCGGGACACGGCATGTGGCGATCGCGCTGTCGGCCGGGACGCTTTGTCATTGCATCGTGTTCGTGCCGAACCTCTTTGGCGAGCGCAACTTCCTGGCGATCTACCTGTCCCAGATTGCCATCACGATCTCGGTGTCCCTGCTGGCCTCGTGGCTGGTCGCGGTCAGCCTGATCCCGATGATTTCCGCGCGCTTGAAAACGCCCCCAACGGTGAATCGCGAGAATGCGTCGAAAGGCCTGATTCCACGTTTGCAGCGGCGCTACGCTGAGCTGTTGCGCTGGACACTTGAGCATCGCGGCAAGTCGGTGATGGGCATCGTGTTGATCATCGCCGTCAGCATCGTGCCAATGGTGTTGACCAAGAAGAACATGTTCGGAGGAAGCGGAGGCGAGCAGGCCCGCGTCGACTACCAGTGGAAGGGCAGTTACACGAAGGAGCAGATGTCGGATGAAGTCCTGCGCGTGGAGAATTTCCTCGACGCCAACCGCAGGCAGTTCCACATCAAGCAGGTGTACTCGTACTACAGCGAGCAGGGCGATGCGAGCACGGTGATCACCTACGACAGCAAGGACGCAAAGGTTACAAAGCCGCTCAGTGACCAGATCAGCAAGACGCTACCAAAATCCGCACGCGCGACGATCACGCTCGGCGATGACGGAGACAACGGCGGCCCCGGACAGAAAGTACAGGTGCAGCTGATCGGCGACTCAACCCAGACGCTGGAGGATCTTTCCAACGACATCATCCCGATCCTGTCGCGCAGCAAGAAGCTGCGTGACGTGCGCCTGGACGCGGGCGACCGCAACAGCGAACTGACCGTGCATGTCGACCGCGAACGCGCTGCGGCGTTCGGCTTCAGTGCCGAGGACGTGTCGCGCTTCGTGGGACTTGCGCTGCGCGGCGCACCCTTGCGCGAATTCCGCCGCGGTGAAACCGAAGTCCCGGTATGGGCGCGATTTGCCGGTGCCGAACACTACGGCGTGCAGGACATGGCATCGTTCACGGTGCGCGCGCCCGATGGCCGGACAGTTCCGCTGCTGAGCATGGTGGACGTCAAGGTCATTCCGGCAGCAAGCGAGATCAAGCGCGTCAACCGACAGACCGCGTTGACCATCGTTGCCAAGTTGCCCGACAAGGTGACGATGCCGGAGGCCAAGAAAGCGATGGAAGATACATTGAAATCCATTGCCTTCCCCGCCGGCTACAGCTATTCCTTCGAAGGCAGCGCGTTTGGCGACGATGCGGAAGCCAGCGCGCAGATGATGTTCAACCTGATGATCGCGTTGGTGATGATCTACATCGTGATGGCTGCGGTGTTCGAGTCGCTGTTGTTCCCGCTGGCGATCTTGAGTGGCGTGCTGTTCTCGGTATTTGGCGTGTTCTGGCTGTTCTGGTTGACCGGCACCGAGTTCAACATCATGGCCTTCATCGGCATCCTTGTACTGATGGGCGTGGTGGTGAACAATGGCATCGTGATGATCGAGCACATCAACAACCTGCGCCGGCGTGGCATGTCACGCACTGATGCGCTCGTCGAAGGCAGCCGCGAGCGCTTGCGGCCAATCATGATGACGATGGGCACTGCAATCCTGGCGATGGTGCCGATCGCGCTGTCCACCAGCCAGTCCGGCAACAATATTCCTGCGTATTACCCGATGGCGCGCGCAATTGCCGGTGGGCTCGCGTTCTCGACGATCGTCAGTCTACTGTTCCTGCCGACGATCTACGCACTCCTCGACGACCTGCGCAATGGCACGTCGCGCGTGATCGCACGGGCGAGGTTGCGTCGAGGCGACGCGGGTATTCCGGCGAGGAAAATCTCCGCCAGCACTACTCAATGACGGGTGGGGACTGCATCAGCTGAGCACCTTGCTGAGGATCCGCGCCCCGCCGATCCACACTCCGATCGCGGTGCCAAGATTGGTCAGCATGAAATTGACCAGCACCCGGGCCACGCGGTTGCGGTACCAGCCGCGCATCGATTGCACGTCGTCGCGTAGGTCGAGGAAATCGCCATAAACGGGCTTGCGGATCCAAGCTTCGACCAATGCGCTGAAGGTGCCGGCAGGTACGCCTGGGTGGAAAGGTTTGAGTGGTGCCGCAACGAATGCGGTGATGATGCTCAACGGATGCCCGCCAGCCAGCAGGCAACCCAATGCACCCAGCCCGCCGGTAAACATCACCCATTGCAGGATCAGTGACGCGACGAGGTTGAAACCACCGTGCCAGAAGCCGTACGCAAAGCTGCCAACTATGAGCGTCGTAATGGCAAGGGTGAACCACGGAATCGACGATTTCTTCGGGACGGATTCAAGCTCCTCGCGCACCATTTGCGGTGCATCGGCGTCCTCGCGCAGATGTCGTGAAAGGCCCTGCAGGTGTCCGGCGCCGATGACGACCAGCACATGGCCGGGTGTCGCTGATTCGCGTAATCGCGCTGCCATGTAACGGTCGCGCTCAGCGATGATGGTGTCGTACAACTCCGGGGTCTGGCTTGCGAATTCGCCAAAGGCCGACTCGAGCATGTCGCCTTCCTTGAGTTTTTCGATGTCCGCTTCGTCGACTTCCTCGTTGGCGACCATTCCGGCCAGCAGGCCCGCGCTGATCTTTGCGCGCCCCCACCAACCAAGCCTGCGCATCGCACGGCGGAACGTCAGGCCGACGTCGCGATCGATCAGGTGCAGCGGCAAATCCAGCGCCCGAGCTTCGAGCGCCGCGACTTTCAGTTCCGCGCCGGGTTCGATTCCCAATTTTTCTGCCAGTCGTCGCTGATAGCCCGCCAGCGCGAGGTTGGCTGCGAACAGTGCGGTCTTGCCTTCGCGCAGGACCTTGATCAGGTCAAGCTTCGCAAGCGCATCTGGATCGGTCAGCGCCTGCAGGCGCTGCGGATCGAGCTCGACAGCGATCTGGTCGAAGCCGCCGCTGGCGATCGCCGCGCGGACGGCATCGACACTTGCCTTCGAAACATGCGCCGTGCCCAGTAGCGTATAGCGCACGCCATCACGCTCGACGACGGCGGTCGGCTGGCCTGCGAATGGATCCATGGGGGTGGCGATGTCAGGAGTGTCGGTCATCAGTCTTCGTAATGCGGAGTGGTGACGCGACGCAATCGTCAGCGCGGTCGCGGTCGCGCAGCATAGTGGGTCAAGTGGGCTCGCACACTGGACTGCGACGAAGGCTCAGTCGCGATAGCGCTTGAGTAGATCGCCGTAGGCATCGATGCGGCGATCCCGCAGGAAGGGCCAGATGCGGCGAACGTGTTCGCTGCGTTGCAGGTCCACTTTGGCCATCAAAATTTCAGGCGAGTCAGTGGAAGCCTCGGCCAGGAACTCACCTTGCGGCCCGAGCACGTGGCTGGACCCCCAGAATTCGATTCCGGAACCACCAATCGGCGAGGGCTCAAAGCCGACGCGATTGCAGCTGAGTACGGGCAGGCCATTGGCCACGGCGTGCCCGCGATGGCTGAGCATCCACGCATTGCGCTGGCGGTCTTTTTCGTCCGCGTCGTCGCCCGGATCCCAGCCGATCGCGGTCGGATAGAGCAGTAGCTCGGCGCCGGCCAGCGCCATCAGGCGCGCGGCTTCCGGATACCACTGGTCCCAGCACACCAGCACCCCGAGCCGCCCGACCGAGGTGTCGATCGGCTGGAAACCCAGGTCGCCAGGAGTGAAATAGAACTTCTCGTTGAAGCCTGGATCGTCTGGGATGTGCATCTTGCGGTACTTGCCGGCGATCGATCCGTCGGCCTCGAACACCACCGCGGTGTTGTGATACAGGCCAGCGCCGCGACGCTCGAACAGCGAACTGACCAGGACCACGCCATGCGTTTTCGCCAGCCTTCCCAGGCGTTCGGTGCTTGGGCCTGGGATCGGCTCGGCCAGGTCGAATTCACTGACCGACTGGTGCTGGCAGAAATAGGCACCGTTGTGCAGTTCCTGCAGCAGGACGAGCTTGGCTCCGCGTTGAGCGGCTTCGGCAACGCGCTGTTCGATGACGGGAAGGTTGGCATCGGCGTCGCCCTGGTTTCGCTCCTGGATCAGCGCGACGGGCAGGGTGGTCTTGTTCATCGTGGTTAAACCACTCCCTGTGGCAATTGCATGGTGATGCAATGCAGGCTGCCGTTCTGCCAGATCAGCGGGCGACATGGAACCGGCACGATTTCGCGATCGGGGAAAGCTTCTGCCAAGACGCCTTGCGCCGTGGCATCAGCAGGGTCGCCATACGCTGGCATTAACACGGCGCCGTTGATGATGAGGAAGTTGGCGTAACTGGCTGCCAGCCGACGGTTTTCAGCGACGATTGGCTGCGGCCAAGGGAGTGCGAACAAGCGATAGGGCTGACCCTCGAGGGTTTGCATCGCTGCCAGCTCGGCAGCCATCGCCTGCAACTCGCGGTAATGGGGATCGCCTGCATCGTCGCAATCCTGGAACGCCATCGCGTCTACTCCGGCAAAGCGGGCGAGGGTGTCGATGTGCGCGTCGGTATCGTCGCCTTCCAGATAGCCGTGGTCGAGCCACAGGACCCGATCCTGATGTAGCGCATCACTCAATCGGGAGGTGAGCACGTCGCGATCAATGTCGGGGTGGCGATCGTGCAGACATTGCCACGTAGTCAGCAGCGTGCCTGAGCCGTCGGTTTCAATCGCGCCACCTTCCAGAGCAAAATCAATGGATTGGCGTTGACTCCTCAGAAAGATTCGAGACTCTTCCAGCGCCTCTACCAATCGGTCATCCTGACCTGCCTCGAATTTTCCACCCCAGCCGGTGAACCGGAAATCGAGCAACCGGAAGTCATCGTTGCCACGCAAGGTGATCGGACCCGAGTCGCGCAACCAGGTGTCGTCATAAGCAACTTCGACGAAGCGAACCTGGCGCATGTCCACCCGTGCCGAAGCCAGGCGTGCACGTGCATAGGCCTGCACGTCATCGTCGGGCACGCACACGATCACCGACTGGAAGCGGGTGATTGCCGCGACGAGCGCGATGTAGGTGTCCTCAACCTCCTCGAGGCGCGCGGCCCAGTCGGTCCCGGCATGCGGCCACGCGATCAGGATAGCGGACTGGGGCTCCCATTCCGCGGGGAATCGCAGGGCATCGGTCATCGCTTGCGGTGAGGTTGTCTGAATCTGGTTAGCTTCAACGAATCGCCGGCTTCGGCCCGATCTCATACATGTCAGCCTTGTATGCCACGGCGTCGATCACCTTGTTCTTCTCGAAGTAGACGACGAAGGTCGGGTAGCTCCAGCGATTGATGGTCGGCCACTGGTGTTTCTGGCCGCCGCGCGGGGCCAACCGATTGGACGGTGCGCCGAAATGCGACTGGACCTGGGCCATGGACATGCCGCGGGACGGCATGGCCATCCGCGGCTCCTGATGGACGCGGTCAACCAGCAGGGTTTCAGCCGAGGCAAGGCCGGTGAAAGCGAGGATGGCGAACAGGGGCAGGGCGCGAAGACTGACGTTCATGGCGCGACTCCGTTGCGGGATGGCTGGACAGTGCGTTTTAACAGATTGACGCGGGTTCGGGGGCGCGGGATGCCCGTGCATTGCTTCGAGCAGGCAGGGGGTCCGGAATGCAGAAGGCCGCATCACTGCGGCCTTCCAAGAATCGCCAGAAACCCTACGGCTTCAGCGCTGACGCGCCTTGAAGCGTGGATTGGTCTTGCAGATCACGAATACCTTGCCGCGACGACGGACCACCTTGCAGTCGCGGTGACGGGTCTTCGCTGACTTCAGGGAGGACAGGACCTTCATGACAAACCTCGGAAGAAATTGGAAAAGGGGGTAAAAGCACGACCTAGCCGCACATTCTGCCGGGTTTTCGTCGATCATTCAAGTGGTTGCAGAGCTTTGGAACCCTGCCCCGCTACAATCCGAGGCTATCGCAAGGATAGCCATGATCCATTCAAGCACTGTTTCATCGATTCCCGTATTGACGGTCGATGGGCCTTCGGGCTCGGGCAAGGGCACGATCAGTCGGCTGGTTGCGCGGCAGCTGGGATGGCATTACCTGGACTCCGGGGCCTTGTATCGGGCGATTGGGTTCGCGGCAGAACGCGGCAAGATCGACAAGACCGACGTTGCCGCGCTGGTCCGCTGCACGAGCGCGACACAAATCCACTTCCTCGAAGAGGGTGGGGAGTCGTGCGCCGGCGACCGACAAATCGGGGAGTTGCGCGTCATCGTCAACGGGATCGATGCAACGGACGAATTGCGCACCGAGACCGCTGGTGCCGCCGCGTCGGCAATCGCCGCCATTCCCGCGGTCCGCGATGCACTCAAGGACCGTCAACGCGATTTTCGCCAGCCTCCGGGGTTGGTGACCGATGGCCGCGACATGGGGACGGTGATTTTCCCCGACGCACCCTACAAGGTCTTTCTCACCGCTAGCGCCGACGAGCGGGCCGAAAGACGCTATAAGCAGTTGAAGGACAAGGGACTTTCCGTTACATTGGCGGGTCTGCTGCAGGAGATTCTTGCCCGCGATGCCCGCGATGCCAATCGCGCGGTGGCGCCGTTACGTCCGGCCGATGACGCCGTGCGGATCGACACTACCGGCCTTGGAATCCAAGCGGTCGTCGAGCGTGTACTGGCTTTCGTGAACCGCTAGTCGCTTGCGACTACCTCCCGCGAGCTGAGTCGATCGTCGCAGTCAACCCGCCTGCAATCCCGCAGACGGTTCACCCAGACCACACATGGCGCCAGCAGTTCCCGGAATCCTCCTGGAAGCGCACGCCAACCCAAGGTGGGTCGAATGCGATATCGCGCTCGGCCTGTGTATCCATCGAGACCAGCCCATCCATGAATGCTGTAATGACCGAATCCTTTGCTGAACTGTTCGAACAAAGCCAGGCGCACCTGGCCAAGCTGAAGCCGGGCTCCATCGTCACTGGCACCATCGTCGAAGTCCGTACCGACGTCGTCGTGATCAATGCCGGCCTGAAGTCCGAAGGTATCGTGCCGATCGAACAGTTCCGCAACGACGCTGGTGAGATTGACGTTGCCGTTGGCGATGTCGTCAAGGTGGCACTCGACAGTCTGGAAAATGGTTTTGGCGAGACCGTGCTGTCACGCGAGAAAGCCAAGCGTTCGATGGTGTGGGACGAGCTCGAGGAAGCCCTGGAAGCCAATGCCACCATTATTGGTCGCATCAGCGGCAAGGTGAAGGGCGGTTTCACCGTCGACATCAAGGATGTCCGCGCATTCCTGCCCGGTTCGCTGGTCGATGTGCGCCCCGTGCGCGACCCGGTGTACCTGGAAGGCAAGGAGCTGGAATTCAAGCTCATCAAGCTGGACCGCAAGCGCAACAACGTGGTGGTCTCGCGTCGCGCGGTGGTCGAGAGCGAGCATTCGGAAGAGCGCGAGCAGCTGCTCGAGAAGTTGGTCGAGGGCGCGGTGCTGAAGGGTGTGGTCAAGAACCTCACCGACTACGGCGCGTTCGTCGACCTCGGCGGCATCGACGGCCTGCTGCACATCACCGACATGGCCTGGAAGCGCGTGCGCCATCCGTCCGAAGTCGTGGAAGTGGGTGCGGAGCTCGACGTTCGCGTGCTCAAGTACGACAAAGAGCGCAATCGCGTCAGCCTGGGCCTCAAGCAGCTGGGCGAGGATCCGTGGGACAACATCGCGCGCCGCTATCCGTCCAACACGCGCGTGTTCGGCAAGGTCTCCAACGTCACCGATTACGGCGCGTTCGTCGAGATCGAGCCAGGCGTCGAAGGCCTGGTGCACGTGTCCGAAATGGACTGGACCAATAAGAACGTCAATCCATCCAAGGTCGTGCAGGTTGGCGACGAGATGGAAGTCATGGTGCTGGACGTCGATGAAGAGCGTCGCCGCATTTCGCTGGGCATCAAGCAGGTCACCAGCAATCCGTGGGAGACCTTTGCCGCGATCTACAAGAAGGGCGACAAGGTCGACGGCCAGATCAAGTCGATCACCGACTTTGGCATCTTCATCGGCCTGGACGGCGGTATCGACGGCTTGATCCACCTGTCGGATATCAGCTGGAACTCCACCGGCGAAGATGTCGCGCGCAACTACAAGAAGGGCGACACGCTGGAAGCCGTCGTGCTGGCAGTGGATCCGGAGCGCGAACGCATCAGCCTGGGCGTCAAGCAGATGGAACAGGACCCGATGGGCCAGTTCGTCGCGACCAACACGCGAGGCTCGATCGTTAAGGGCACCGTCAAGGAAGTCGACGCCAAGGGCGCGACGATCGATCTTGGCGATGGTGTCGAAGGCTATCTGGCCGCTCGCGACATCGCCGACGAGCGCGTCGAGGATGCCAGCCAGCGATTGAAGGTGGGTGATGAGGTCGAGGCCAAGATCGTCGGTACCGATCGCAAGAGCCGCCTGATGCAATTGTCGATCAAGGCCAAGGACGAAGCCGAGACCCAGGAAGCCGTGAGCGACTACAACCGCTCGGCGGCCGACGCATCCAGCGGCACCACCAAGCTCGGTGCGCTGTTGCGCGAGCAGCTCAACAGCAAGTCCGAGTAAGCAATCGCTTAACCGGTCGACACTCAACGGCCCGGCATTTCGCCGGGCTGTTTTTTAAGGAAGGCCGTCTGAAAGGGCCATGACTGACTCATGACCAAGTCCGAGCTGATCGAGATCCTCACGCTCCGCCAGGGCCACCTGAAGGCGGACGATGTCGACATGGCGGTCAAATCCTTGCTGGAAATGATGGGAGGCGCGCTGGCTCATGGCGAGCGCATCGAGGTCCGTGGGTTCGGTAGTTTTTCCCTGCATTTCCGCCCGCCGCGCACTGGCCGCAATCCCCGCACCGGTGATGCCGTCGCACTACCCGGAAAGCATGTCCCGCATTTCAAGCCTGGAAAAGAGTTGCGCGAACGCGTCAGCGGCGCGATTCCGCTGCCATCGGAAGACTGAAGTGATTCGTGCCACGTTTGGTGGCATTTTGCAGGGATGACGGAAGACTGGAGGCAACGATGCGCCTGATCCGATTACTGATCGCCCTGCTTTGTCTTGCTGCGGGCATTGCCATCGGTGCACTCAACGCGCAACCAGTGATGCTGGACCTGGGCATGGCGACGCTGCACACCACGCTCGGGGTGTCTGTCGTTGTTGCATTGCTGCTCGGCGTTCTGATCGGCGGCCTGGTCCTGACGGTGAGCGCCGTGCTGCCATTGCGGCAACGGTTGCAACGCGCAATGCTTCCAGCCCACAACGCGCGCAAAGCGCCGTCGCCGATGGATCCTTGATCGTGGCATTCGTCAACGAATGGTTCTGGTTTTTCCTGACATTGCCAGTGGCCGCGTTGAGCGGCTGGGTGATCGGTCGTCGTGGTGGCGCGCGCCATAGCGATAGCCAGGTCAGCAAACTGTCGACCACGTATTTCCGCGGCCTCAACTACCTGCTCAACGAACAGCCCGACAAGGCGATCGAGTTGTTCCTGCATATCGCAGAGCTGGACAAGGATACGTTCGAGACCCAGGTCGCACTGGGGCATCTTTTCCGGCGTCGTGGCGAAATCGACCGCGCGATCCGGTTGCACCTGGCGCTGGTCCAGCGCAGTGATCTCAACGATGCGCAAAAGGTGCAGGCATTGCTGGCGCTGGGTGAGGATTACATGCGTTCGGGATTGCTGGATCGTGCCGAGACCGTGTTTTCAGACCTTGCCAAGATCGACCAGCGTGCGCCGCAAGCGCTCAAACACCTGATCGGCATTTACCAGTCTGAACGCGACTGGCCCAAGGCGATCGAGAACGCGACCCGATTCGAAGCCGCGACCGGCGAGCCGATGGGCAAGCTGATCGCTCAGTTCGAGTGCGAACTTGCCGAGCGTCAGCGCGCATCTGGTGGTATCGGTGAAGCACGCGCGGCCATCGTGCGCGCATACGCAGCCGATTCCACATCCGTGCGCGCAGGCATGCTCGAAGGCCGTATCGAGGTCGAGGCGGGCAACGATGCCCCAGCCATCCGCGCGTTTGAACGCGCTGCCCGACACGATCCAGACTATTTGCCTGAAATCCTGCCCCTGTTGCTGGCAAGTTACGAGCGTGTCGGCGACACCCCGGGGGCGCGAGCATTCCTGAGTGAGATGAGCGAGCACTACCGTGGCATTTCCCCGGTACTGGCGTTGACCCGGCTGGTGGAAGCCGAGGAAGGCATCGCTGCTGCACGCGCCTATCTTGCCCAGCAGCTGAAGGATCGCCCGTCCGTGCGCGGCGAGGCGGCGTTAATCGACCTGACCTTGGCGGAAAATGCCGATTCGACCGCCACACTGCAGGATCTCAAGCACATCACCGACCAGCTGCTGCTGCGCAATCCCAGCTATCGATGCAGCCGTTGTGGCTTCGGCGCACGCAGCCATCATTGGCAATGCCCGAGCTGCAAGGAGTGGGGGACGATCAAGCCGTTGCTCAACTATGCCGTGGTGTGAACCCCGTGCCTGAGGCTGGCTTGGCCGCTTGTACCCTTTGGGCAGCCTTGTTCTGCGCGGTGGGCTATCTGGGTACATGGCTTGCCATGCAGTACGCGGTGAATCACCGCCTGATCGATGAGCCCGGGGAGCGTCGTAGCCACACGGTCGCGACGCCGCGGGGTGGCGGGATCGGGATCGTGGTTGCATTGTTGATGGCAACGACTTGGCTGCTTCTGCGCAATCCTCAACACGCACCCTTGTTGTTGTCGTTCGCGATCGGTCTGGCGTTGGTGGCAGGTATCGGCTGGGCCGACGACCACCGCGCGCGATCGCCATGGTCGCGGCTGGCTGTCCAAGCAGTGGCCGCACTGCTGCTTGGATGGGGAATCTGGCAGGAAGGTGGAAGCTTCATGGCCGCTGCTGTCGCTTTCACGGCTGCGATGGTGCTGGTCAACGTCTGGAACTTCATGGACGGGATCGACGGCTTGGCGACAAGTCAAACCGCGATTGCGGCCCTTGCCTTTGGCGTGGCAGCCGGGCAGGGGATGGTGACATCACTGGCGTTCGCCCTGGCCGCGGCATGTCTGGGATTCCTCCCTTTCAACCTGCCCCGGGCCCGGATCTTTCTGGGGGATGTCGGCAGTGGCGCACTGGGGTATGCGCTTGCCGCTTTGGCGATATGGCTTGCAATACAGGACTGGGTGCATTCACCTGGCCTGTTATTGCCTATTTCTGCGTTCCTGATTGACGCAACGTTGACATTGGCAATGCGCATTGTCCGACGTCAGGCTTGGTGGTTGCCGCATACCGAACATGCCTACCAGAACTGGGTGCGGCGATGCGGCAAGCATGGGAGGGTGACGTTGGCGTATGCCGGGTGGAGCGTGGTTGCCAGTGGCCTGATGCTGATGGGCAGAACGAGCGCGCCGGCGTTTATGATGACCGCGCTGCTGGCAACGTATCTGGCGGGGTGGGTACTCTGGATATGGCTACGCCGCCCATTGAGCGACGCGGCGGTTTGAAGGGTCGCAAATGAAGGACTGGATGGAATGATGCAATTGAAGGATCGCCTCAGTGCCGGGCTGCCACGCGCCGCCGTTGTGATGCATGACCTGTGCATGGTCTGGCTGGCATGGGTGGGTCTCCACCAGTTTCGATATTCCATCCTGCCGATGGCGCCCACCCTCCCGCTGTGGTCGATCGAAACCGCAATTGTCCTGCTGGCCCAGGGCGGAGTTTTTTGGCGGGTCGGCCTCTACCGCGGCATCTGGCGCTTTGCCAGCGTGCCGGACCTGCTGAATATCCTGAAGGCCAGTGTTTTTGGTTTGCTTGCAATCGTCATCGGGCTGTTTCTTTACAACCGTCTTGACCAGATCCCACGCACGGTCCTGGTGCTGTATCCGATCGCCCTGACGGCGCTATTGGGCATGCCGCGACTGCTTTACCGGGCGTGGAAGGACCATCAGCAAATCGGAACGCAAAAAAACGTCCTGAGGGTGCTGATCCTGGGGGCAGGCCAGGCGGGTGAGGCCCTCGTTCGTGATTTGCGCCGTGCGGGTGCTTACGAGCCGGTCGGGTTCCTGGACGATGCTGCAAAGCTGCTCGGCAGCAACCTGCAGGGCGTGCCTATTCTTGGGCGCATCGATGACATCGAGCGGATTGCGCCGGAGACTGCGGCCCGCTTGCTGGTGATCGCCATGCCGTCGCTCGATGCCGCATCGATGCGGCGGATTGTCGCGGCATGCGAACGCACCGGGTTGCCGTTCCGCACGGTGCCCAGGCTCGACGACCTGCTCGAAGGCCGCTCGCTGCCAGGCGAACTGAAGGAAGTCGCCATCGAGGACCTGCTTGGTCGACAGCCTGTGACTCCGGACTGGAAGGCCATCCGGGGTTGGCTTGGCGGGCGTAGTGTCCTGGTCACAGGCGCTGGCGGTTCGATCGGGTCGGAACTGTGTCGCCAATGCGCCCGACACGGCGCACGTCAGATCGCTTTGCTGGAGATCGACGAACTGGCGTTGACCACGACCGAGGCCGAGTTGCGTCGCGACTTTCCGCATATCAAATGCGTGCCTGTGCTGGGTGACTGCGGGGATCCCGCCGTCATCCGACACGCACTGATGCTCGCGGCGCCCGAAGCG
>JBBSUF010000025.1:0-21825 GCA_038235185.1 Lysobacterales bacterium
CTTCGCGTTCACGCGCGAGTTGCTCGGTTGCCTTCAGTACTTCCGGCAGTTGCAGCATCAGGGAGGGGCGATTTCGCGCGAGTGCATCCAGCGCGCCGGCGGTGATCAACGCCTCCAGTGCGCGCCGGGTGAGCTTGGAGGAATCCACGCGTTTGCAGAAATCCAGGAGGTTGGCGAAGCCACCGCCGCGCGCGCGCTCTTGCGCAATGGCCTCACATGCGCCGCGACCCACGCCTTTCACCGCCCCCAGCCCGTAACGGACCGTGCCGGTGTCGATTGCATTGAACATGTAGCGTGACGAGTTGACGTCCGGCGGTAGCACGGTGAGTTCGAGCGCGCGTGCCTCGTCGAGGAAGCCGACCACCTTGTCGGTGTTGTCCATGTCCGACGACAACACCGCGGCCATGAATTCAGCCGGGTAATGCGTCTTCAACCATGCCGTCTGATACGAGATCAACGCGTAGGCGGCGGCGTGCGACTTGTTGAAGCCGTAGCCGGCGAACTTTTCCATCAGGTCGAAGATCTGCGACGCCTGGCGTGGATCGACGCCGCGTTCGGATGCGCCCTGTTCGAACTTGGAGCGTTCCTTCGCCATTTCGAACGCGTTTTTCTTGCCCATTGCACGACGCAGCAGATCCGCGCCACCGAGCGAATAGCCGGCCAGGATCTGCGCGATCTGCATCACCTGTTCCTGGTACACCATCACGCCATAGGTGGGGGCCAGTACGGGTTCCAGTGCGGGATGCGGAAAGCTGACCGCCGCGCGCCCATGCTTGCGCTCGACGAAATCCGGGATCAGGTCCATCGGCCCCGGGCGGAACAGCGACACCAATGCGATCAGGTCGTCGAAACGGTCGGGCTTTGCGCGCTTGAGCAACTCACGCATGCCGCGCGATTCGAACTGGAACACCGCATGCGTCTGTCCGCGCGCGAACAATTCGTAGGTGGCAACGTCATCCAGTGGGAGGCTGATGATGTCCAGCGGAGGTTCGCTGTTCGATTCCGATGTTGCCAGTCCCGAGTTACGCCGCTGGTTGATGGCCTTCACCGCCCAGTCAATGATCGTCAGCGTGCGCAGGCCCAGGAAGTCGAACTTGACCAGTCCGATTGTCTCGACATCGTCCTTGTCGAACTGCGTCACCGGGTTGCGACCCAGTCCGTGTCCGTCGTGCTCGGCGACCAGTGGGCAGAAGTCCGACACCGGCGATGGCGCGATCACCACGCCGCCGGCGTGCTTGCCGGCGTTGCGGGTGAGGTCTTCGAGCTTGCGCGCTAGGGTCAGCAGGTCGCGCACGTCCTCCTCGGCGGCATGACGCTGGATGAGTTCGGCTGAAGCCAGATCGCTGTTCTTTCGTGCCGCCTCTGATTCACCAAGCGCGTCGTCCAGCGATACACCCAGCGTCAGCGGGATGAGTTTCGCGATGCCGTCGACGAATCCATACGGATGGCCGAGCACGCGACCGGTATCACGCACCGCGGCTTTCGCAGCCATCGTGCCGTAGGTGATGATCTGGCTGACGCGGTCGCGGCCATATTTCGCGGCAACGTAATCGATGACTTCATCACGGCGATCCATGCAGAAGTCGATGTCGAAGTCGGGCATCGAGACGCGTTCGGGGTTCAGGAACCGCTCGAACAGCAGGTCGTAAGGCAGTGGGTCAAGATCGGTGATGCCAAGCGCCCACGCGACCAGCGAGCCGGCACCGGAACCGCGACCAGGGCCCACCGGGATGTCGTGGTCCTTGGCCCAGTTGATGAAGTCCGCGACGATCAGGAAGTAACCGGCGAACCCCATCTTGATGATCACGTCGAGTTCGCTGTCCAGGCGCAATTCGTACGGTGCGCGGCCGTGTTCCGGCGCTGGCGGATGCTTGTCCAGCCGCTTCGACAAGCCCGCGCGCGCCTGGCCACGGATCCAGCTGTCGAGTGTTTCCTCTGCAGGCACCGGAAACGCGGGCAGGTGATAGGTGCCCAGCGACAGTTCAAGGTTGCAGCGCGTCGCCAGCGCGAGCGCGTTGTCGACCGCATCGGGCACGTCGGCGAACAACAACGCCATGGCCTCCGACGCCTTCAGGAATTGCTCATTGCTGTACTCGCGCGGGCGCTTGGCATCATCCAGCACGCGCCCGGTGGAAATGCACACGCGCGCTTCATGGGCATCGAAGCCGTCGGGATCCAGGAAGCGCACGTCGTTGCTGGCGATCACCGGAATGCCGTGTTGCGCCGAAGCCTGCAATGCAAAGGTATTGAAAGCCTCTTCGCCATCGCGCTGCGTGCGCGTCAATTCCAGGTGCAGGCGCTCGCCGGTGTGTCGTTGCCAGTTGGCCAGCCATTGCTGCGCCAACTCATGCTTGCCTGCCGCGGCAAGTTGCCCGGCTTCGCTGTGGCGGCCGGCAATCGCAAACAGCCCGGCGTTTGATTCCTGCAGCCATTGCGGGCGCAGCACCACGCCATCGACGCGATGGCCTTCCATCCATGCTCGCGTCAGCAATCGCGACAAGGTCAGGTAGCCCGCGCGATCGCGGCAAAGCAATGTCAGCCGTGATGGCGCCTCGTTGCCATCGGCCAGCAGTACATCGGCGCCGATGATCGGCTTGATGCCGGCCGCTTCAGCCGCTTTGTAGAACTTCACCAGGGCGAACAGGTTGTTCTGGTCGGTGACCGCCACCGCCGGCTGGCCTAAGGCAACGCACCGCGCGACGAGCTCGGGAATCCGGATCGTCGAATCGACCAGCGAGTATTCGCTGTGCAGGTGCAGGTGGACGAAGCGAGCGGACATGCCTTCCCGGGTGCGCTCCACGATTGCAGGAGCGCGATTGGAGGACTCAGCCTAGCGATGCATGTCGGACGGAACAAGGCTTGACATGCGTTCCGGCTACCCCGCGATCGCAGGTCCATCGATGCATTCAGCGAACAGATCCGGCCCCTGCATGGCATGGCGCACAGGCGCAAAGCTGCGCCGATGCTGGGGGCAGGGGCCATGCCGCTTGAGCGCTGCCAGGTGCGCGGGGGTCGAATATCCCTTGTGCTCGTCGAAGCCGTAACCGGGCCATTGCAGGTGCAGCGCACGCATGTGGCGGTCGCGCGAGACCTTGGCGAGAATCGACGCCGCCATGATCGAGCGGTCGCTGGCATCGCCGCCGATGATGGCTTCTGCCGGGCACGGCAATCCGCGGGGGAGTGCGTTGCCATCGATGCGTGCCAGGCACTGGTCGGCTTGTTGGGCGATATGCACCACGCCCTCCAGCGCGCGGCGCATGCCGAGCATGGTCGCTTGGTAGATGTTGATGCGGTCGATCTCGTCAACTTCGATGAAGACCACATGCCAGGCGATGGCGCGATCGATAATCCGCACATACAACGATTCACGACGATCCGCGGTCAACTGCTTTGAGTCAGCGAGCCCATTGACCGGCGTGCGGCCGGGTTCGAACACGACCGCAGCCACCACGACCGGCCCGGCCAATGGACCGCGTCCTGCTTCGTCGATGCCGGCGATGTAAAGCCGGGAGAGGGGAGGCGAGAGCGGGGAGACGTCAAGCGAAATCGCGGCCGAGATGGTGTCTGTCGCGAGCGGGTCATGGAACAAACTTTCGAAGGCCTTGCTCACAGGCTCCCGACTCCGGGCTTTTCGGCTTCAGTGCCATGACGTCCGGCTTCAAGAAATTCTGCCACTGCACAAGCCGCTTGCGTGGAGGCATCGCGTTGCAATTGGATATGCAGCCCACGAAATCGCGGCTGCAGCGCATTCATTGCATCTGGATTCCGCAGCCAAGCCAGGACGGCATCGGCTAGTTGACGTGGCGTACAGTCATGCTGCATCAATTCAGGCACGACGCGTTCGCCAGCCAGGACATTGGGCAGCGCGAAGCTGTCGACCTTGAGCATCCCAAGCCCTTTGACGATGGCATGGGTCAATGGGGCGATTTTATAGCCCACGACCATCGGCCGCTGCGCGAGCATCGCTTCCAGCGTGGCGGTGCCGGATGCGAGCAGGACGACGTCGCTGGCGGTCATCGCCTTGCGGGCCTCACCGTCGAGCACTCGGGTGTCGGCACTCGTCACGCGGGAATCGGAAAGCAGGCGTTCGAGCGCGACGCGACACGCCGGTGTTGCGGCAGGAATCAGGATCCTCAGGCCTGGAACCTCGTGCCGGACGAGTGCCGCCGCTTCGAGGAAGATCGCACCCAGGCGTTGGATTTCACCCAGGCGCGAACCGGGCAGCACCGCCAGCACCGGCGCATCGTGTGGCAACCCGAGCGTATCGCGCGCAGCGTCTCGATCGGGCTCCAACGGCATGGCATCGGCCAGCGGATGCCCAACGAAGCGCGCATCGACGCCATGTCGTGCATAGATCGCAGGCTCCATCGGGAACAGGCACAGCACGCGGTCGGCACTGCGGCCAATGGTCTGCGCGCGCTTTTCGCGCCAGGCCCAGATCGACGGACTGACGTAGTGCACGGTGCGCACGCCGCGCTGCTTGAGCCAGCGTTCCACGCCAAGGTTGAAGTCCGGTGCGTCGATTCCGACGAAGACGTCAGGCTGCCATGCCAATGCGCGATCCCGGAAAGCACGCCGCAGGCGCAGCAGGCGCGGTAGATGCGCGACAACTTCGGCCAGCCCCATCACTGCCAGTTCGGAGGCATCGAACCACGAGACAATTCCCGCCGCGCGCATGGCGTCGCCGCCGATGCCAGCGAATTGCGCTTCGGGAAAATTCACGCGTAACGCATCGATCAATCCCGCGCCGAGAACATCACCAGAGGCCTCACCGGCGCACAGCGCGATGCGTGGAGAGCTGGGCACCAGCTCCCGTGCCAAGTCGATCACCGCAACAGCGGCCGCTCGCCGCGTTCGACGAAATCGAGGAACGCACGCACGTCGTCGCTGTCGCGAGCCAGTTCGGCCAGCTGCGCCTGCGCATCAGCGCGATTGCCTCCGGCCACGTAGAGCACGCGATAGGCGCGTTTGATCGAAGCGATGCGCGCACTGTCAAAGCCGCGTCGCTTCAATCCCTCGGTATTGATGCCACGTGGGCGGCTATATCCTTCCTGCGCCACCAGCACGTATGGCGGTACGTCGCCATTGATGAGCGCACCCATGCCGATGAATGCGTGTGCACCGATGCGGCTGAACTGGTGCACCCCGACGAAGCCACTGAGGATCACGTAGTCGCCGATCTCCACATGTCCGGCAAGCGTTGCGTTGTTGGAAAACACGCAGTGGTTGCCGACCTGGCAATCGTGGGCGACGTGCGTATATGCCAGCAGCCAGTTGTCGTCACCGATGCGTGTCACGCCACCGCCATGGCCGGTGCCACGATTGATGGTGACGAACTCACGAATGGTGTTGCCGTCGCCGATCACCAACTCACTCCGTTCGCCTCCGAACTTCTTGTCCTGGGGCTCGCCACCGATCGCGGCAAAGCCGTGGATGCGGTTGTCGCGGCCGATGCGGGTTGGTCCCAGGATGCTGCAATGCGCATCGACGCGGGTGCCGTCGCCGATTTCCACATCAGCACCGATCATGCTGAAGGCGCCGATAGTGACGCCTTGTCCGATCCGAGCCGACGGATCGACCATAGCCCCGGGATGGATTGCCTTGGCTCCGGTTTCCACCGTCGCCACTGTCAGTTCTTCACTTCCGCGCACAGGATCTCGGCGCATGCCACTTGCACGCCATCGACGCGAGCGGTGCCCGAATACATCGCCATGTTGCGGATAAGGCGCTTGAGGACGACTTCCAGTTCAAGTCGATCGCCCGGCACCACCATCTTTGAGAATTTCGCGTTGTCGATCTTGACCAGGTAAAAAAGCTTGTCCTCCTGCGGCTTGCCATCGGCTTCAGACAGATAGGACAGCTGTGTCAGCAAACCGCCGGTCTGCGCCAGTGCTTCGATCACCAGCACTCCTGGCATCACGGGCTGGCCGGGGAAATGACCCTGGAAGAATGGTTCATTGATGGTGACGTTCTTGGTACACAGCACGCGCGTGTGCGCCTGGAACTCGATCACCCTGTCGACCAGCAAAAATGGATAGCGATGCGGCAGCAGCTTCTGGATACCGTTGACGTCGATTGGCAATTGCATTGGCAGTGTCATTACAGATCCTTGTCGGCGGCATCTACGCCAGGCACGCGACGGGCGAGTGCGTCGAGTTGCTTGAAGCGGGCGGCGCTCTTGCGCCAGCTGCGATTGTCCATCAAAGGAGTCCCCGAGGAGTATTCGCCGGGCTCACGGATCGAATGGGTGACCAGCGTCATCGCCGTGACGATGACGCGGTCGCACAGTTCAAGATGGCCCAGCACGCCAGCCCCCCCACCAATCAGGCAGTAACGCCCAATGCGCGCACTGCCTGCCACGGCCGAGCATCCAGCCATCGCAGTGTGTGCGCCGATGTGCGCGTTGTGGCCAATCTGGATCTGGTTGTCGAGGCGGACGTCCCCCTCGAGCACGGTGTCCTCGATCGCGCCGCGGTCGATCGTGGTGTTGGCGCCGATCTCGCAGTCGTCGCCGATGCTGACGCCGCCCAGTTGTGGGACCTTCAGCCAGCGGCCTGCATCCATGGCAATGCCGAAGCCGTCCGCGCCGAGCACTGCACCCGGATGAATCAACACGCGACGCCCCAGGCGCACGCGCTTGACCAGTGTGACGTTGGGCCCAATTTCGCAATCGTTCCCGATAAAACAGTCTTCGCCAATCGCGCATCCCGCACCGATCACCACGCCGGCGCCAACCACGCTGCGCGCACCGATGCTGACGAAGGGTCCGATCTGCGCGCCCGCGTCGATAGCTGCAGTGGAATCGATGGCGGCACTGGGATCAACACCCGGCACGATAGCAGCGCGGACATCAAACAGCGCGGCAATGCGCGCGAATGCCGTATAGGGATCTTCTGCAAGCAGTAGTGCACGTTTGATATCGACTGCGTCGCCGTGACGCATGACGACGAGACCTGCCTGGCTTTCAGCGAGCTGGGAGCGATACCGCGGGTTGGCCAGGAACGCGAGTTGATCGGCTCGCGCGCTGGCCAACGTGGATACGCCAGTGATCACGACCTGTGCGTCGCCTTGAACCTCCAGCCCGAATCGCGATGCCAGTCGCGCCGCGGTGTAGCTGGGCCGGTTGGTGCTCACGGTGATCTTCGGGCGCCTTAGAACGCACCACCGAAGGAGAACTGCAGGCGCTCGATGTCATCTCCCGGCTGCTGGCGCAAGGGGAATGAGTAGCTGATCGAGATCGGCCCCACCGGTGCCCGCCACAGCACGGCCACACCGGCCGAGTATCGGAAAGCGCTGGCGCTGAAGTCCTGTCGGTCATGAAAGACATTGCCGAAATCGACGAACGCCGAAACGCGTGCTGCAGGACTGTTGATCAGCGTGGGGAAGAACATTTCCACCGAGCCGACCGTCTTGATCGCGCCGCCCAATGGCTGCTGGAAGGTGCTCAATGGCGAAAGTCCTTCGCGCGGGCCCAGTGTATTGTCACGGAAACCGCGGATGGAGCGCGTGCCGCCCGCATAGAAATTCTCGAAGAATGGCAGGCCGTCGGCAGTCAGGGTACGCGAGTAGTCCGGAGAGGTCGGCGAGCACGGATCGCTGGGCGGCGGCGGCGGCGGCGGATTGGGGTTGGAAGCGGTAGGCACCGTGGGCGCGGTGAAGCAAACATCGCGCGTGACGGGGCTGCCATAGCTATTGCCATAGCCTATTTCTGCGCGTGTATTGAGAATCAGCGCCCGCGACAACGGCCAGAACTTGGAGAACTGGTAATTGAGCTTGTAGTACTCCACGGTCGAGCCGGGCAGTGTCAATTCCGCCGAGAACCGCTGGTAGGTTCCGCGGGTCGGGGTGAAGTAATCGTTACGCGTGTCTCTCGCATAGGCGAGTTCCGTTCGCCACGAATGGAACGTGCGATGGCCCAGCGCGTCGATGTAATCGACGATCGATGGTGGAGTCGACCCTGGAAAAACATTGATCTGCCTGCTATCGATGCCGAACGAGGCGCTGACGGTATCTGTTTCGGTAATCGGGAGACCCAGCACTACCTGCGCGGAGGCATTGGTCGTCGAATACGAAGCGACGTTGAAGTTGGAGTTGTCGAAATTACTGTAGGAGAAGTTGTAACCGAGCGACATGCCCTCATCGGTGAAATACGGATTGAGGAACGAGAACGCGTAGCGACTCAGGTATGAATTACGCTCCGCTTGCAATGACAACTGGTTACCGCTGCCAAGGAAGTTGTTCTGCGACAGCTGGATCGAGGTCGTCACGCCTGCCAGCTGGGAAAAACCCAAGCCGAACACGAAACTTCCCGACGTGGTTTCCTTGACGGTGTAGACCACATCCACCTGGTCGTTGGTGCCGGCGACCGGCACGTTGTCGACGTCAACCTTCTCGAAAAAGCCCAGCCGCTGCAGGCGGATCTTGGAGCGATCGATTGCCGCCTGGGAATACCAGCTGCCTTCGAACTGGCGCATCTCCCGGCGCAGCACTTCATCGGCGGTGCGCGTGTTGCCCTTGAACACGATTCGCCGGACATTGACGCGCGGTCCTGGCACAACCTGAAGGTTGATGCCGACGGTGCGCTTCTCGCGATTGATGTCCGGAATTGCATTGACCTGCGCGAAGGCATATCCGATGTTGCCCAAGGTCGCGGTGATCGAATCGGATGTCAGTTCCAGCAAACGCCGCGAAAATGTCTGGCCGGCCTTGACCATCACCATTTTCTGGAGCGTTTCCTTCGGCAAAACGGTATCGCCGGTGAGCTTGACGTCCGACACGGAGTATTTTTCACCCTCGGTCAGCCCGGCGGTGATGAAGATGTCCTTCTTGTCGGGGCTGATCGAGACCTGTGTGCTGTCGGTGCTGAAGTCGGCATATCCGCGATCCAGGTAGAACTCGTTCAGCTTTTCAAGATCGCCAGAAAGTTTTTCGCGCGAATATTGATCGTCGCGGCGGTACCAGCTCAGCCAGTTGCTTTCCTTGGATTCCCAGCGGTCGGTGATCTCCTTCTGCTTGAATTTTTCATTGCCGATCAGGTTGATGTGTCGGATCTTCGCTGGCTTGCCTTCATTGACGTGGATGGTGACGTCCACGCGATTGCGGTCGAGTTTCGCGACGGTGGGGATGATCTCGACGTTGTACTTGCCGCGGTTGTTGTACATGCGGGTCAGTTCCTGGGTCACGCGATCCAGGCTCAGTCGATCGAAGGTTTCGCCTTCGGCCAAGCCGATGTCCTTCAGGCCCTTGGTCAGGTCTTCGGTCTTGATGTCCTTGTTACCTTCCAGCGTCAATTTGTCGATGGCGGGGCGTTCCGTGACGGTCACGACCAGGATGTTGCCTTGACGATCCAGCCGAACGTCCTCGAAGAACCCGGTCTTGTACAGCGCCCGGATGGCATCGGCCGCGCGGCTCTGGTCGATGGTGTCGCCCCGCTCAATGGGCAGGTACGTGAATACCGTACCGGCGGAAATGCGCTGCAGGCCATCGACGCGGATATCGCTGACCGTGAATGTGTCCGGCAACGGTGCCAGCTCAGCCTGCGGGCGGGCATTCTGAGGATCGGCCGATGCACCCCCCAGCGAGAAGGGATTGGCCGATTGCGCCAGCGCAGGAGTTGCCGTGGGCGCAAGCGCCGTGGCAAGGGCGAGGACAAGCAGGCGTCGGGCAGGGGTTCGCGTCATCATTACGTCCAGGTGGGGATTTTGGCCACTCCCAGCGATGCACGTCGCAGGGCAAGGCTCGGCAGGTTAGTGCAGGAGTTGAAGGATATCGTTGTAGAACGCCAGACCCATCAGGCCGGCCAACAGCGCCAGACCAACATATTGCCCGGCGGCCATCGCACCTTCGCTCAACGGACTGCCCTTGACCAACTCGATAAGGTAATACAGCAGGTGGCCGCCGTCCAAGACGGGGATCGGTAGGATATTGATGATCGCAAGACTGAGCGACATCAGGGCCAGGAAGTTCAGGAACCATGCAGGTCCAAGTTGCGCGGACGCATTGGCGTAACGCGCGATGGTGATTGGCCCGCTGACGTTCGCGGCCGATGCATGGCCGCTGGCAAGACGGCGGATCATGCCCAGCGAATCGCTGGCGAGTTTCCAGGTTTCATTCAACGCCGCCGGCACTGCGGCAATCGGCCCGTACTGCAGCTTGGCGTCATACGCGGGCAGGGGGATCTGCACAGGGCCGATCCCGAGCGCCCAGTAGCGGCCAAGTCGGGGATCGGTGCGTTGGGTGGGCGCGATCTCCAGCGCCAGGCGATCCCCGTCGCGGTTCACCTCTAACATCGACGAGCGACCGCCGACGCGTTGCACCAGCGCACGTATATCGTCGAAGGCCGCCACGGGCTCACCGTCGATCGCAGTGATCTGGTCACCCTCGGCCAACACGCCCCATGCCGGCGAGCCGGGTTCGATCCTGCCCACGCGTGGCGGCAGCAACTGATGACGTGGCGTCAGGCCGATTTCCTGCAATGCACTGGTTTCATCGGAATCGGCAGGGAGTTCCGATAGCCGCAGCAAGCGCACGGCGTAGTCGTGTTGCGCGGTAAGCACATGAATGGAAACGTCTTGGCGATCCATGGCCGCCGTCGTCAGCGCCAGCGCAGCTTCGCTCCAGGTTGGCGTATCACGGTTGCCCACCGCCAGCAGCGTGTCACCGCGCGCCAAGTGCGATTGGGCCGCGATGCCGTCCACATGCCCGACGACCGGGGCGAAATCCGGCCGCCCCACCACGAACATTGCCCACAGCAGGATCACGCACAGCAGCAGGTTCGCGCAGGGGCCGGCGACGACGATTGCGATGCGGCGTCCGACGGACTGGCGGTTGAAGGCATGCGGTGCGTCGGTGGGCGCGACCTCGCCTTCACGCTCGTCGAGCATCTTGACGTAGCCGCCGAGCGGAATGGCCGCAACCACGTACTCGGTGCCGTCGCGGCCACGGCGCAGCCAGAGCGGGCGGCCGAAGCCGACGGAAAACCGCAGCACCTTCACCCCGAACCGGCGCGCGACCCAGAAATGCCCGAACTCATGGAATGTCACCAGCACGCCCAGGCTGACGATCATCCACCACACGGAACCTGCGAAATTACCCATTGAGGCGGTACTCATCAACCATGCTCATGATGTGCCTTGCGCGACGGCGCGCTCCACGTGGCCGCGGGCCTGCGCGTCGGCATTGCGCAGGATTTCCAGCGACGTCGCGGGCGTTGAGGCGATTGCGTCGAGGGCGCCCTCGACCAGCGCGGGAATTCGCAGGAAACCCGTGCGTCCCTGAAGAAAGGAGGAGACGGCGATTTCATTGGCGGCATTGAGGATCGCCGGCGCGGTTCCGCCCGTGGCGAGCGCCTCGAAGGCCAGCCTCAGGCACGGGAACGTTTCCAGGTCGGGCGGCTCGAACTCCAGCGGACCCTGCGATACCAGGTCGATGCCGGCCACGCCCGATTCAATCCGCTGCGGCCATGCGAAGCCCACTGCCAGCGCGGTGCGCATGTCCGGTAGGCCCAATTGCGCCAACGTGGACCCGTCGATGAACTCGACCAGCGAATGCACCAGGCTCTGCGGGTGGACCAGGACTTCGATGCGCCCGCCCGGCAAGCCGAACAGGTGGTGCGCCTCGATCACTTCCAGGCCCTTGTTCATCAACGTGGCGGAGTCGACCGAAATCTTCGGGCCCATCGACCACTTGGGATGGGCAATCGCCTGCGCGGGCGTGATGTCAGCAAGATCGTCGCGCGTACGCCCACGGAACGGTCCGCCGGACGCGGTCAGGAAAATGCGGCGCAATCCAGCCTGCATGCCTGCGGCTGGCAAGCACTGGAAGATCGCGTTGTGTTCGCTGTCGATGGGGATGATCTGGGCACCGGCATCGCGTGCCGCCGTAGTCAATAATTGTCCGGCGAGTACCAGCGATTCCTTGTTGGCAAGCAGCAATCGTTTGCCCGCGCGCGCGGCGGCAAGCGTGGAGCCCAGGCCGGCGCTGCCGACGATCGCTGCAACCACCGTGTCGCAGGCATCGCTGGCGACCAGTTCTTCGAGCGCGGCATTGCCCGTGTGCGCCACTGTGCCTAGGCCTGCTTCACGCAAGCCGTCCCGCAACGCCGCGTAGGCGGAGGCTTCGGCGATGACTGCATGCGTTGGCCGATGCCTACGGCACAGCGCCAGCAACGCATCGACGTTGCTGCCGGCGGCGAGAATACCTGCCTGCAGGCGCTCGGGATGGCGCGCGATCACATCCAGGGCCGAGGTGCCAATCGAGCCTGTCGCGCCGAGGACGGCAACGTTGTGTGCTGGTGTTGTGTTGCTCAAAGGATGATTCAATTGGTTGAGCGAGTTGCAGGATTCTTGAAACCCACTACAACGAGGCGGGAAATTTTCATTCAGAATCCGAGCCAGGCCTTGCCCAGCACGAACACCGGCAACGCGGCGATCACGCCGTCGATCCGATCCAGTATCCCGCCGTGACCGGGAATCAGGTGTCCGGAATCCTTTACGCCGACATGTCGTTTTAGCAAGCTCTCGAACAGGTCACCGACCACCGAAAATGCCACCGCCACGAACGCGACCAGCGCCACCAATGGCAGCTGCGCCACGCTGGCGCCAGCGAGCGGTGCGAAGGCAACCGCAGCGACGACGCCTGCAACCAATCCGCCAAACAGTCCTTCGACCGTCTTGTTTGGGCTGATGCGAGGGCTGAGCTTGTGCTTGCCGAAATGACGCCCGACGAAATACGCCCCGGTGTCTGCGGCCCACACCAGGCCAACAGCGATGAACAACCAGCGATGCCCCATTGCTGATTCGCCATGGATCCAGGCTGCCGCACACCACGCCGGTACGATCGCCAATGTGCCCGCGGCGAGTTTGAAGATGCGTGCGTGGGTGTCGTGGTCGGAAGCAAAGGCGTAGTGCTTCAGCCACAGACCGGCCAGCAGCCACCAGATCACACCGATCATCGTCGCCAGCTTGAACAGCACCCAGGACAATCCGCCTCCGGGCAGGCGCGAGCCCCATACGATCGCCACCATCAATGCCAGATTGGCCACCAGCAGTACCGTGCGCGCAAGCGTGTCCTCGACGTCGGCCAGCTTGAACCATTCCCACAACCCGGCCAGGAACAGGATCGCGGCCGCAGCCATCAGCCAGGGAGTGGGCAGCCACAACATCGCTGCGATCGCGATTGGAGTCAGTACCAGCGCCGCGAGCACGCGCGTCTTGGTCATCAAGGAATCTCGTCAGGAGCGATGAAGGAGGGGGCGGTCGCGGCAGGCAGGACCACGGGCACGCTCTGCGCGCTGGTCAGTCCGAACCGGCGCTCACGGCTGGCGTAATCTGCCAGGGCGCGGCGCAGTGTGGCGGCATCCAGCTCAGGCCACAATGTTTCGGTGAACCACAATTCGGTGTAGGCCAGCTGCCAGAGCAGGAAATTGCTGATCCTCACATCGCCGCCGGTGCGGATGAAGAGGTCCGGTGGCGGCAGGTCGGCCAGAGCCACCCGGCTGGCAAAGAGGGCTTCGTCGATGTCCTGCGGCTGCAGGCGGCCGGCGGCGACCTCCTCGGCCAGATGGCGCGCGGCGGCGGTGATGTCCTGGCGGCCACCGTAGCTGGCGGCGATCGTCAACGTCAGGAGCGTATCGGCCTGCGTCCGGGCTTCGGCCTCGCCCATGCGCTCAAGGATCGTTGCGTTGAAGCGGTCGCGTTCCCCGATGAAACGGATGCGCACGCCGCGACGGTGCAGTTCGGCGACTTCCCGATCCAGCGCGATCATGAACAATTTCATGAGGGCGCCGATTTCGTCCTCTGGCCGGCCCCAGTTCTCGCTGGAAAAGGCGAATAGCGTCAACGCCTGGATGCCTTGTTCGAGGCAGAAGTCAATGCACAGGTTGACCGCGCGTGCGCCGGCGCGATGGCCGATCACGCGCGGCCGCCGGCGTTGCTGCGCCCAGCGGCCATTGCCATCCATGATGACGGCCAGATGGCGCGGGATGCGCGATGAGGACTCAGCAGTCATGGCTGGACCGACTGTCACTGCCTTCCCTGATATGCAAGGGAGAAGCGTCAGACGGCCATCAACTCCAGTTCCTTCGCGCGCACGACTTCATCGACATCCTTGATCGCCTTGTCGGTGAGTTTCTGGATGTCGGTGTCGCTGCGTCCGGCTTCATCTTCGGTGATCTGCTTGTCCTTCAGCAGTTCCCTGACCTGATGGTTCGCGTCGCGCCGGATGTTGCGGATTGCGACCTTGGAATCCTCGCCTTCCCCGTGGACGTGCTTGGACAATTCCTTGCGGCGCTCCTCGGTCAGCGCCGGCAGGTTGATGCGGATCACGGTCCCAGCGGTATTCGGAGTCAGGCCCAGATCGGACGCTAGGATCGCTTTTTCGACCGCGCTGACCATCTGTTTTTCCCACGGCGTGATCGTCAGCGAACGCGCGTCGGTGATGGCGATGCTGGCGCATTGGGTCAGCGGCATCTCCGAGCCGTAATAGTTGACCTTGAGGTGATCGACCAGCGCCGTCGAAGCGCGCCCGGTCCGGACCTTGGTCAGGTCATGGCGCAGTGCTTCGACGCTTTTTGTCATGCGCGTCTGCGCGTCTTTCTGGATGTCGCTGATCATGGACGGCTCCGGAGCAAATGCATCAGGGCAGTATAACGAACGCCCGGAAGCACTTTCCCACGGGGATTCCTGTGACTGCGTGGTCGAGACCGTAACGGTCCTGTTCGCGATCCTGCCAACTTGATCTCGCCCGGCCTCCTGCAAGTTGCTAGGATGGCAGGTCTACGCCCCGGCCAGCCTTGGGGTGGGCCCGGAGAACCTTGAATGACCCGTTTGATCGAAGTGCTGATTTCCCTGGCGATCGTCGTTGCCCTGTTCCTGGCGATCAGCCTGGTGCTGCCGTCCAGTCGGCACCTGAGCCAGGACATCGAAACCAATCGCAAGATGACGATCGTGTCTGACACGCTCGACAGCCTGCATCGTTTCAAGGACTGGAATCCGCTGGTGCTGCACGACCCCAAGGTGCAGCTGAAGTATTCCGGCCCCGACTCCGGTGTCGGGGCGCAGATGGATTACACCTCCAAATTGCCTGAAGTCGGCGATGGCAGCTGGAAGATCATCGCGGTCGATCCGGGCAAGAGCGTCACCTATGCGATCACCAACAACCAGCGCGGAACCGACAAGACCAGCCAATTCAGCTTCACGCCCACTGGTCATGGCGGCCGCAACATCAAGATCACCCAGACCTACAACGTGACCTACGGTTGGGATCTGCTGGGACGTTATGCCGGCCTTTACGTCAGCCGCCATGTCGGTGACGACATCAAGCTCGGGCTCGACCGATTGACCAGCATGCTGGCAACCGTTCCCAACGTCGATTACCGCATGCAGGACAACAGGCTGGTTGGCCTGAAGACGGTCGAGCGTCCGGCCGAGAACCTGCTGGTGGTGAGTGCCGGTTCCGTCCCACGCGACAACGACAAGCTCAAGGCCTCCATGAAGGCCAACATGGAGTGGATCAAGCGCACCGTGGACGCCAGCGGCCTGGTCGCCGACGGTCCGATCCGCATCATCTCGACCGAGTTCGGGGGCGAGTCGTATACCTTCGACATCGCCCAGGCAGTCCACCGTGCAGGTGCTCCGGCCGATGCTCCGCTGAGCGGCTTGAAACTCCAGGGGCCAGTCAAATACGTGCAGACAAAAGCTGGTCATGCTGCGACCGTATCGTTCACGGGCTTTGCACTGGGCCTGGACAACGTCCACAACGCCTTGCGGGCATGGGCGCTGACACAAGGTTTTGAGGTTGTCGATCGTCCGTATGACACCTACAACAACGGCGTCGACCAGGCCTTTGGCGATAACGGCCAGTTCGATGTGTATTGGCCGTTGAAGTAAGGCGGAACTTGGTTACTAAAGCATCCAGCACGCCGCGTTGATCGCGGCGTGTTGCGTTTGCAGCCCGGACTCCCAGTCGACCGCATGCACTTTCAGGGCACATCACCATGACCGACGTCTTGCCGGATGGACATCGACGACATGGACTTGCCGCTTGTGGTGCCTTGTATGCCGCCGCGGCAGTTGCGTTGTCGGCCTACGCTGCACATGCCGTCGAAGGCGTCGCGCAATCCCGATTGCAGACGGCGGCGATCTTCGCCTTCGGCCACGGCGTTGCATTGGCGGCGCTTGCACCAGGCGCGTCGCGGCAGCTCGGGCGAATCGCGACTTGGATGCTATGCATCGGCGTTTTGCTGTTTTCCGGGAGCATCGCGGGCAGTGTCCTGCTTCAGTTGCCGACGGTCGCGGCGCCCCTTGGCGGGATGTTGTTGATTGCCGGTTGGATCATTCTCGCGATTGATATGCTCCGGCGGCGCTGACATGCCCCGTCACACACGTGGGTTCGACACCGAAGTGGCCTTCGCCCACTTGGCGAAGCGGGATCGCAAGCTTGGCCGCTGGATGAAGCAACTCGGGCCCATCCAACCCGACCCACGCTGGCGCAAGGCATTCGATCCGGTTGATGCACTGGCACGCGCGATCCTCTACCAGCAGCTTAGTGGCAAGGCTGCCTCGACGATTGTCGGGCGCGTGGAGACCGCGATCGCCAGCGACCGCTTGCATTGCGATACGTTGGGGCGATGCGACGATGCCACGATCCGCGCGTGTGGAGTCTCGGGTAACAAGCTGCTCGCACTGCGTGATCTCGCGTTGCGTGAATCGCTTGGGGAAATCCCGACGCTGCGACAGATGTCGACACTGGACAACGATGCAATCGTCGCCGCGCTGGTGCCAATTCGCGGCATCGGTCGCTGGACGGTGGAAATGATGTGGATGTTCCGGCTCGGCCGCCAGGATGTATTACCCGTCGACGACCTGGGCATCCGCAAGGGCGCGCAGGTCGTCGACAAGGCCGATGCGATGCTGGCGCCGAAGGCATTGATCGAGCGTGGCGAAACCTGGGGGCCGTACCGCACCTATTCCAGTTTGTTCCTGTGGCGGATTGCCGATGCCGCCGTGGCAAAAAACACGTTGATCCAACGCCGGCCGGTAAAACGCTCGCAGGAATGATCAGGCGGCAACCACCGACTTTCGTGGCTGCCAACACCAATGCCACGGCTCGTAAACAATCCCATGCGGGTTTCCGCGTGGATAGCTCATCGCAAATCCATGGTCGCCAGCGTGAACAGCGAGCCATGCGAAGGCAGGCGTGTGCTCGAAGGATTCCTCGGCGGCTGCTTCATCTGGTGCACCTATGTCAACGGCACGGCCGGAATGATGTTCGCTGTAGCCCGGTGCAGCGTTGACGGCAAGAATGTCGTCAATGCTCAGGCCGCGCTCGCGCTTTCTTTCGAAAATCCCGAGCTGGTAATCATGGCTGCGATAACCGGAAATCGCCTCCAGGGCCACATGGTCGCGCAACGCAGCATCGTGCATCTGCAGCCATGCGGGCGTGGCGTGTGGATGCAGCCACAACGCACGTCGATAGCGATCGAAGCCTGCCAGCGCCAGTTGCACGGGCTCCGCCACCAGCGGAAGGCCTGTACGCAGGGCGTAACTCTCATCCAATCCCAATGTAACCAGGTGATGCTGCAGTCTCGTTAATGGCAATTCAGCGATGGAAAGCGGCGTGGAATGCCGGTGCATGGCCGGGGATGCAAGCGCATCAAGGGCGGCGGTCAATCCGGGTTCGCGCTGCAGTTGCGGTACCAGCGGCATCAAGCCCTCCGGCAGCTCCGCGGCGAGGTAGCGACCATCGCGTTTGCGCCTGAGGACATGGCGCGCGCGCGAAAGAACGCGTGCATCGTGGTTGCTGCGCGCACGCAACAAACCGCCCGGCCACAGCTCGATTTCGGGCGTATTGATCAGCGAACGGGATGATGTGCGCATAGGCTAAAGACTAGCGCAGCACTTGGCGATTCCAAGACCCGTCATATCGCCTTCTTGAGATACAGCTGCACCGGCGAGAACCGTTGCGGCTGGATCGCCGAGACCAGTTGCCAGCCTTGCAGGCCCAGTTGCGTCAGCCGCTCCTGTGCCGCATCGCGCGTCCCGCCGAAGAACGTCGGTTTGATTTCAAGCACCTGGTAACTCCATCGTTCGTCGACCATGATCAGTCCCCGGTTGTCGTGTTGTCGGGCAATTCACCTGAAGATTTCAGGCGTCCATTCCTGCGCAAAGCGTCGCGCAGCACGTATTCAATCTGTGCATTGAGGCTGCGCAGTTCGTCATCGGCCCAACGCTGCACCGCGACCAGGACATCGGCATTGATGCGCAGTGGATAGGCCTTTTTTTCGCTCATCCGCAATTTACAAGTTGCGTGAAATGCATCTTCAAACCCGGGCCAGCAGTGGCGCGATGACAGTCGCCAGCACTGCAAGAATGACAATCCCCAGGAAGAATGCCGCCGCGGCTGGCCGCGCGAAATTCAACGTCCAGCCCAATGCCGGAACGGGCTTGCGCACGAACAATCGCGGGTCACGTTTGCTGAAGTACAACCCAAGCCACGCTTTGCGTGACCAGTTATCCGGATTGTTCCATTCCTGTTGCTCGATGGTGTGCTGGTTCATGCTGTCGCGCTCTTGATTGTTCAGTACAACGTGCCGGCATTGACGATCGGCTGGGTCGAACGTTCGCTGCACAGCACCACAAGCAGATTGCTGACCATCTGCGCCTTGCGTTCTTCATCGAGATGCACAGTGCCGTTTTTCTGTAACTCTGCCAGCGCCATTTCGACCATGCCCACGGCGCCTGCGACGATCCTGGTGCGTGCGCCGATGATCGCGTTGGCCTGCTGTCTCTGCAGCATGGCCTGGGCGATTTCAGGAGCATAGGCAAGGTGGCTGATGCGTGCGTCTAGCACGGCCACTCCTGCATCGGCCAGGCGATCCTGCAACTCCTCCTGCAGGTGCTTGGAGACCTCCTTGGCATTGCTGCGAAGGGCCAGCTGTCCATCCTCGTGCTGGTCGTAGGGATAGCTGGTAGCCATCGTGCGCAGTGCGGATTCTGACTGGATGTGGACGAAGCTTTCGTACTCGTCGACGTTGTAGACGGCTTCAGCGGAATCCACGACCTGCCAGACGATAACTGCCGCAATCTCGATGGGGCTGCCATCAAGCTCGTTGACCTTGAGCTTTCCGCTCTCGAAGTTGCGTACCCGCTGGCTGACCTTGCGCTTGCCGTAAAAAGGACTGTTCCAGCGCAGGCCGTTGTCCTTGACCGTGCCGACGTACTTGCCGAACAGGCTCAGCACCGCCGCCTGGTTGGGCTCGACCATATACAGGCCGACCAGGCAGAAGGTCGCCACTGCTATCAGCACGATTCCGCCCACCAGCGAGAGGGCGGACCCGTTTGACGCCCCGATAAGGACCAGGAACACGGCAGCAATGAGCGCCACCAGCAGGACCAACACGATAGGGATGCCCGGAGCAGAGCGGATCGGATTTTCTTTCATGGCCAGTCCCGATTGAGTAGAGGGTATAGTGATATCAAAATGATATCACTGAGTCAAATGTTGCCTCCGTGTAGCTCACTGGTCGGTCCGACGTGTTGTTACTCGCCCCCCGGGTTCAACAGCAGCAGGGGTGTGGGGCTGTGCTCGCCGGTGGCGAACAGTGACCGACCATCCGCCGACCAGCCAAGGGCTTCAGCCTGTGCCAGCCAGGGCAATTCATGCACCTGAGGCCTAGTGGCGACAGCGGACGTCCAGTCGCCAGTCTTGCCGCGCCGATACAGCAGGACATCGCGGTAGGTCAGTACCGCCAGGGTTCGACCGTCGGGGGACAGGTCGGCGGCCGTCACCTGGTTGCGCATGCGTGCCAGGTGCGGATCGATCCGCAACAGGTTGGGGTCGGGCTCGGGAATTCCACCCAGATGACCGACCCGCTGAGCAACCTGCAGCGTTTCCGGGGCGGGCCGCAACGGCAGAACGAACAACTCCGGTGGCCGATGCCGCTTGGAGATCAACAGGATTTGACCATGCACGGCATCGACAGCGACCGCTTCGCAATCGCGGGGGCCGTCCGGCCAGCGGAAGGCGATCGACCATGCCGGATGCAACACGCCATCGACCAACGTCCGTGGCTCCTCCACTACATGCAATTGCAGCGTCTTGCGCAATCCGCCGTTGTCGCCGGTGTCGGCGATCAACAGGTAATGGCGACCGTGCAGGTCGAACGCGGAGAGGTCTTCCCAGTCGGTATTGACCACGCCGTCAATGCGCACCGTGGCAATCAATCCGCCACGATGCCCAATCGCGTAGAGCTTGGGCCCCGCTCCGCCGTCGTTGAGCACCCACAACGTATCAGCGTGCACATGTGAAGCAGCCAAGCCGCTCAAGGAACTGAGTTGTGTGTCCAGGATCACGCCCGAAAGTTGCGCAAACGGGGACGGCGGGGCGCTGCAGCCGATGAGCGACAACAGCAATGACGCCAGCATCCAAGGGGACAACTTCCTGCAGGAAAGCATGCGCTGACTCATGGGCCAAGCATGCACGCTGGGGTGGCGTGGTGGAAGCTGGCGGCGACAAGGGCATCGCCAACGCCGGTAAACTTGGCGGCAGTCCACGAGCGGGTGCTGCATGGTCACGATCGGAACCCCGTTGTCCCCACATGCGACGCGCGTGTTGCTGCTCGGAGCGGGCGAGCTCGGCAAGGAAGGGGCGATCGAGCTGCAACGGCTCGGGGTCGAAGTCATTGCCGCCGATCGCTATGCCGATGCGCCGGCGATGCAGGTCGCGCATCGCAGCCATGTGCTGGACATGCTCGATGGCGAAGCGATCCGCGCGCTGGTCGCAATGGAACGACCGCACCTGATCGTGCCGGAAATCGAAGCCATCCACACGCAGACACTGGTCGAACTGGAGCGTGAGTTCGAAGAACACGGCAGCACGACGCGCATCATTCCCACTGCTCGGGCCGCGCAATTGACCATGGATCGCGAAGGCATCCGCCGGCTTGCCGCCGAGACGCTGGAACTGCCGGTGTCGCCGTACTGCTTCGTCGACACGCATGCCGCTTATCGAGAGGCCGTGGAAGCGATTGGCTTGCCGTGCGTGGTCAAGCCGGTGATGTCGTCATCCGATCACGGCCAGAGCCTGTTGCGCGACGAAGGCGAGGTGGATGCAGGTTGGGAGCACGCACGACCCGGAGGACGCGCGGGCGGCGGGCGCGTCATCGTGGAAGGCTTCATCGATTTCGACTACGAGATCACGCTGCTCACGGTTCGCCATGTCGGCGGAACCACATTCTGCGAGCCGATCGGTCACCTGCAACGCGACGGCGACTACCGCGAAAGCTGGCAACCACAAGCGATGTCCACGCGCGCGCTCGCACTGGCGCAGGGCATCGCGCGTCAAGTGACCGATGCGCTCGGCGGCTGGGGTGTATTCGGCGTCGAGCTGTTCGTCAAGGACGACGAGGTCTGGTTTTCGGAAGTATCCCCTCGCCCGCACGACACCGGACTGGTCACGCTTGTGTCACAGGACCTGAGCGAATTCGCGCTGCATGCCCGCGCAATCCTGGGCTTGCCGATACCGGTGCATGAAAGCGGACTCATTCGCCAGCTCGGGCCGTCCGCATCATGTGCCTTGCTGGCGCAGGGCCACGGTGTGCCGGTGTTCGGCAATGTCCAGGCGGCGTTGCAACATCCCGACACGGCATTGCGTCTGTTCGGCAAGCCTCGCGTTGCCGGTCACAGGCGCGTTGGCGTGACCTTGGCACGAGGCGAGGACATCGATGAAGCGCGCCGAGTCGCACGCGACGGCGCCGCCGCGCTCACCATCGAACTGCTTGATACATGACAGCCACTGATTGCGTGGCGCAGGACAAACTGAAATGAA
>JBBSUF010000026.1:0-21161 GCA_038235185.1 Lysobacterales bacterium
GTAACGTCTTGAAATCAATGGTGGCCGGGGACGGAATCGAACCGCCGACACGGGGATTTTCAATCCCCTGCTCTACCAACTGAGCTACCCGGCCGGGTGCAGCGTGGCCGCGAGAAGGCCGGTGAACGGGATCGATGCGCGGTGAGGCGGTCGTCCCGGCTGAAGGCGCGATGATACGGAGGCGGCCGCGTGCCGGCAAGTCGGCGGTGCGCAACTTGGGCTCACGGCCCTGAAGGCACGTAGCCTGCGGGTTTGTCGGCACCACCGCCGAACAGGAATTTCTGCATTTCATCCTGCAGGAACGCGCGGTGTTTCGGGTCCAGCGGTGATAACCGGTTTTCGTTGATCAGCAGGGTCTGGTGCGCCAGCCAAGCGGCCCAGCCCGGTTTGCCGATGTGCTCGAACACTCGCTTGCCGACGTCACCCGGCCACGGGGTGAAATCCAGGCCTTCTGCTTCGCACTTCTGGTAGTCACAGAAAACGGTGCGTGCCATGGATCATTGCTCCTGCAGCAGGGTTCGGATCGGAGCTGGAATACCTAGCAAAGCCAATTGCTCGCGCGATACCCAGCGAAGCTCTTCATTATCCGCCACGCGTGCTTGCATCGCCACGTTGCGCCAACGCAGCGGTTGCAACTTCAGGTGGTAATGGCTGAATGCATGATCGATGGTGGGAAGCATTTCGACTGCACCGTAGTCTCCCCGCAGATGATGCGTGAACCAGAGACGCGCACCCGCATCGTCGTCAACCTGCGGCAACGACCAGAGTGCTGCCCAGACGCCAGTAGGCGGGCGACGTTGCAGCAGGATTCGTGCATCGCAATCCTGTGCTAGCAGGATCACCGCGGAGCGACGAGGACGTGGCTTGGCCGGTTTGGGTGATGGCAATTCGGCCACCCATCCTTCATGAAACGCGACGCAGCTAGCCTGCAAAGGACAAATCGCGCACGAAGGATTGCGCGTGCACAAAGTGGCGCCAAAATCCATTTGCGCCTGGGTGTAGTCCGCCATGCGGACATCGGGAAGATGTTGCGTTGCCAATTCCCAAAGCCGCTTTTCAACCGCAGGCAGTCCGGGCCAGCCTTCAATGCCGTGGTAGCGCGCAAGCACGCGTTTGACGTTGCCATCCAGGATCGGCAGACGATCGCCCCAAGCCTGCGACATGATCGCCCCGGCGGTGCTGCGACCGATGCCGGGAAGCGCAAGTAGCGCATCGAAATCGCGCGGTATTTCGCCGTTGTGAGTTGCCATGCATGCCTTCGCCGCGGCATGCAGGTTGCGTGCACGCGCGTAGTAACCCAGGCCCGACCACAATGCCAGGGCGGTGTCCAGCGGCGCTACGGCAAGCGATGCAATGTCGGGCAGGGCGGCGACGAAACGCAGGAAATACGGGATGACAACGCCGGCTTGTGTCTGCTGCAGCATCACTTCGGAAAGCCACACACGATAGGGTGTTCGCGGATGTTGCCAAGGCAGGTCATGACGACCGTGACGGTCGAACCAGTGCAGCAGGTGCGAGGCGTAATCGTCGTTCACCGCACCAACGTATCTGTTGCGACGTCTGGATCATCGAAGGTGATCTCGACATCCTGCAATTTCGCGCCTGCGATATCGAGTCGGGGCGTGCTGACATGACCCTGCAGCGGCGGCAGTGGCGACGGATTCGCGGCTGATTGCATCCAGGACGTCAGTTGCGCAAGTTGGAAGCGGCCAACGAATGTCGTTGCGTCGCGCCGCAATTGCAGCGTAACGGGAGCGGTCAGATCACTACTGCCTTCGTAGCGCAAGGCGAAGGGCAGCGGTGAGTGCGACTGTGCGATCGGCGCAGGTAACGCTGGCCACGCGCTTGGCCAGACGGGGAGGGTGCCATGCAATTGCAGGGTGAATTGATTTCCCAGTGCGATCGAACCCTGTGCATCAAGATTCGGAATCGCATTGCGCCCGCGGATTGCGATGGCGAGTGGCGCCAGCTGCCACTGCTGGCCGGCATCGCGCAGGGTACCGGCCAAATCCAATGTAAACGGCAACGGTTCACTACCGGGGCTTTCATATTTCGCACTGGCCGAGAGTCGCGCCTGCCGCAATTCAACCGTACTGCTGGAATCCAGCAGCCCGGTCAGGATGATGCTTGCAGGGATCTTCCATGCATCGCGCTCGATGCTGATGTCGCCGGTCACCCTCAGTGCGGAGATCGCATGGATCGCCGGCTTGTCGAGCGTCATCGCCAGCTCAAAGGGAACTTGGAATGCGCCGCTGCGGTAACGTCCACTGAAATGTGCGGAGACGGGTTGGCCGGCGTGCAGGAGAGGCAATTCCAGCGAAAGTCCAGTGACGCTCCAGTCGGTGGCCACAAGGTTGCCGTCGCGAATCTGAAGGCCATGGGCCAGTGTTGGCAGGCGCTTGCCGCCCGGGGGGCGTTGGGCCAACCAGTGCTGCAGGGCTGCGAGATCGATCACAGGGTGATCCAGCTCGATGCGATCGAACACAAGCTCGGCACCACGCGCGCGGATCGCCGACCACGGCAGCGACAGCAAGATGCGATCTGCGCGCAGGAGGGGTTTTTTCGCACCTGGTTCGCGTGCCACGAGGTTTCGAACGACCAGCGTGGGAATGCCGCGCAGATGGTATTCGCTGACACCCGACGCCGTGATCTGCAACCCGAGGGCTTTGCCGACGCGATCGAGGATCGCGGAGGACACCTGCTGGGGCTGCATCATGTATCGCAGCGACAGGATCAAGATCAGGATGGCAATGAGCAGCGCGGCCACGAGTGCCGGCTTCGGCCGTCGCGTTGCCGAAGGTGGGTTGTCGCGTGTTGCGTTGGTGACGTCAGGCACCAATCGACTCTGGCAGGAGGGCATCGACGAAATCCTGCGCATCGAACACCCGCAGGTCCTCCGGTCGCTCGCCGATGCCGGCATAGCGGATCGGAATGCCGAACTCGCGTGCCAGCGCGAACACGACGCCGCCTTTCGCGGTGCCATCGAGTTTGGTCACCACCAGGCCGGTGACGCCGACCGCCGCATGGAACTGGCGCAGTTGCGACAGGGCGTTCTGCCCGGTGGTGCCGTCGATCACCATCAGCACTTCATGCGGCGCGGCGGGGTCGAGCTTTTGCAGCACGCGCTTGATCTTGCCGAGTTCTGCCATCAAACCCTGCTGCGTATGCAAACGGCCGGCAGTGTCGGCGATGAGAACGTCGACGCCGCGAGCGGTCGCCGCCTGCAATGCATCGAACGCCACCGATGCCGCATCGCCGCCTTTGCCCTGCGTGTTCTGGCCCTGCGCGACAACCGGGACGCCATTGCGCTCACCCCACGCCTGCAACTGCGCCACGGCCGCCGCGCGGAATGTGTCGCCGGCGGCCAGCATCAGGCTGCGGTGTTCGTCGCGGAAGCGATGCGCGAGTTTCCCTATGGTCGTGGTTTTGCCGACACCGTTGACACCAACAGTGAGTAGCACGAAAGGTTTTGCGTTCGCATCGATGCGCAAGGGGATGGCGACCGGTGCGAGCATGCCGACCAGCTGCATGCGCAACGCCGCGAGCAGCGCGCTTGCATCGGCAAATTCACGAGCCTGCATGCGCCTGCGCAGGTTGTCGATGATGTGCGTCGTGGCACCGACACCGACATCTGCGGTGAGCAATGCGGTTTCAATCTCGTCGAGAAGGTTCTCGTCAAGTTTTGGGTTGCGTGAAAAAAGGCCGCCCAGGTTGCGCGCAAACCCGCTACCGCGCAGCCGCTCGCGCCAGCCGGCCTTGCCTGGGGTGGCGGCGATGGCACTCCCATCCGGATGCGATGTGGCTGCCGCCTCAGGCATCCGTGGTGTTATGACAACGTGCTCACCGAGCGTGGTTTCATCAACGCTGAGCGCCGCAGGGGCAGGGGGAAACGCTGCCGCCAGTTCTTCCACGCTGTAATGCGACGTGGAGTCGGCGTGCGGTGTGGCCGCGTCTGAAGCCGTCGCCGTATCAGGCTTCTTGCGGCGGAAAAAACTCACCATCGAGGGGATCATCGCGCAGAATGACGCGCATGTTATCACTGCGCTGGTTGAACTCCTGATGGCGCGCTCCCGCGATGGAGCGTCGGGAGAGGTCCGCATCATCGGTGGACGCTGGCGAGGTACGCGGCTGCCGGTGACCACCACACCCGGCTTGCGACCGACCAGCGATCGTGTGCGCGAAACCCTGTTCAACTTGTTGCAGCCGGTGCTGCCAGGTGCACGGGTCCTGGACGTGTTTGCCGGGAGCGGCGCGCTTGGCCTGGAGGCATTGTCGCGCGGTGCGATCGAAGCCTTGCTGGTGGAGCAGGATGCCGCCGTGGTGGAAGCCCTCCACGGTGTGATCGCCCGTCTGCACGCAGGCAGTCAGGCCCATGTGTTGCGCGCCGACGCACAGACACTCCTGCGAATGCCACTGCACGGCCGCTTCGACGTGGTATTCGTTGACCCCCCCTTCGACGCGAATCTGCTGGAGAGCACGTTGGCGCTGTTGTCTCCGTGGCTGGCGGATCACGCGTGGCTGTATCTGGAACGGCCGCTCCCCGGGCGGTCGAATGACGATCCCGCAGTCGCCCGCGGGTTATCGGGACTGGGTCTGATGTTGCACCGTGAAGGACGCACGCGAGAGGCGCGTTATGCGCTTTACCGGCGGTCGTTGAATGCCGCTGCTACACTGGGCACTCCTGGGCTTGGTGCTGATTCCGTGGCCGTTGGCGCATCGAAAGCATGAGCACGACGTCATGAGCGTGGCGAATAGCCGTATCGCGGTTTATCCGGGGACGTTCGATCCAATCACGAATGGGCACCTGGACCTGGTGCATCGCGCCGCGCCGTTGTTCGAGCGCCTGATCGTGGGTATTGCCGAAAACAAGGGCAAGGGTCCAGCGCTGCCGTTGGCGATTCGCGTGGATCTCGCTCGGGAGGCAATGGCCCAGCATTCCAATGTCGAGGTCCGCGGCTTCGACGGGCTGCTGGCGTATTTCGTGCGCGACCTTGGCGCCGGCGTGCTGCTGCGAGGATTGCGCGCCGTTTCGGATTTCGAATATGAATTCCAGTTGGCCAGCATGAATCGCCATCTCATTCCCGACGTTGAGACGCTGTTCCTGACGCCAGCTGAGCAATACGGGTTCATCTCATCGTCGCTGGTGCGCGAAATTTCCCGCCTGGGCGGGGATGTTTCGGGTTTCGTGCCGCCGACGGTGGCCCAGGCGCTGCAGGCCCAATGGAAGCGCAGCGTTGCAGAAAGTTCAAGGCATGAAGTTCACGGTTAGAGCGTCAATACGCAGGTTGTAAGCTGTATCCACCATGTCCCGGGGAAAATCCATGAAGACCATGACTCGCCTGCTGATGATTGTTTGCCTCGCGCTGCCGTTGGCCGCGTGCAAGAAGCCTGAAGCGCCCGTCGCCGTTGTCGCGCCGCCTGTCGCCGTGCCGGTCAATGAGGACCGCCAGGCATGGGTGGCGTATCTGAGTGATGTCGTGGGCCGCAACATGGATGGCGCCCAGAACCAGCCATATGTGTACATGCTGCCGGGCGAAAGCACGGCCGATTTCAGCGATCAATACGCCCGCCTGCTCGACAAGGCAAAGTCAGACGTTGCCCGCGGCATCCTGTCTGGCAACTTGTTGGCTTACGGTTCGCCGGCGTCGGCGAAAATGGCCGACCTGGTCATTGCCGCGTTCAAGGATGTCCCGCCCGGATCGATGAAGGGCGTCAAGGTCCTTTTCATCGGCAAGGCCGCGGACGCCGATCGCGTCAAGGCCGCGCTCATGCCGGCTGGTGTCGATTACAAATTCATCGAAGCAAAATAGCGGTTCTTGCTGGTCAGCGTGCGTGGCTGGCTGGCTGACGCTGCGCACGCCGCCAACCAAGGACTCATTTCATTCGTCATGTCACTGCGGATCAACGAACTGTGCGTCAACTGCGATGTCTGCGAGCCGGTGTGTCCCAACAAGGCCATCGCGCAAGGTGAAGTGATCTACGTGATCGACCCGGCGCGTTGCACGCAATGCGTTGGCCATTACGACGAGCCGCAATGCGTGGTGGTGTGTCCGGTCGAATGCATCGACCCGGATCCGGAGCACCCGGAAACCGAACCGCAATTGCTGGCCAAGCTGCGCTGGCTGCAGCAGGAGTCGTCATGAACGTCGTTCTCTATCGGTGTTCACCGATCCTGTGGATCACGTTGCTGACCCTGCTGGTTTCCGGGTCGGCCATTGGCCTTGCGCCCGAGTCCACGCTGCCGATAACGCATCCGCGCGGCGCCGCCATCGCGAGTCCACACGCGTTAGCCACGCAGGCGGGTATGCAGGTGCTGCGTGCAGGGGGCAATGCATTCGATGCCGCGGTTGCGGTGTCATCCACGCTGTCGGTGGTGGAGCCGATCAGTTCGGGGCTCGGCGGTGGCGGGTTTTTCCTGCTGCATGACGGGAAGACCGGTAAGGACATCTTCATCGAAAAGCACCAATACATTATCCGGCGGCAGTGACCCGCGTAACCCCGTGGGGATGGCCGCGGTATTGTCTCAGCCGTAGCCCCTGCCGTCGCCATGTTTTCCCGCTTTCGCAGGGATTAAGACCGCGCGGCGTTAGAATCTCCCCATGAAGCTATGGTCGATCCTCGGCAATTCGCAGAAACTCGATGGCGGCGCCATGTTCGGCAACGCGCCGCGGGCGATGTGGGCCAACTGGATCGCGCCGGACGAGCACAACCGCATTCCGCTGGCTTGCCGCGCGTTGCTGGCCAGCCCGCTCAACGGCAAGTCGGTGTTGTTCGAGACGGGCATCGGCGCGTTCTTCGAACCGAAGCTGCGCGAGCGCTATGGCGTGGTCGAGGATGGTCATGTGCTGCTGGAATCGCTGCGCGCGGCGGGCTTCGAGCATGAGGACATCGATGTCGTCGTGTTGTCGCACCTGCATTTCGATCACGCTGGCGGCTTGCTGGCGCCTTGGAGCGAGGGAAATGCGCCGGAACTGTTGTTTCCCAACGCGACTTACCTCGTCAGCGCGGCCTGCTGGGAGCGCGCGAGTTCACCGCATGCGCGCGACCGCGCCAGCTTCATCGCTGAACTGCCGGCCTTGCTGAAAGCCAGTGGGCGGCTGGAAATCGTCGACGGTCCGTATTCCCCGGCATTGGGGCACAGCGTGCGTTTCCATTACAGCCATGGCCATACACCGGGCTTGATGTTGGCGGAAATCGTCGGCCCTGATCGCATCAACGGGCAGGAACACGGTGGCGTGGTGTTCTGCGCCGACCTCATCCCCGGGCGTCCCTGGGTCCATGTGCCGATCACAATGGGTTATGACCGCAACGCCGAACTGCTGATAGACGAGAAGCGTGAATTCCTCGAAGACAAATTCGAGCGCAACGTGCATCTCTTTTTCACCCACGATCCCGACTGTGCGCTGGCCCAGGTCACGCGTGACGGGAAGGGTCGCTTCGGCACAGCACACGAAGTCAGCGAATTGCACGCGCGGACCACAGGCGGATGATTCGCGCGGCGAGGGTTGCCGCGATGTCCTGGTCGACCATGCGCTCATCGGCCCTGCTGCTATCGGGCACGCTTGCAATTTCGTCGCTCGCATTCGCAGGTCTGGCGCGTGCGCAGGACTCCGTACTGGGCGCGCCGCAGCCGGATAAAAGCGTGCGCGACCCAGAATTCGGCGTGATCGCCCGACATCTCGGACTGGAACGTCATGTGGAGATGCTGCAATGGCAGCGCACGGCGTCGGGCTATGCCAGGGTCTGGAGTGAACGGCCAATCGATTCTTCGTCCTTCGCACCGGACCACCAGAATCCGGGCATATTTCCAATGCACGGCCGGCGCTGGATGGCGTCGGTGGTTCGTATCGACGACAACCCAGTCGATCCGCAGGTCATCGTGCAACGTGGCGTCTGGCAGGACATTCGTCCGAGCTTCTCGGCGCTCCCGGCCAATCTTGCCGCGACATTCCAGCCAGAAGGCGACGGTTTGGGGAGCGCCGAAAACCCTTTGGCACCCCATGTCGGGGATTTGCGGATCCACTGGCGCGATCTGGTCCTGCCAACGCTTGACGGACAAATCAGTTTGCGCGGCGGCCGCTGGCAATTGCTACCCGAAGCACGGGTTGTGCCGGTGCCAGTCGATGCCTTGTCACCAGCGCACGATTCGCCACCACAACGCCGTGCATGGATCTGGATGATTGGGGTGTTGGTGGCGCTCGGACTGGTCGGGGTTGTCTTGCGCGTTCGCCGCAGGCGCTAGGAAAAACATCGCCGCGGGCAGGCCGCGGCGATGCGATCGCTCAACAATCTCTGGCGATCAGGTCTTCTTCAGGCACGCGCTCTGTGCCGCCTTGTAATCGGCACCCTTCTTGCCCTTGTTCTGCGCCGAGCATTGCGCCATGCGCTCCTGCTGCGGGGTCCTGACTTTCGCCGGTGCGGCCGTATCTCCTTTCAGGCACGCACTTTGTGCAGTTTTGTAGTCAACGCCTTTCTTGCCCTTGTTCTGCGCCGAGCAGCTGGCCATGCGCTGTTGCTGGGCGGTTTGTGGTTTTGCAATCGTTGCTGCCGCAGCGGTGGCAGGTGCATGCGCCATCGGCGCTGTGGCAGGCGGCGCGGCGGCAAACGCGGAGGCGCAGGCCAAGGTGGTGAGCAGTAATGGGGCGAGGCGAATACGCAGGTTCATCGGTGTCTCCTGAGCGGGAAGACGCAGTCGCCAAGCGACAGCGGGGCGCTAGCCCGATCGCGAAGCTAGCCCTGTCGCAAACCCGGATCAATGTCCGCAACATGAAATTTTCGCAAGGTTGGTGGCAGACACGGGTTGAAGATGGCCGGGGACCTGCCGTCCAAGGATGCGATCATTGCATCGAACCGGCATCTGCCGGTCTCGCCTGACGGAACTGACAATGCCCACGATCACGTTGCTGTTCGCCTCCCTGCATGTCTTGTTGATGCTGGTATTGCTGGCACGCATCTCCCGGCACCGCCACGGCCACCGGATCGGCTTGGGTGACGGCGGCGATGTGGAGCTGGCCCGCAAGGTTCGTGTGCATGGCAACTTCATCGAGCACGCCCCGGTCGCACTGTTGCTGCTGGCACTGCTGGAGCTCTCAGGCCTGCCTGCGATGTGGCTCTGGGGATTTGGCAGCGCGCTGCTGCTGGGCCGGGTCATGCACGCGGTCGGGTTGTCGCGCACCGGCGGATACAGCATCGGACGGTTCTGGGGCACCGCCCTGACTTGGGTGGCATTACTGGTGATGGCGCTGGCCGGGTTGTGGCTGGCGCTACGCTAGGCGGTCGAAGTCCATGAACCAGGCCGGGATCACCCGGCCTTCCAGCGACGCCGCTTACGCAGCGGCAGCTTGCTGCTGACGCGGCCCTTCCTGCAACGAACGCTTCACCAGCGCGATCATCAGCTCCAGCTCATCGATGGCGATCCCGAAATGCGGGGTGAAACGCAGGGAATTGGCACCGCCGTGGATCACGCCCATGCCGCGCTCACGCAGCCATTCTTCCGTCGATCCGATGCCGTAACCCTTGAACTGCGGCGCAAGCTCGCATGAGAACAGCAAACCAGTCCCCTGGACCTTGGTGATCAGGCCGCCGAGCTCGGACTTCAACGCCTCGAGCATGGCGATGGCCTGGCGGCCGCGTTCGCGGATGTTGGCGCGCAATTGTGGAGTGAGTTGCGCCAGCACCGCGCAGGCGACATCGAGCGCGCGCGGGTTGGTGGTCATGGTGTTGCCGTACACGCCCTTGCGGTACAGGCCCGCGGTGCGCTCGTTGACGGCCAGCACCGACAACGGATATTGGCCGGCGTTGAGCGCCTTGGAATAGGTTTCCATGTCCGGGGCTTCCATGCCTTCAAAGCCAGGGTAGTCGACGATTGACAACACACCGTGCGCGCGCAGGCCGGCCTGGATCGAGTCGATCAACAGCAGTGAGCCGTGCGCCTTGGTCAGTTCGCGCGCGGCGGCATAGAACGCCGGTGGAACCGCGCGGCCCGGGTCGCCTTCGCCCATGACCGGCTCCAGGAACATCGCCTCGATGAACCAGCCATTGCGGTCGGCATCGGCAAACACCTGTGTCAGCGCGGCGATATCGTACGGCTCGACGGTGAGCACGCTGTCCTCGCCACGAAAACTGGCCAGATGCTGGATGTAGGTCTTGCGCGAGGAATCCGAAAACAATGCTGGACGCTCGGTACGGCCATGGAAACTGCCCTTGACGACCAACCGTTTGATGGTGCGACCGGCGTGGTGGCCACCGGCGTCGGTCATCGATTTTGAATTGACATCCGCAATCCGCGAGGCAAGCGAGACGGCTTCGGAACCTGAGTTGAGGCACAGGAACTTCGAGTACGGACACCCATTGCGCGTATGGCCGACCTCGGCGCGTAGCGCGCGATCAAAGCGCAGCTGGGAGATGTTCGGCGTCATGATGTTGGCCATCACCTGGGGCTTGGCCATCGCTTCCAGCACATGGGTTGGCGTGTGGCCAAACCCAAGCATCCCGTAGCCACCAGAGTCGTGCAGCACCGCGCCGTTGAGCGTGATCACCCACGGACCACGAGCGACCAGCGCGATGTACGGATTGACGGTGTCGTCGGAATAGAAATTGACGTATCCGGCCTGCACGGCGTGGGCCTGTTCGGCTTCCGCCAGGTCCAGCAGTTCAGGGAATTCCTCACGCACGCGCGCATGCTCGACCGCGGCGGCTTCGATCGCCTCGACCAGGTCTGAATGGGTCGCGGCGAACTTCAGCACCGTGGCATCGTCCAGCCCGGTGGTGCGTCGCGCCCCGGTGTGGGCGCGCAGCGGAGCGAGGGTGTCGAGCAAGGCATGCTGGGTCATGTGGAGATCCTCAAGCGGAAGCGAAAATGCGCTGCGAGTGCCCGCAAAAAACAATGGGGCTGCGCACTGCTGTTGAGCACTGTTTTCCAGTGAATTCAACGATTTGCGGATTTTATCATGCCGATTTCGGCGCCGTAACCCCCAAAGCCAACGCTACCTCCCCGCTACAATACGCGCCCGCCAACCGGCCTGAAGCGAGTCTTCATTGAAGCGCGCCGATTTCCATTACGACTTGCCCGCAGGCTTGATCGCGCAGGCGCCGCTGCCTGAGCGTTCCGCAAGTCGGCTGCTGGTCGTCCCGCCTGCACCGACGATGTTCGCGGACCGTGGTGTCCGTGATCTGCCAGGGCTGCTTGAGCCCGGCGACCTGCTGGTGTTCAACGACACCCGCGTCATCGCGGCCCGGTTGCATGGGCAAAAGAGCAGCGGCGGGCAGGTCGAAATCCTCATCGAACGCCTGCTGCCCGACAACGAAGCGCGCGTGCAGATCGGTGCCAGCAAGTCGCCCCGCGCGGGCAGCCGGATCGCACTGGAGGCCGGCGGCGAGGCCGAAGTGCTCGGCCGCGATGGCGAGTTCTACCGGTTGCGATTCCATGTCGGCCAGCCGCTGGACACATGGTTGGAGCGCGCAGGCCGATTACCGCTTCCGCCCTATCTCCGCCGTCAACCCGGCGAGGAAGACCTCGCGCGTTACCAGACCGTATTCGCGCGCGAACCCGGTGCCGTTGCTGCGCCGACGGCCGGACTGCATTTCGACGAGCTGTTGCTCGATGCTCTCCGCGCGCGTGGCGTCGAGTTTGGACACATCACGCTGCATGTCGGCGCGGGAACCTTCCAGCCGGTTCGCGCCGATGACCTGTCCGAGCACCGCATGCACAGCGAGTGGCTGAATGTTGGTGCCGCACTCATCTCGCAGATCCGACGCGCGCGCGAACGCGGCGGCCGCGTGATCGCAGTCGGAACCACCGTGGTGCGTGCGCTGGAAAGCGCCATGCGGATGAACGGAAATGGCGAGCGCGAGCTGCTGCCTTTCGCCGGTGATACCAACATCTTCATCCTGCCCGGCGTTCGCATCCACAGCGTTGATGCGTTGCTGACCAATTTCCATTTGCCCGAAAGCACGCTGTTGATGCTGGTGTCGGCGTTCTCGGGCAAGGACAGGATCATGGCGGCGTATGCGCACGCGATTGCCGAGCGCTATCGGTTTTTTTCGTATGGGGATGCGATGTTGCTGTTTCCGCAAGCAGGGCAGGGCGTATGAGCGCGGCATCGGCCAGCAGGATGTCGTTTGAGCTGCTCGCCAACGACGGTCTTGCCCGCCGTGGCCGCATGACCTTCCCGCGCGGCACGGTCGAAACGCCGGCTTTCATGCCGGTCGGCACCTACGGCTCGGTGAAGGGAATGCTCCCCGAGCAACTCCGTTTGCTCGGGGCCGAGATGATCCTTGGCAACACGTTCCACCTGTACCTGCGGCCGGGCCTGGACGTCATCGAAGCGCATGGAGGCCTGCACGAATTCACCGGCTGGAGCGGCCCGATCCTCACCGACTCCGGCGGCTTCCAGGTATTTTCGCTGGCCCACCGCCGCAAGATCACCGAAGCAGGCGTGACGTTTTCGGCGCCGACCGATGGCTCGACGGTATTCCTCGGGCCGGAGGAAAGCATGCACATCCAGCGCGTGCTGGATGCGGATGTCGTGATGATCTTCGATGAGTGCACGCCGTATCCGGCGACCGAAGACGTCGCGCGTGCCTCCATGCAACTGAGCTTGCGCTGGGCCGAACGCAGCAAGCGCGCGCACGCGGGCAATGATGCGGCGCTGTTCGGGATAGTGCAGGGTGGTGTGCACCACGCGTTGCGTGATGAGTCCGCTGTCGGGTTGAAGGCGATCGGGTTCGATGGCTACGCGATCGGCGGGTTGGCGGTGGGTGAGCCGGAAGCCGAACGCAATGCGATGCTCGAACACACCTGCCCGCAATTGCCCGAGGATCGTCCGCGCTACCTGATGGGCGTCGGCCGGCCAGAGGATCTGGTCGAGGCGGTCGCACGTGGCGTCGACATGTTCGACTGCGTGATGCCAACCCGCAATGCGCGGAATGGACATTTCTTCACGCGTTCAGGCGTGGTGCGCATCCGCAACGCCCAGTATGAAAAAGACCTGCGGCCGATCGAGGAAGGCTGCGGCTGTCATACCTGCAGTCACGGCTACACCCGTGCCTATCTGCGGCATCTGGATCGCTGCAACGAGATGCTGGCGCCGATCCTGGGCACCCTGCACAACCTGTGGCATTACGAAACGCTCATGACGGACATGCGTGCCGCAATCGCAGCGGGAACCTTCGCGGCCTTTCGCGAGTCGTTTTACGCAGCTCTTATCCCTTCCAGCCTCCCCCGACCCCAGCGGGGAGGGAATCCAGCAGGCATGGCATAATTGCCCGTTGTTATTTCCGCTCTCTTCACCGGACCGCACGATGACCCTGCTCGACTTGTTGATCCCCCCTGCTTACGCCCAGGCCGCGCCCCCCGCATCCGGAGGCCTCCTCGGTGGCGGGATCGTCGGCATGTTGCCGATGCTGCTGATCTTCGCCGCCATCTATTTCATGATGATCCGGCCACAGACCAAGCGTGCCAAGGAGCATCGCGCGATGCTGGAAAAGCTCGGCAACGGCGATGAAGTCATTACCAATGGCGGCATCGCAGGCACCGTACGCGAGATCGGCGACAGCTTCATCACGGTCGAAATCGCCGACAACGTGCGCGTGCGGATGCAGAAAGGCGCGATCGCCAACGTGCTGCCGAAGGGCACGCTCAAGTCGGTCTGAGTTCCACTTCTTCTCACTGATTAACGCCGACCCAGCCTTGCAGGTGTGGTCGCGCGTGGGGTTCATGCGATGCTTGTCTACGGCCGCTCGAAATACATCCTTGCCTTGGTGGTGCTGCTGCTCAGCGTGTTGTATTCGCTGCCCAACCTGTACCCCCAGGACCCGTCCGTGCAGATCACGGCCAATCGGGGTTCGGTTGTAGACCAGGCGTTCCGCCAGCGGGTCGAAGGCCTCCTCAAGACCGCAGGCGTCGTGCCCAAGAGCATCGATCTGCAAAGTAGTGGCGAACTCCTGGTACGGCTGGCGAGTCCCGATGCGCAGATCAAGGCCTCCGAGGAACTGCGCCAGGCCGTCGGCAACAACTATGTGGTCGCCTTGAACCTGGCATCGACCGTACCGAACTGGCTGCGCTCGGTTGGCGCGCGGCCAATGCTGCTGGGCCTGGACTTGCAGGGCGGCGTGCACTTCCTGATGCAGGTTGACCAGAAAGCGGCGCTGGACAAGCGTTTTGATTCGTATGCGGAAGACATCCGCGTGCTGCTGCGGGAAAACCGCGTGCGCTATGAAGCCGTCGAGCGGCGCCCGGACAATTCCATCGTGGTCACGCTGGCGCCCGGCGTTGACACTGCACCCTCGCAGGCATTGATCGCGAAGAATCTTGCCAACCTCACCAACGACATCGTCGGCAATACCGTCGTTGTCAAAGTCCCTGACGCCGAACTGCAGAAGATCACCACCGATGCGATCGAGCAGAACGTCGGCACGCTGCGCAACCGCATCAACGAGCTGGGCGTCGCCGAGCCGGTGATCCAGCGCCAAGGCAGCGATCGCGTGGTCGTGGAGCTGCCTGGCGTGCAGGATACCGCGCAGGCCAAGCGCATCCTTGGTGCGACGGCGACACTGGAATACCGCGGCGTGGTGGAAGGCAATGCTTATGACGCCGTCAGCAGCGGCAATGTTCCGCCCGAAGCACGCGTGTATTACCGCAAGGAACTCGGCCCGGACGGCAAACCCATTCCGGTGCTGCTGAACAAGCGCGTGATCGCGTCGGGCGAGCAGCTGGTCAATGCGCGATCGGGCCTTGACCAGCGCACCGGGACACCAGAAGTATCGGTCACGCTCAACGGCCCCGGCGGCCAGCGGATGTTCGACTTCACCAGCCAGAATGTCGGAAAGCCAATGGCGGTGGTGTACATCGAGCGCATTCCAGAGGTCACCAAGGTCGATGGCAAGGAAGTGCGTACTACGCGCACCAGCGAACAGGTGATTTCGGTCGCAACAGTGCAAGGCGTTTTCGGCAAGGAATTCCAGACCACCGGTCTTGAAAGCGCGAAGGAAGCCGGCGATCTCGCATTGCTTCTGCGCGCAGGTGCGCTGGCTGCGCCAATGGATTTCGTCGAGGAGCGCATCGTCGGCCCCAGCTTGGGAGCAGAGAATATCCGACGCGGTCTTGAGGCTGTCGGCTATTCGTTCCTGTTCGCGTTGGTGTTCTTCCTCTTCTATTACCGCATGTTCGGCATCATTACCTGCCTCGCGCTGCTGCTGAATCTACTGGTTGTGCTCGCCATCCTCTCGGTGATGGGCGCGACCATGACCTTGCCAGGGCTGGCGGGCATCGCGCTGACGGTCGGCATGTCGGTCGATGCCAACGTGCTGATCAACGAGCGGATACGCGAGGACCTGCGGCTTGGGCTGCCTCCGCTGACCGCGATCACCGAGGGCTACAAGCGCGCGGCGGGAACGATCTTCGACGCCAACATGACGACGATCCTTGCGGGTGTCGCGCTGTTCGCGTTCGGGACGGGCCCAGTCAAGGGCTTCGCCGTCACGCTGATCGTGGGCATCTTGACCTCGATGTACACCGCGATCTCGGTATCCCGCGGCATCGCGGCGCTGATCTACGGACGTCGCCGCAAGCTGCAGTCGATATCGATCTAGGGAACGCAAAACAATGAAACCATTCACCGTGTTTCCTTACGATTCCAACATCAACTTCATGCGGTTGCGGTGGATATCGCTAAGCATCGCAGCGATGTTCATGTTCGTTTCGATCGGCTCGATCGTACTGAAGGGATTCAACTTCGCGCTTGATTTCACCGGCGGCACGGTGACCGAGTTGAAGTTCGAGAAGGTCGCCGATGTCGATGTCGTGCGCCAGCGCCTGTCCGCTGCCGGGTTTGCAGGCGCACAGGTGCAGCGCTTTGGCTCCAGCAAAGACATCCTGATACGCCTGCAGACCAAGGAAGGAACCGTCGGCAAGGCCGTGGCGCAGACGGCGGAAGACGTCGTGCGCGCTGTATCGACGGCGGACAATGCGGCCACGGTCACCAAGAGTGATTTCGTCGGTCCGCAGGTAGGCAAGGAGTTGGCACTCAATGGCCTGTATGCACTGCTGTTCGTGCTGCTGGGCTTCCTGATCTACATATCATTCCGGTTCGAATTGAAGTTCGCGATTGCCGCGATCATCGCGACGCTGCATGACGTGATCCTGGTATGCGGATGGTTCGCGATCACCCGCCATGAGTTCGACCTGACCGTGCTGGCGGGCGTGCTGGCGGTGATGGGTTTCTCGATCAACGACACCATCGTCGTGTTCGACCGGGTGCGCGAGAATTTCCGTGGAATGCGCGCCGAGCCGAGCGAAGTGATGAACCACGCGGTCAACCAGACCTTGTCGCGCACGGTGATCGTGTCCTTCGTGGCTTTCCTCAGCATGTTGGCGCTGTACATCTTCGGAGGCGCCTCGATGCGTGGGCTCGCAGAGGCGCAGATCATCGGCGTGATCATCGGCACGCTGTCGTCCATCTTCGTGGCCTGCCCGTTGCTGCTGATGATGAATGTCACCAAGCAGGACCTGATGCCGAAGGCGAAGGACGATGCGGCGTTGGCGCGGCGCCCGTAAGTTCATCCCGATTCAAACAAAAAGGCCACGCAATTGCGTGGCTGCGCCTCGATGAGACTCGATTGCGACGCTACTACGACGCGCCGTTGAATGCGCTATCCCGTATAACGCTCGCGAAAAGCTCGCGACTGAAGTCGCTCAAACGAAAAGCTGTCAGTTGAAGCTTGCCGCATATCCCGACGACACGATCGTCTTCTGCAGCGGCTCGGTCAGCTTGATGCCCCCGGCGACCACCTGATGCCCGCGGGTCGGGGCGATGTCCATTTTTCCCAACGCGGCGCCACGGAAATCGCAGACGCGCCCGCCGGCTTCGCGCACCAGCAAGACGCCGGCGGCGATGTCCCACGGCTGCAGGCCCGCTTCGAAATAACCATCGGTGCGTCCGCTCGCCACATAGGCCAGGTCCAGCGCCGCCGAGCCGGTGCGACGCACGTCTTCGGCATCGCGCAGCAGTTCGCGCAGGCATTCCAGTTGCGCACCCGCGCGAGCGCGCTCGCGGGGCGCAAACCCCGTGGCCAACATCGCGCCAGTCATGTCCTTGCGTTCGTTGACGCGGATCTTGCGTTCGTTGAGCACGGCGCCCGAGCCCTTGCTGGCGGTGAACAACTCATTGCGTAGCGGATCGAACACCACGCCATGGATCGGCTCGCCCGCTTCCACCAGCGCGATCGACACGCACCAGTGCGGGAATCCGTGCAGGTAATTGCTGGTGCCATCGAGCGGATCGATCACCCAGGTAAAGCGACCGCCGTCGCGAATGCCCTTCTGCTTGCCGCCTTCCTCGCCGAGGATTGCGTAGTCGGGATTGGCGCGCTTGAGTTCCTTGATGATCTCGGCCTCGGCCAGGCTGTCGACCTCGCTGGCGTAATCGAAGCGATCCTTCTCGATCACGTTGATGGCGTCGAGTCGGTGCATGTGTCGCAGCAGCATGTTGCCACCGGCGCGCGCTGCCTTGACCATGACGTTGACGGCGGGCTTTTGCATACGCGGACGAGCTCCGATGGTTTGACAGGATCGCCGCGATGGCTTGGGACGCTCGTCGTGAGCGCATCAAGGGATCAGGGAACTGTCGGCAGGCAGTGGAAAAGAGCGGGCCGGCATGAAAGCCGGGCGCGGAGTTTACCATTGGCAGATGAGCACCGATTCCCCAGTTACCCAGCCGTTTGCACGCATCCGTATCGTGCTGGTCGGCACCCAGCATCCAGGCAATATCGGTTCGGCGGCGCGTGCGTTGAAGACGATGGGCCTGTCGCGACTGGTGCTGGTCGCGCCCGAACGGTTCCCCCACAACGAAGCCGATGCCCTGGCTGCCGGCGCCGACGACCTGCTGGCCTGCGCACAGGTGCATGCGACGCTGGCCGAAGCCGTTGCCGACTGCCGATTGGTGCTGGGCTGCACGGCCCGCAGTCGCCGGGTGGCGCTGGATGAGCAGCTGCCGCGTGATGCCGCGATGCGGATCCTGTCGGCAGCCGGTGAGGGCGACGAGGTTGCGCTGGTCTTTGGCCGCGAGCGGACTGGCCTGACCAACGACGAACTGCAGCTTTGCCACGGCGCCGTGCACATCCCCGCAAACCCGGATTACAGCTCACTCAACCTGGCCGCTGCCGTGCAGGTGTTGACGTATGAGTTGCGAATGGCGGTGCTCGCGGCGGATGTCTCCGTGAGCCAGGCGTTGCCCAAGGAGGATTTGCAAGCCTCCCACCAGCAGGTCGAAGGCTTCTTCGCGCAGTTGGCGGATACCTTGGACGCGATCGATTTCCACAAGGGCCGTGCTCCGGAGTCGGCAATGCGCAAGCTGCGGCGGTTGTTCCTGCGCATCGGACTGGACACGCACGAGGTGCGGCTGCTGCGGGGCATCCTCGCCGATGCGCAACGCATGGCGCGACTGGCCACTGAAAGAGAGGCGGCGGGTAGCGCCGGACAGGAGTGACGCTGCCTTGGCTCAGGCTCGCGGCAATACGATCTGGCGATGATCCAGGCTGGGTCGGTACAGGATTGCGACATGCCCGATCCGTTGCACCAGCGCCGCGTCGGCGCGTCGGGCCAGCTCATCGACCATCGCATGGCGGCTTTCGCGGTCTTCGGCGGCGAATTTCACCTTGATCAGCTCGTGGTGCTCGAGTGCACTGATGACTTCGTCAACCAGCGTCTGGCTAATGCCCTTGCCACCCACCTGCAGGATCGCCTTGAGGCCGTGCGCCTGACCTCGAAGGAAACGGGTCTGGGCGTTGGTCAGGACGATCGGCATAAGCGGCACAGCTGAAGTGAATGCGGATGCGCAGGGTATCATGGCCATACGTATGGCGACCCGCAGCAAATCCAGCCAACGCTGGTTGAAGGAGCATTTTTCCGACCCCTTCGTGAAGAAAGCGCAAGCCGAAGGACTGCGTTCGCGGGCGGCCTACAAGCTGGAGGAACTGGTCGAACGCGACCGCCTGCTCAAGCCGGGCATGGTGGTGGTCGACCTAGGGGCGGCGCCCGGCGGATGGTCGCAGTGGCTGCGGCAGGCACTTGGCAGTATCGACAAGGCGAATCCCGGTCGCGTCATCGCGCTGGACATCCTCGAAATGCCGACCTTGGCCGGCGTGGAGTTCCTTCATGGCGATTTCAGGGAGGAAGGCGTCTTATCCATGCTTGAAGCCACGCTGGAAGGCCAACCCGTCGACCTTGTTCTGTCCGACATGGCCCCCAATATGAGCGGAGTGGATGTGGTCGACCAGGCTCGATTGATGCACTTGGCGGAACTGGCGATGGAATTTGCCGATCGTCACCTGCGAGTGGATGGATCGTTCCTGATCAAATTATTCCAGGGTGTCGGATTCGATGATTACGTGCGGGAGCTGCGGCGGCGCTATGCCAAAGTGGTGATCCGCAAGCCCGAAGCGTCACGCAAGCGATCCGCCGAAGTCTATGCCTTGGCCCAAGGCAAGCTTCTGCAGATGAAGAAGTAACCACGCAGGCGACTGCATGCAGGTATTCCGATGAATGATCTGGCCAAGAATCTGTTGCTTTGGGTTGTCGTCGCCGTCGTCTTGATGGTGGTGTTCCAGAGCTTCAGCCCGAAGACCGCTGGTTCCGATGCGCTGACCTACGACCAGTTCGTGCAGGAAGTGCAGGGCAACCACGTCGCCAAGGTCAACATCGGCGAGGACCGCACCACCATTGGTGGCGAGCGCAAGGACGGCACCAAGTTCACCACCTACAACCCGGGCGACAAGGATCTGGTCAACGACCTGATCAACCACGGCGTGACGACGACCCAGGCGCCACCGGCAAGCGGAATGTCGCTGGCTGCCATCCTGATCAACGTGCTGCCATGGCTGCTGTTCATCGGCATCTGGGTGTATTTCATGCGCCAGATGCAGCAGGGCGGGGGCAAGGGGGCAATGAGCTTCGGACGTTCGCGCGCCAAGCTGCAGTCCGACGACCAGACCAAGGTCACCTTCGCTGACGTCGCAGGCTGCGACGAGGCGAAGGAGGAAGTCTCAGAGCTGGTCGAATTCCTGCGTGACCCCGGCCGCTTCCAGAAGCTCGGCGGCAAAATTCCCCGCGGCGTGTTGATGGTGGGCCCGCCCGGCACCGGCAAGACGCTGCTGGCGAAAGCCATCGCCGGCGAAGCCAAGGTACCGTTCTTCAGCATCTCCGGTTCCGACTTCGTCGAGATGTTCGTCGGTGTCGGCGCCTCGCGCGTGCGCGACATGTTCGAACAGGCCAAGAAGCACGCGCCGTGCATCATCTTCATCGACGAGATAGACGCGGTCGGCCGTCATCGTGGCGCCGGTCTGGGCGGCGGTCATGACGAGCGCGAGCAGACGTTGAATGCGTTGCTGGTCGAGATGGACGGATTCGAGGGCGGCGAAGGCGTGATCGTGGTCGCGGCGACCAATCGTCCCGACGTGCTGGATCCAGCGCTGTTGCGCCCGGGTCGTTTCGATCGCCAGGTCGTGGTCGGGTTGCCCGATGTGCGCGGCCGCGAGCAGATCCTCAAGGTGCACATGCGCAAGGTGCCGTTGGCCGACGATGTCGTACCGATGGTGATCGCGCGCGGTACGCCAGGTTTCAGTGGCGCAGACCTTGCCAACCTGGTCAATGAAGCCGCGTTATTCGCCGCCCGCGAGAACGGCAAGGAAGTGCGCATGGAGCACTTCGACAAGGCGCGCGACAAGATCATGATGGGCACCGAGAACCGCTCGATGGCGATGAGCGAACAGGAAAAGACGCTCACCGCCTACCACGAGGCAGGCCATGCGATTGTCGGTCGCCTGATGCCCGAGCACGATCCGGTCTACAAGGTGACGATCATCCCGCGTGGCCGCGCACTCGGCGTGACCATGTACCTGCCCGAAGGCGACAAGTACAGCTACAACCGCACCGCGATCGAGTCGCAGTTGTGCTCGCTGTACGGTGGCCGCGTGGCGGAGGAATTGATCTTCGGTGACGACAAGGTCACCACCGGCGCATCCAACGACATCGAACGCGCAACCAAGATGGCGCGCAACAGGGTCACCAAGTGGGGCCTGTCCGAACTTGGGCCGATCACCTACGGCGAAGAGGAGGATGAAGTCTTCCTCGGCCGCTCGGTGACGCAGCACAAGAACGTGTCCGA
>JBBSUF010000027.1:0-21037 GCA_038235185.1 Lysobacterales bacterium
GATCGCGTTCCTGAGCTTCATCGTGTGGGCGCACCACATGTTCACCGTCGGCATGCCGCTGGGCGGCGAGCTGTTCTTCATGTACGCCACGATGCTGATCGCGATCCCGACCGGGGTGAAGGTCTTCAACTGGGTCAGCACCATGTGGAAGGGTGCGATGACCTTCGAGACACCGATGCTGTGGGCGATCGCGTTCGTGATCCTGTTCACCATCGGCGGATTCTCCGGATTGATGCTGGCGATCGTGCCGGCCGACTTCCAGTACCAGGACACGTATTTCGTGGTCGCGCATTTCCACTATGTGCTGGTGACCGGCGCGTTGTTCGCGATCATCGCAGCGGTCTATTACTGGTGGCCGAAGTGGACCGGGCGTATGTACAACGACACCCTGGGCAAGGTCCATTTCTGGTGGACCATGGTGTTCGTCAACCTGCTGTTCTTCCCTCAGCACTTCCTGGGACTGGCTGGCATGCCGCGCCGGATTCCGGACTACAACCCGGTGTTCGCCGACTGGAACTTCATCAGTTCGATCGGCGCGTTCGGCATGTTCCTGACGCCGTTCTTCATGTTCTTCATCCTGTGGAACTCACTGCGCAGCGGCAAGCCGGCCACCGCACGGGTATGGGAAGGCGCTCTTGGGCTGGAATGGACGGTGCCGTCACCGGCGCCGCACCACACATTCACGGTGCCCCCGGTGATCCGTGAAGGCGACCTGGCCCACGGTGACTTCGTCCACAAAGATTACGACTGAGTCTTACTGGAATGCGTGAGCCAACAGAGCCGATGACCGTCCTGCAAGCCGCCGCGCGCCGCAAGGGCGTGCGCCGCACGGTGCTGCTGTTTGTCGTCATCGTGGTGATCATCTACGTCGGCTTCATTGTCTCTGGCGTGCATCGATGAGTGGCAACCGCAACACAGCGGGCCTGGTCAAGATGCTCGGGATCGCGCTGGGTGCCTTTGCATTCACGTTCTCGATGGTGCCGCTGTACCGGCTCGCCTGCGAAAAGGTCTTTGGTGTACGACTGCAGAAGGGCGCAGATACGGCAGCAATCGTCCATGACAGTCGCTGGGTGACGGTCGAGTTCGATGGCGGCGTCAATTCGAAATTGCCCTGGGAGTTTTCGCCCGAGCAAACAAAACTGCGCGTCCATCCAGGACAGCTGTACGAGGCGAAGTACTTCGCCCGCAACACCGGCGACCGTGCCATCGTGGGGAATGCGGTGCCGTCGATCGCACCGTCGCGCGCTTCCGGCTACTTCAGCAAGACCGAATGCTTCTGCTTTACCGCGCAGACGCTTTCGGCGGGCGAATCGCGCGACATGCCGGTGCGCTTCATCGTCGATCCCGACCTGCCCGCCGACGTCAACACGATCACGCTGTCCTACACGTTTTACAAGAATCAATTGCTGACGTCGCGCCTGCCCGCGAATACTTCGTCGCGCACGACCGCAGCGGTGGGCACAGTGGAATCGCCACGTTCCGCGCCCTGATCCTCGACCTCTGCATACAACACATACGCAAACCGGAACACTGCCATGGCCCAAGCGCACAGCACCGACGCCGCACTTCATCCTGATGGTCCCCACGGGCATGATCCGGCCGTCTACTACATCCCGCACGGCAGCCGCTGGCCGGTGGTGGCATCGGTGGCGCTGTTCGCGACCATGGTGGGTTTTGCCAGCTGGTTGAACGAGTTCAGCTGGGGCCGGCCGACGTTCTTCATCGGGCTGGTGATGCTGTTGGCGATTTTGTTCAAATGGTTCAGCGACGTCATCGGCGAATCCCTGCGCGGTGTCTACAACAAGCAGGTCGACACGTCGTTCCGCATGGGCATGGTGTGGTTCATCTTTTCCGAAGTGATGTTCTTCGCCGCGTTCTTCGGTGCGTTGTTCTATGCGCGCGAATACGCGATGCCATGGCTCAACGGTGAGGGCCATGGCGCCATGACCAACAACACGTTGTGGCCCGGGTTCTCCGCCGGCTGGCCGAGCAATGGCCCCGGCAGCATCGGCGGCCACTTCCAGATCGTGCCGGCGTGGGGCCTGCCGCTGGTCAACACGCTGATCCTGCTGTCGTCAGGTGTGACCGTGACGATCGCCCACCATGCACTCAAGGCCGGCCGCCGCAAGCAACTGCTGGCCTTCCTGGGCTTCACCATCCTGCTCGGCGCGTCGTTCCTGTATTTCCAGGCAACCGAATACATGGAGGCGTATCGCCAGTTCAACCTGACCCTAGGCTCGGGTATCTACGGCTCGACCTTCTTCATGCTGACCGGGTTCCACGGTGCACATGTCACGCTCGGCACGATCATGCTGGCCATCATCTGGCTGCGCTGTCTAAAGGGTCATTTCACCCGTGACGATCATTTCGCGTTCGAGGCCGTGGCGTGGTACTGGCACTTCGTCGACGTGGTCTGGCTGGGATTGTTCCTGTTCGTCTACGTGCTGTAAGCGTCAGGCACTTTCCTTCCCTTGCAGGGAAGGAGCGAACTATCGCCCGACACCATGTGGCGTGATCCAGCCCATGTAGATTGCCAGCGCGATGAACAGGATCAGCGCGACAGACAGTGCGATGCGCCGGGTCAACGCATTCACGGTGCGCTTGGTCGTACCCTTGTCGACCAGCATGTAATACAGACCGGCACCGAGGTTCCACAGGATGAGGATCAGGAAGGCGACGATCAGCAACGTCTTGAGCGACTCGTTCATGGCGGCGTCCGCGATGCGCCCGTGTGGCGCCCGGTTGGGATTATCGCAGCGCAAGCGACCAACGGCGTGAGTCGACGCGGCACGTTGCTGTTCGGCTGGACGCTGGCGTTGCTGGGCATTGCCCTGTTCACGCGCCTGGGCATCTGGCAGCTCGCGCGCATGCATGAAAAACAGGCGATGCTCGATGCCGTGCACGCCACGCTTCTCGAGCGCCGTCCGCAGCCCTTGGTGAGCGCCGCCGATGCCCAGCGCCTGCATGCTTACGACTGGACGTCGGCCGACGGCCATTTCGTCGCCGCACCAGCGTTGCTGCTCGATAACCAGCAGCACGATGGCCGCTCCGGCGTGCGTGCCTACCGTGTGTTCCAGTCCGCCGATGCCACGGTTTCACCGGTGTTGGCCGAGCTTGGCTGGCTGCCCGTGCCCGGCAATCGCCAGATGCCGGTCGTCGCGCCGATCACGGGCGCGCAGCATGTCGCGGGCCTGTTGTCACCGCCGCCTTCAGCCGGTTTCGTGCGCGCTGTATTTGTGCCGCAAGCCAATGGCACCTTGTTGACGACCTCAGTGGACATTGCATTGCTGCGCCGCACGTTGCACCTGCCGACGCTGGCGCTGCGCGTGCTCAAACTCGACCCGGCATTGCCGATCGGTTATCCGCGTGACCTGGATATCCTGCCGAACACATTGCCGCCCGAACGGCACCTGGGTTATGCGGTGCAATGGTTCGGACTGGCGCTGACGGTGCTGGCGACGGCACTTATATTGACGTTCCGCAAACCTGGAGCGGCTCGCACGCCATGAACGCAGCACCATCCGCATCCGCAGAACAAATACGCCGCCGCAACCGGTTCGTGTTGCTGGCGATCTTCGCGTTGTTTTTCGGCAGTCTGCTGTTAGCCGGTGCCTTGCGTTTTTCCGGCTGGCGGCCCCCCGGCACCAAGGTGCACGGCGAGTTGTTGCAACCGCCTGCTGATCTACGCGGCGTCGTTCCGCGCTTGATCAATGGCGACGCCTATCATTGGAATCCGTCCCAACGCATCTGGCGGATCGCAGTGGCGCCACCGGCCGATTGCACCGTTGCCTGCGAACGGCTGGCACGGCAGATCGACACCGTCTGGCAGCTGATGGGACAGGAGTCCGATCACGTGCAGGTGTTGTGGATTGGGTCAGCGCCCGCTGTCGCGATGCATGGCGGTGCACTCCAGGTCATGCAGCCCAGCAGCATGCTGCTTGCCCAATTGCCGCGGCTGCAGCCGACAGCGGGAGAACCTCCGCACGATGTGCCGGTCTACATCATTGATCCCAACGGCTTTGTCATCCTGCGCTATGCACCGGGCTTTGATCCGTCCGGGCTGCGCACGGACCTGGCGACCCTCACCAAGTTGATGTGACATGAGCCAGATGCAATCGGACACGTTGCTTCCCCCTGTCGTCCATCGGCCAGTTGTGCTTAAACCCGCTGTCCATAAACCCGCTGTCTATAAACACTTCCATCGCCTGGCGTGGCTGGCCTGCGCGCTGGCCTTCGGCGTGATCGTATTCGGCGCATTCGTGCGACTGTCCAATGCTGGCCTGAGCTGTCCCGACTGGCCGACCTGCTATGGCCGCGCCGCGTGGCCGACCGCGACCAGCCACATTGCAGACTCGGCCGCCACCGCGATCCGACCGGTCGAAATCCACAAGGCATGGCGCGAACAACTGCACCGGATGCTGGCCGGAACGCTGGGCACGCTGGCGTTGCTGCTCGCGCTGCTGGCCGCGCGCCGGCGTCATCATGGGATCGCGCAGGTCCTGATGGCGGCCGTCGCGGTGGCGCTTTCAATCGTGTTGTACATGCGTGGCATGTACGTACCGGCGGTCCTGCTGGCGGCCGGCGGCGAGGGCATCCTGCTGTTCGCCGCACTGCGTTGGTCGAACGCGGATTTCGCGCGTGTCGCCGCCTTGACGTTGGCCGCGATCATCGTCCAGGCGCTGCTTGGCATGTGGACGGTGACCTGGCTGCTGAAGCCCATCGTGGTGATGGGGCACCTGCTCGGGGGCATGTTGACGTTTGCCCTGCTCACCTGGATGGCGTGGCGCGCCACGGATATCCCGATCCGCCTTCCAGATGCCCGCCTGTTGCGTCGCCTGCTGTTCGTTGCGCTGGGTCTGTTAGGCGTGCAGATCGCGCTGGGCGGCTGGACCAGTTCCAACTATGCCGCGCTCGCCTGTGGAACCGACTTTCCTAAGTGCGTGGGTCTCTGGTGGCCGCCGCACGATTTTCATAATGGTTTCGTGCTGTGGCGTGATGCATTCGTGGGCCATGGCGGGGTCGATTACGAAGGCGGCGTGCTCGATGGTGCATCGCGCATCGCGATCCAGCTGGCGCATCGGATGATGGCGGGGATCGTGTTCGTGTACGTGCTGGGCCTTGCGACCTATCTGTTGCGCACGCCTGGTGTGCGTGGCGCGGGCGCATTGCTCGCTGGCCTGGTGATCGCGCAGGTCTGCCTGGGGATCGCCAACGTCAAGCTCGCGTTGCCATTGCCGGTGGCGGTGCTGCACAACGCCGGCGCGGCGCTGTTGCTGTTCGTCCTGGTTGGGCTGGTCGCGCGCGTGCGCGCACCGGACGCCTGATCCCGCGATGGCTGATTCCATGCTCAAACAAAGCGTGCTCAAGCAATACTGGAGCTTGACCAAGCCGCGCGTGGTCGCGCTGATCGTGTTCACCGCGGTGATCGGGATGTTCCTCGCCGTGCCCGGCTTGCCGCCATGGCGCGCGTCATTGCTGGGGACGCTTGGTATCTGGCTGGCGGCATCCAGTGCGGCGGCGATCAACCAGATCCTCGACAGTCGCATCGATGCGCAGATGGCGCGGACGTCGTGGCGCCCGCTGGTGTCCGGCACGCTGACGCCACGCCAGGCGCTGGTATTCGCGCTCGTGTTGGGCGCGTTGTCGATGGCGGTGCTCGCGCTGTGGGTGAATCCGCTGACCGCGTTCCTGACGTTTGCGTCGCTGATTGGTTACGCCGTCATTTACACGGTGTACCTCAAACGTGCCACGCCGCAGAACATCGTCATCGGCGGCATTGCTGGCGCAGCGCCGCCCGCCCTGGGCTGGGCCGCGGTGACCGGGCAACTGCATCCGCACGCACTGTTGCTGGTGCTGATCATCTTCGTGTGGACACCGCCGCATTTCTGGGCGTTGGCGATCTTCCGTCGCGACGACTACGCCCGCGCCATGGTGCCGATGCTTCCGGTCACGCATGGCGTGCAATACACGCGCTGGCAGATCCTGTTCTACACCGTGTTGCTGCTGGCGGTAACGGTGCTGCCGTGGGCAACCGGCATGAGCGGCTTGTTCTATCTCGGCGGCGCGCTGGTGCTGGGCGCGGTGTTCCTCTGGTATGCGTGGCGGTTGATGGACCCGCCGGACGACTTCTTCCCGATGCGGGTGTTCAACTATTCGATCGTGTACCTGATGGCATTGTTCGCGTTCCTGCTGATCGATCACTGGTTGCTGCCGTGGCTGCAGCCGATGCCTGCATTCGCATTGCAATCCGTCGGTTGATTCGTTCCGGGACGCCGCCATGCCTGAAACCAGCCGCAAGGCGGCGTAGCATTCGCGCCTGTTGCGCCGTGTTGGCAGAACGATGAGACCCACCAGCCCCACGCCAAACCATCCGCATCTTCGCGACGACGCCAGTACCGACGCATTGGCCGTGGCGCCCTCGCTGGGCATCAGCCTGGATGCGGCGAACATGCCGCGACGCTCGACCCTGGTGGAGCCGCGCGTGCTGATGATCACTGCCGTTGCGATCGTGCTCGGCATCGCTTCTGGATTCATTGCGCGTTTGCTGGTCATTTTGATCGACCTGGTGACCAATGCTGCCTTTTACGGTCGCTGGTCGACGTTAAATATTTCGCCGGCCGATCATCAACTCGGTGCATGGGTCATCGTGGTGCCAGTCATCGGCGGGCTGATCGTTGGCGTGATGGCGCGCTGGGGTTCGCGTGCCATCCGGGGCCATGGCATTCCCGAGGCGATGGAGCAGGTGCTGCTCAACGAATCGAAGATTCCACCGCGCATCACCTTCCTCAAGCCACTCTCATCGGCAATCGCGATTGGCACCGGCGGCCCGTTCGGCGCGGAGGGCCCGATCATCGCCACCGGCGGCGCGCTGGGATCGTTCCTCGGGCAGTTGCTTCGCGTCACCGGCGACGAGCGCAAAGTGCTGCTCGCCGCGGGCGCGGCCGGCGGCATGGCGGCGGTGTTCGGATCCCCGGTATCGGCAGTCATCCTCGCGGTCGAGTTGTTGTTGTTCGAATTGCGACCACGCTCGTTGATTCCGGTCGCGCTTGCCGCGGTTGCCGCCGCTGGCGTGCGCTATTGGCTGGTCGGCAATGCGCCGGTGTTCGCCATGCCGCCAGTCTCCGAGCCAGGAATCCCTGCGTTGCTCAGCTACATCGTGCTCGGTGCGCTGGTCGGGCTGGTCAGTGTCGGCGTCACCCGGATCGTGTACGGAATCGAAGACGCCTTCGAGAAACTCCCGGTGCACTGGATGTGGTGGCCGGCGATTGGCGGCGTGGTCGTCGGCATTGTTGGTTACTTCGCACCGCTCACCCTTGGCGTGGGGTACAGCAACATCCAGGCGATCGTCTCGGGACGTTTTGCGGTCGGCACGCTGGCATTCCTGTGCGTGATGAAGTTCATCTCCTGGTCGATCGCGCTCGGCAGCGGAACTTCTGGTGGCACGTTGGCGCCACTGTTCACGATCGGTGGCGCGCTTGGGGCGCTCGCCGGATTCGGCCTGGTGGCGGTGGCACCGCAACTCGGCATCGACCCACGCATTGCGGGCCTGGTCGGGATGGCTGCGATCTTCGCCGGAGCTTCGCGCGCGTTACTGGCCTCGGTGGTGTTCGCATTCGAGACCACGCACCAGGCCGCGGGGTTGTTGCCGTTGCTGGGTGGATGCACCGCGGCGTATCTCGTTTCGGCACTAACAATGCGTAACACGATCATGACCGAGAAGATCGCGCGCCGTGGCGTGCGCGTGCCGACCGAGTACGCAGCCGATTACCTCGAGCAGGTACTGGTGCGCGACGCCTGCAGCCGCGACGTGGTGTCGCTGCGCACCAGCGACGAGCTCGGCGAGATCCGCGAACGGATCAGTTCCGGCCGGCCGGAATTCCAGCACCAGGGATTCCCGGTGATCGACGACAACGGTCGCGTGCGCGGGGTGATCACGCGGCGCAACCTGCTCAACCCGTCGGAGCCGAACATGCGCCACATCGGCGACATGCTGGTGCGCGCTCCCGTGGTGGTGCATGAACATCATTCACTGCGCGAAGCCGCCGACCACATGGTCGCGGAGAATATCGGTCGCGTGATCGTGGTTGGCGTCGAAGCGCCGCACGCGCTGGTCGGCATCCTGACGCGCGGCGATTTGCTGGCCGCGCATGGACAGCGACTGAAGGACACGCATCAGGCAGGGCGCCACATCCGCTTTCGCAAGTCTTCGCGTACCCGCGAACCCACGCAAAACTAACGACGCAATTTTTTCAATCCAGAAATTCGTTGCGGGATTGCAAAATATTCAACTTTGTCCTCGTCCTTCATGCCGACCATGCCAACTTCTGCCAGCTGAGATTCGAGGTCACTCCGGCGTTGTTCGAGGAATTGCAGTTCAAGCTGAAGCAGCGTGCCTTCAAATTCCGGGGCCGCCTGTTCGCTCTGGATCAATGGTTCAACCGAGAGCTTCTGCAACGCGGTGAGTTCGTCGCGGCCCTCGAAATGGCTCAGCAGTATTCCTGAGTTGATCGATGGTCGAGTGCGTATCAGGTCAATCAATTCGACCAGCAGGTCTACGCCAGGGGCGCGCAGTGACGCGAAGCGAAATGGGGTTTCCACCGTCAATGCGAGTGATGGCTGCTGCAATAGCAGGGAGATTGCATTCCGGACAGGAGTCCGTTTCGCCACATGGCCGGGCAGAACGCTACGCGCACGTTGTACAGGCACATGCGTGTCTGGCGAACTGCTGCGCGCGCCGACGCCGGTCAGTTCAGTCAACCGCTGCCGCATGAGATCGCCAAAGGCACCGTCGGGGATCTGCGCCAGCATCGGTTTGCAGCGCTCGGCCATGCGCGCCTTGCCGTCGAGCGTGTCGAGGTTCACGTCCTTGCCGAGTTCGGCATAGAAAAATTCAGACAGCGGCGTCGCCTGTGCGAGTCGCGCAGCGAATCCTCCAGCGCCCTCCTTGCGCACGATCGTGTCCGGATCCTCGCCGTCAGGCAGGAACAGGAAAAACGCCTGGCGTCCATCCTTCATCCGCGGCAACACCGACTCCAGCGCTTTCCACGCCGCGGTGCGACCGGCGCGGTCGCCATCGAAGCAGAAGAAGACATCCGGCGCATTGCGGAACAGCAACTCGGCATGGTCGGGCGTGGTCGCGGTACCGAGCGTCGCCACGGCCTGCGTCACACCGTATTGCGCCAACGCGACGACATCCATGTAGCCCTCGACCACGACCAGGCGATCGAGTTTTGAATTGGCCTGCCTGGCCTGCCACAAGCCGTACAGCTCACGGCCTTTGTGGAACAGCACGGTCTCGGGGGAATTCAGGTATTTCGGTGAATCCTCCGGATCGAGCACGCGGCCGCCAAACGCGATCACGCGCCCGCGGCGATCATGGATCGGGAACATCAGGCGATCGCGGAACTTGTCGTAAACGTGGCCCTTGTCGTTCTTGGAGAACAGCCCGGCGCGTTCGAGCAGGCCCATTCGGCGGATATCGGTGCCCAGCGCATCCTTGAGTGCGTTGAACCCATCCGGTGCATAGCCGACCGCATAAAGCTCGACGATGCCCTCATCGATGTTGCGGCCGCGGATATAGGCGCGCACCTTTTCACTGGCGGCGCGCTGGTTACTGAAGAAGTTGGCCGCCTCCTGGACCACCGCATAAAGCTCACGGGTATCGCTGTCTTCGTTGCGCACGTTCGCATCGCGGGGGACTTCCATGCCGACGCGCTTGGCGAGGTCGTCGACGGCGTCGAGGAACTCGAGCCGGTCGTAATTCATCAGGAACGAGATTGCGGTGCCGTGCGCGCCGCAGCCGAAGCAGTGGTAGAACTGTTTGGTCGGCGACACCGTGAACGATGCCGAACGCTCGTCGTGGAAGGGACAGCGCGCTGCATATTCCTTGCCCTGCCGTTTCAACGGCACGCGCGTGCCCACCACCTCGACGATGTCGGTGCGGGCTAACAAGTCATCGATGAAGGCGTCGGGGATGCGGGCCATGCAGCCTTCAGGATGCCACGCCAGCGGAATGGGAAAGGGATCAGTTGCCGGACAGGCGCTGCTTCACCAGTTTCGACACCTCGCCCATGTCGGCCTTGCCCGCCAGTCGTGGCTTGAGCACGCCCATGAGCTTGCCGATGTCGGCCAGTGAGGTTGCCCCGGTCTCCAGCACGGCGGCATCGATGGCGTCGATGATTTCCGCCTCGCCCATCTTCGCCGGCAGATAGTGCTCGATGATCGCCATCTCGTCGCGTTCGATGCGCGACAGGTCGTTGCGGCCGGCGGCGTCGTACTGGCTGATCGAGTCGCGGCGCTGCTTGACCATCTTCTCCAGCACGCCGAGCACGGCGGGGTCATCCAGCTCGATGCGTTCGTCGACCTCGCGCTGCTTGATGCCGGCATTGATCAAACGGATCACGCCCAGGCGGATCTTCTCGCCTGACTTCATCGAGGCCTTCATGTCGTCGATCAGTTGCTGCTTCAGGGTCATGGCGAGTCTCCGATGGACGCGGTCGATGGATTGGTCGATAAAAACACGAAAGCCGGCGCAAGGCCGGCTTCGTCAACGCTGCAGCGGCATCCGGACAGGCCGGATGTCGTTCGATCAATACAGGCGCTGGCGCTTGGTGACGTCACGTGAGCTGCGACGCGCCTGGCGCTTCACTGCCGCGGCGGCCTTGCGCTTGCGCTCCTGGGTCGGCTTCTCGTAGAACTCGCGCTTGCGGGTCTCCGCCAGCACGCCAGCCTTTTCACAGGTGCGCTTGAAGCGGCGCAGGGCAAACTCGAAGGGTTCGTTTTCGCGGACTTTGACGCTGGGCATGCGGTGATCTCGTAAATGAAAAGTCCAGCCATGGATGGCCGGGCTCTTGCGAAGGGACTCGCAAATGTCGCCCGGTGCAACGGGCGAGCCGCGTATAATAACGGCTCCCTTCGTGATGGCGCAACCGCCGGGCCACCAGCCACCACGGTCGCCATCGGTCACCGACAGCCCATGCGCGTCCTCGGCATCGAAACCTCCTGTGACGAAACCGGCGTGGCCGTCTACGACACCGCGCGCAGCGGCTCGGACGGCCTGCTGGCACAGGCCCTCTACAGCCAGGTCGCCCTGCACGCGGAATACGGGGGCGTTGTGCCGGAACTGGCCAGCCGCGACCACGTGCGCACATTGTTGCCGCTGATCCGGCAAACGCTGGCGGATGCGGGCCTGGGCGTGCGCGACATCGATGGCGTGGCCTACACCGCCGGGCCGGGACTGGTCGGGGCGTTGCTGGTCGGCGCGGGCGTGGCGCGGTCGCTGGCGTGGGCGCTGGACAAGCCGGCGCTCGGCGTCCATCACATGGAAGGCCACCTGCTGGCGCCGCTGCTGGAAGCCCCGGACCTCGCGCCGCCCTTCGTCGCGCTGCTGGTGTCCGGTGGCCATACCCAGTTGGTGGCGGTCGAGGCCATCGGCCAGTACCGGCTGCTCGGTGAAACCCTGGACGACGCCGCCGGTGAGGCCTTCGACAAGACCGCCAAGATGATGGGGCTGCCCTACCCGGGCGGGCCGGCGTTGGCGCAACTGGCGCAGACCGGAACCCCGGGCGCTTACAGGTTCTCGCGACCGATGACGGATCGCCCCGGGCTGGACTTCAGTTTCAGCGGCTTGAAGACCCAGGTCCTGCTGGCCTGGCGCGCCAGCGACCAGTCCGATGAGACCCGGGCCAATATCGCCCGCGGTTTCGAGGACGCGGTTGTCGATACGCTTGCGATCAAATGCGAACGCGCGCTGGATGCCGCGGACTGCGACACCCTGATCGTGGCGGGCGGCGTGGGCGCCAACCTGCGCCTGCGCGAAAAACTGGCGCAGATCGCGACGAAACGCGGCGGCCGCGCCTGCTTCCCGCGTCCGGCGCTGTGTACCGACAACGGCGCGATGATCGCCTTTGCCGGCGCACTGCGCCTGCAGGCCGGGCAGCGGGGCGACATGGCGATCGACGTCATGCCGCGCTGGGACATGGCGACGCTGCCGCCGCTAGGCGAATGCTGACCCCTTTTCACCCTTTCCGGCTACCGTAGGCCCCATGGACAAAGTCTTCATCGAAGGCCTCGAAGTCGAGGCGCTGATCGGCATCTACGACTGGGAACGTCGCATCCGCCAGCCTCTGCAGTTCGACATCGAAATGGCGTTCGACAACCGCACGCCGGCGGCAAGCGATGCGATCACCGATACGCTTGACTACAAGGCGGTCAGCAAGCGTCTGATCGCGTTCGTGTCGCAGTCGGATTTCGGACTGGTCGAAACACTGGCCGAGCGCTGCGCAAAACTCATTTTGGAGGAGTTTCCGGCCCGCCATGTGCGCCTGAAGTTGAGCAAGCCAGGCGCGGTGCGCGGTGCGCGCGCGGTCGGGGTGATCATCGAGCGCATGCGTGCCAGCGACGCCAGCGCGATGGACGGCAGCAGCGCATCGGCGACACCTTCGACCGTGAGGACGGTGACGCCATCGCGCGTACCGCGAAATCCGGTTGCGCAGAAACTCCCCACACGACGTTCGCTGCGTGGCAGCTGCCTGGCCTATCTGAGCATGGGTAGCAACGTCGAGCCCGAAGCCCATCTGCGCAGTGCCGTGGCGGCGTTGCGCGAGCGCTTTGGCGAGATCGTGGTGTCACCGGTGTATCGCACGCCCGCGGTCGGGTTCAAGGGGCCGGACTTCCTCAACGCGATTGCCGTTATTGACTGCGACATCCATCCCTTCGCTTTGAACGAATGGGCGCATGCACTGGAAGTGGTGCAAGGCCGAGATCGTCGCGATGCGTCCTACAGCAATCGCACGCTGGATATCGACATCATTTACTTCGGAGATTTGGTGCTGGAAGGCCCCGGCGAATTCCAGTTGCCGCGGCCGGAGTTGCACCATGCCTTCGTGCTGAAACCGCTGGCGGATGTCGCGCCGGAGTTCGTGGATCCCGTCCGCAACATGACGCTTGCCCGGTTGTGGGCCTCGCATCCTGACGCTGCGACGCCGCCGTTGCAGGTCGACATCGAGCTTTAGGCGTCGAGCAGGCGCCCTCCGTCGATACGGATGACTTGCCCGGTGCTGTAGGTCGCCTCACGCAGCAACCAGCGCACGGCATCGGCAATTTCCCGCGGGGTGCCGATGCGCGCCAGCGGCGTGCGCGCCAGCAATGCGGCTTGTGCACTGTTGGACATTGCGGAGTCTGATTCCGCCCACAGGATGGCGCCAGGTGCGACCGCATTGACACGCACCTGCGGCGCGAGTTCGAGCGCCAACGCGCGGGTCATGTGGATCAGCGCGGCCTTGGTCATGCCATAGACGGCATGGTCGCGTAGCGGACGCTCGCCGTGGATATCCACCAGGTTGACGATTCCGCCATTGGCCGCTTTCAGGTGCGGCGCTGCTGCCTGCGCAAGGAAATACGGCGCACGCACGTTTGCGGCAAACAATGTGTCCCATTGCGCAGGTGTTGTCGTGCCCAGCGGCGTCGGGAAAAATGCCGAGGCATTGTTGACCAATGCATCCAGCCGTCCGAAATGCCCGACCGCGCCTGCAACCAGCTCCGGCAGGCGATCCAGATCCGTCAGCTCCGCCTGCAGCAGCAGCGCACTGTTGGGCCGGCTTGCGTTGAACCGTGCGGCCAGGGCCGCCGCCTCGCCGGATGACTCGCGATAGTGCAATGCGATGTCGTATCCATCCTCGTGCAGGCGCTGCGCGATGGCCGCACCCAGGCGCCGCGCCGCGCCGGTGATCAGGGCGACAGGATGACCGTGGCTCATGGGACTGTCCTCATTGGTGTGCGGCGGTTGCGGCTATCCTGCCTATTGTTTCCACAATCCCATCGTCATGTCCGCATTGCCCGCTCCCGACGCCGACGCACTTGCCCACAGCGAACGCCTGCGGGCGGTCATCCAGGAACAGATCTTCGCCGGTGGCGGTGCGATTCCATTTTCACGATTCATGGAGTTGTGCCTGTACGCACCGGGTCTGGGCTATTACAGCGCGGGAGCGACGAAATTCGGTGGCGACGGCGATTTCGTCACCGCGCCGGAGCTTGGTCCGTTGTTCGCGGCCTGCGTGGCGGACAGTGTTGCGCCGGTGTTGCGACAGCTCGGGCCCGATGCGGAGTTCCTCGAGATCGGCGGCGGCAGCGGTGCCTTCGCCGAAGTCGCGCTGAAGCGCCTGTTGGGGCTGGACGCGTTGCCGGCACGCTACGCGATCCTGGAACCCAGCGCCGACCTGCGCCAGCGCCAGCGTGCGCGACTGCAGCAGCATCTGAATCCATTGCTGTTCGACCTGGTCGAATGGCTCGATGCGCCATTGCAGCAACCATGGAACGGCGTGCTGTTCGCCAACGAAGTCATCGATGCGCTACCGACGCCGCGATTCACCCTGCGCGGCGGCGAGGTGTTCGAGGAGCACGTTGCGCTGGATGGCGATGGTCGCTTCCTGCACGTCGACCGCCCGGCTGATGCACTGCTGTCAGCTGCCGTGCGTCATGTCGAACGCCAGCTGGATGCGCCATTCGCCAATGGTTTCCGCTCCGAACTGCTGCCGCAGTTGCCGTACTGGATCCAGGCCGTGATCGGCGCGATGCGCAGCGGTGCGTTGTTGTTCGTCGACTACGGATATGTGCGTCGTGAGTTCTATCTTCCACAGCGCGACACCGGCACCCTGCGCGCGTTTTATCGCCACCAGGTTTCCAGTGATGTGTTTGCGCATCCGGGCCTGCAGGATCTCACCGCGTCGATCGACTTCACCGCACTGGCGGAGGCAGGGAGCGGCGCCGGATTCGACTTCAGCGGCTATTGCTCACAGGCAAGTTTCCTCATCGGCAACGGTCTTGAGCTGCGCCTTGCCGAGGCGGAGGCGAAAGCGCACGACGAAGCCGGCCGGTATCGCCTGCGCCAGCAAGCCAAGCGCCTGACATTGCCCGATGACATGGGCGAACGTTTCCAGGCAATGGGTTTTGCGCGCGATGTCGAATTCGGCGCGGCATTCCTCAATGGCGACCTGAGCTGGCGGTTATGACTGCATTGAAACCATTACGACATTCGTGCTGGTGGCTGGGTTTGTGGGCGCTCGCAATTGCCGCTGTGATCGTGGCGTCACTGGTACCCGCATCCGATCTGCCACAGGTGCCGGATGGTGGCGACAAGCTCGAGCACTTCCTGGCCTATTTCCTGCTGGCAGCGGCGGCAGTTCAACTGTTCGCGACACGCGCCATGCTTCTCGGATCGGGCGTCGCTCTTGTCATCTTGGGCATTGCGCTGGAGATCGCGCAGGGCGTGTTCACCAGCACGCGGCAGATGGATCCGCATGATGCACTGGCGAACACATTGGGCGTTCTGGGCGGCATGGCAATCGCCCTGACACCGATGCGCGACTGGTTGTTGCGCATGCAACGACGCCGCGACTAGTCGGGCGGATTGGAAGACTCGGCCAAGGCTGCGCGAGCGACCGCAATCGCGGCGATGCGGGCATCCCGCAATGCTGCCCCCAGCGCAGGGCCTTCGAGCCCTTGGTCTGAAATGTCGGCGGCGCGCACGTTGGTTGCAGCAGCGAGCAGTCGTAGCAACTCACGCCCCTGCGGGTAGTCGCAATCCTGCAGTCCTGCGCGACCACGCTTGTCGGCTTCGCAAACGGTTGCAAGTTGTTCGATGCGCGTCGGTTGGCGGAAGCCGTCGCATCGCGCGATCAGGTCGTGCACGGTGCTGTCGCGCAACTCGAACAGGCGATGGATGTTGAGATGTTCGCGGCACGCCATCGCGGCAAGCTGGCGTTGCGCGGCCGGTATTTTCATGCGCGCGCACAGCGCATCCAGCGGCGCGAGACCGGCGCTTTCATGCCCGATGTGTCTTGGCAGCATTTGTGCAGGCGTGAGTGCCTTGCCAAGGTCATGCGTCAGTGCGGCAAATCCAATCACGCTGTCGCCCGGAGCAAGCCGCGCCGCCATTTCGCAGACCAGTTCCACATGCACGCCGGTATCGACTTCCGGATGATATTCCGCGCGCTGCGGCACCCCGTAAAGCGCATCGACTTCAGGCAGCACCACGGCAAGTGCGCCGCAATCGCGCAACGTCCGCAGGAATGCCGATGGCGTGGCGGATGCCAGCGCACGCGACAATTCCTGCCAGACACGTTCGGGCACGAGGTCGGCCAATTCGCCGCTATCGACCACGCGACGCATCAACAGCAGCGTCTCCGGCGCGATGGAGAATCCCAGCGACGCGAAGCGCGCCATGAATCGCGCTGCGCGCAACACCCGCAACGGATCCTCGACGAACGCATCACCGATATGGCGCAGCACGCGCCCTGCCACATCGCGCTGTCCGCCATACGGATCGACAAGATGGCCGTGCTCATCCTGCGCGATTGCATTGATGGTGAAATCGCGACGGCCGAGGTCTTCCTCCAGCGTCACGGCGGGGTCGGCATCGACCACGAAACCGCGATAGCCGCGTCCGGATTTGCGCTCGGTGCGCGCCAGCGCGTATTCCTCGCCCGTTTGCGGATGCAGGAACACCGGGAAGTCGCGACCCACCGGTTTGAAGCCGCGCGCCAGCATTGCCTCCGGAGTTTCGCCGACGACGACGAAGTCCCGATCGCCCGCTGGCAATCCAAGCAACCTGTCGCGCACAGCGCCGCCGACAAGGTAAGTGTTCATTGCAGGCTGGATGGTCACGATCGGCATTGTAGGGTGGGCTCCAGCCCACCACCGTGGCGAAAGTCTGGTGGGCCTGGGCCTACCCTACGTTTTTTTGTCCACGGGCATCGGGATCGCCAACGGACACACGAACTGCTTGCGCGACACGTTCATGCGCCCGCGCAGTCGATCGCTCAATGGCAGCGCGTTACCGTTGAGGCGCCAGTCGTAGATGGTGCTGAAGGCAAGCACCCGCGCGACGTAATCACGCGTTTCCTTGTAGCTGATCGTCTCGATCCAGAAATCCGGATCCATGCCTGGACGCTGCGACTGCCAGCGCAACAACGGTCCCGGGCCGGCGTTGTACCCGGCGATCGCGAAATAAGGTTGACCGCCGTACTTGTCCAGCAATTGCCGCAGGTACGCAGTACCCAGGATGATGTTGGTGTCGGGATCGTAGAGGCTATTGGCGCCCGCCCATGGCACGCCGATCTTGCGCGCCACCAGCATGCCGGTCCCGGGCAGCACCTGCATCAAGCCCATCGCGTTGGCAGCCGAGTGCGCCGTGGGTTCGAAGATGCTTTCGGCGCGGATTTCCGCGGCAACCCATGCGGGATCCAGTCCGTTTTTCGTGGCTTCGCGCCGGATGGTCTGGTCGTGATGCAGCGGGAACCGCAACGTATACAACCGCGCCTCGTCCTGCGCGCTTTGACTTGAAGCCACGCCCAGGCCGAACACGCCGCGATCGAACCAGCCGTTGTCCTGCGCAACCTCCACCGCCAGGCGGCGCTGCGTCGCGTCCAAGTGGCTGACGGCATCGTCCCACTCGCGCTGCGCCCAGGCGTTGCGGTCAACGCGGTACAAGTCGATCGCGCGGATCAATGCCGGATCGCGTGCAACGACGGCCTTGGCCTGCGCGCCGTCGTGCGGAATCCACGGGCACAAGGCGTAGGGCTGGTCAATGCGATCGGCCGCCAGGAAGCCATGGAACTGCGGCTCGCGTGCCGCGCGGTGATACGCGGCCTGCGCTCCAGCTTTGTCGCCGGTCAATTCCAGCAGGCGGCCTTCGAAATACGTCCAGCGCGAATCGCTGCGCTGCTTGTCGCCCATCGCGCGGATGCCGGCCAGCGCCGCGCGCCAGTCCGAGCGCGACATCGCTTCGCGCACCTGCCATTCGTGCAGTTTGTCGTCGTAGGCTGATGCTGGCACCGCGGCGAGGCGTTGCGCGGATTCCGGCCCGTAGGAGGCCACAGTCCACAACGCGACCTGATAGAGCACGCGGCCGCGATCGGCTTCGGTGAAGTCCAGCGCCTGCGCGAATTTCGGCAACTTCGTTTCAGCGGCCAGCGGCACCGACTTGCCCAACCGCGCCAACCCCTGCGAGGCCATCCAGCGGCTGCGCGTGGTCTTTGGCCAGGTCAGCGCACGATCGTTGACGGTATCCAGGAACGCCGCGTAATCCGTAGCCAGCGCCAAGTCGTCAGCAGGCAGCCCCTGCGCCGCCGCGCGCATGGCCGCGGAATTCCACTCACCGGCCGACAGGTCGATGCGCTCCCATCGCAATGCCGGTGGCAGGCCACCTTTCGATGCGAGCACCGCAAAGGGCGTCTCGCATTCGCTCGGCCACGGTTTGCCATTGCTGCGCCACAGCGCCTGTGCATCGCTGACCCACTGCGCATCGGCCGCGCCGGTGGCCTGGCGGGCATTCAACTCCGCGCAGCGCAGCGCGGGGCTCTTGATCGAAGGCGACCACGCAGCGCGGAAGGCCGGCCAGTCCTGTCGGCGCGAGGCCGACGCCAGCCAGAGTTCGCGGAATGCCTGGCCGACGGCCTGACCGTCATGTTCCTCGAGGAACGCCTTGGCGGTGGCATCGGGGACGGCGTCGATGTTGTATTTGAGCTGGTCGTACTCGACCCAGCCCTGGAGCGGATGCCCGGGATGCCCCCACAAACCCAGATAGTCGCCGGGATTGAACTTGCCGCGATCCGCGGCGGCCAGAGCGGCCCGGACCTGGGCATCACCGCCGGCAGTATCGATGGACTGCGCAAATACAAGCCCACAGCACAGTGAAAGCGCGCTGGCGCAAGCGATCAGGGGAAGAGATCGTGACATGCCGGGACTATAGCCGAGCGAAAGTGAACCGGGTTTTCGACTGCCTGGCATCTCTAACACTGGCCATTTTGAAGTGTGCAGCGGGAAGGTGACGCAACGCACGCAATCGCCATGACGTTCAGCCACTTGAACCTCCTTCACAAATTGTTTACAAGGGCATCACAGCAGTGCCGGGGGGGCGCTGGTGGCCTCATCCACCCTCTCATTCTTGTACGGAGATCACGATGCAAGCGCTACGCCGCAATCGACTCACCACGGCCGTCAAGCTGTCACTCCTGCTGCTGCCCGGCTTCGCCGCGGCGCAGACCGCGCCCACCGATGCGACCGACCAGGCCAAGACCCTGGACCGTGTCGAGGTGACGGGTAGCCGCATCAAGCAGACGAACAAGGTCACCAGCCAGCCAGTGGCGATCATCACCCGTGCGCAGATCGACCAGAGCGGCGTGACGTCGATCGGCGATTTCCTGCAGGAGCTCACCGCTAGCGGCAAGGCGCTCAACGCCAAGTTCAACTCGAGCGGTAACTTCGGGTATCCGGCGAGCGGCGGCGGCATCGGCGCGGGCTCGGCCCAAGTCGACCTGCGCAATCTCGGCTCCCAGCGCGTGCTTGTGCTCGTCGACGGCATCCGCTGGGTCAATGAATCGTCCGCCTCGGGCGTGAGCGGCAGCTCCGACCTCAACACCATTCCGCTTGCAATCGTCGACCGCATCGAAGTGCTGGAAGACGGCGCCTCGGCGATCTACGGCTCCGATGCCATTGCCGGCGTGATCAACATCATCACCCGCAAGAAATTCGATGGCGCGCTGGTGCACGTGAAGGCTGGCAGCTACGGCCATGGCGGCGACGACAAGGAAGCCGACATCACCGTCGGCGGCGGTGGCGACCGTTTCCAGAGTGTGTTCTCCGCCAGCTACGTGGAGCAGAAAGGCATCAGTGCGGGTGCCTGGGCGCAGTCGTCCTTCCCGGTTCCAGGTGCAGGCATCGGCGCCGGCAGTTCGGCGACGCCGCAGGGGCGCTTCACCTTTTGCGATCCGCGGATCGTGACGCCAGGTACCCAAGGTTACTGCGATGCGGCAGGCAATGACTGGTTCGACATCACGCTCAACAACGGCACTACAAGCCCGAACTACAACGCCGGCAATCCCACCGGCCCAGGCGGTACGTACCACAACTGGAGCGGCGCTGACCGCTTCAACTTCGCGCCCTTCAACCTGCTGCTGACACCGTCCAAGCGCAAGGCGCTGTTCGCGAGCACGCATTACGACATCAACGACAACGTGTCGCTGCACGCCAAGGTGCTCTACAACAATCGCGAGTCGAGCAACCAGGCAGCACCGGAACCCATCTTCGTCGGTCCGTTTGCCGGTACAGGCGGCATCGCCGACAACATCGTGATCGCGGCGAACAATCCCTACAACCCGTTCGGCATCGACCTGGATCCGGCGACGAATTTCGGATGGGTCACCAAGCGTCCGATCGAGCTGGGGCCACGCCTGTTCACCCAGAACGTCGACACCTGGTATGTGAACCTCGGGTTGAACGGCACGTTCAATACCGGCCGCGGCCTGGACTGGAGCGTCGACTACGTGCATTCGGAGAACAAGGCCGACCAGACATTCTCGAACGGTTTCAACGTTGGCAAGCTCAAGATTGCACTGGGCGACGTCAACATCTGCAATGCCACGCCGGGTTGCGTCCCGCTGGACCTGTTCGGCGGGGAAGGGCGTCCGTTGACGCAGGCAATGCTCAACTACATCAGCACGCCGCAGCATGATTCCAGCAAGCAGGTCCTCGACCTGCTGACGGCCAACCTGACCGGCGATTTGTGGAAGATGGGCGACGACCGTTATGCGGGCTTCGCAGTCGGGTACGAACATCGGCGTTACCAAGGCAGCTTCAATCCGGACCCGCTCCGTCAGACTGGTGAATCCCAGGACTCCTTCGCCGCGCCGATCTCGGCGTCGTACACCGTCAACGAAGGCTATGCCGAGTTGCTGGTGCCGTGGTGGAAGACCTTCAGCACCGACTTCGCCATCCGCCGCTCGCAGTACTCGACCTTTGGTGGTGCCACCACCGGCAAGGCGGGCTTCCGTTGGCAGCCGATCGAGGACCTTGTCCTGCGCGGTAGCTACTCGCAGGGCTTCCGTGCACCCAATCTTGGTGAGTTGTACGGCCTCACCCAGTTTGGCGCGACGCTGACCGATCCGTGCGGCACCACAGGCACGCCCGGGCCGGCAGGTCCGCAATATGCCGCAGCTTGTGCGGCGGCTGGCGTCTCACCGACCTTCGAGCAGGCCAACAC